>JANOCW010000333.1:0-3979 GCA_031412375.1 Gemmatimonadaceae bacterium | reverse complement strand
CAGCTCGTCCTCGACGTCTTCCGCGATCTGGCTGCTGTTGAGCCAGGGAATGCGGAACTGACGCCGGGGTCCGGAGGGGCGGGGCATGGGGATGCCGGGGTCAGGCCGGATCCAGGACTTCAAAGAGCACCGACATGTACTCGCGAAGCTCCGCGACCTCGGCCTTCAGCTGCCGCCGTCCCGCGCTGGTGAGGGTGTAGTACTTCGCGCGGTGGTTCTTTTCGGAGATACCCCACTCGGACTCGAGGAGGCCTTTCCGCTCGAGGCGGTGGAGGGCCTGGTAGAGCGCGGCGTCCTCGACCGCGAGCGCGCCTTCGCTCCGGTCATTGATCCAGCTCGAGATCCCGTACCCATGCATCGGCGCCCAGGCGAGCGTGCGGAGGATGAGGACATCGACGGTTCCCTGCAGGAGGCCGAGCGACGGTCGGGGCATTGATCCGTGGAAGACGGGATAGATCACATGGTGATATACTCACAACGTGAGCTAACATATCCGAGTTTCACGGAAGGGCAAACGGGGGATTGGTTCAGCCCGTTGCCGCACCTGCCTTCAGCTCCTGCTCGCAGCACGGCTCGCAGCACGGCTCGCAGCTCCCGGCTCTTCAGCTACCCGCTGGTACCTCGCCTTGTCGAACTTTACCTGCGAGGTACCAGCGGACAGCGACAAAGCTGGCAGCAACGAGCCAAGCCGCCAGCGGTCACGCGCGTGCTGTGAGCGGGGCCTGTTTCGGCGTGGCAGCCCTTACTCCGGGCTCGCCCGGCTTGAACAACAGGGCGAAGAGCAGCAGCACTCCCACCGATCCCGCCGCGGGGATCAGCCAGATCGCCGACCAGTCGTGGGCGACCACGCCGCTCGCGGTCGGCGCGAGGGTGTTCGCCTGCACGACGGCGCCGGCGAGCCACGAACCGACGAACTGGCCGACGCCAAGCGTGATGAACGCAATGAAGCCCTGCGCCGCGGCCCGGATGCGCACGTCGGCGCGCTGGTCGACGTAAATCTGGCCGGTGACGAAGAAGAAGTCGTAGCAGATGCCGTGCAGGATGATCCCGGCGTACAGCATCCAGATCATCGACCCTGCGTCACCGTAGGCGAACAGCGTGTAGCGCAGCGCCCATGCGGCCATGCCGATCAGCAGCATCCACTTCACGCCCAGCCGAATGAAGAACCAGGGCATGAGCAGCATGAAGGCGATCTCGGACATCTGCCCGAACGTCATCTTGAATGCCGGCTCCGGCATGCCGACTTCGTTGAGGAAGAGGTTCGTGAACGCGTAGTAGAACTGCAGCGGGATGCAGAGCAGGAGTGATCCGATCACGAACACCGCGAAGGAGCGGTCCTTCATCAGGGAGAGCGCGTCCAGTCCGAGAATGTCGCGGACGGCGAGTGGCTTCCCGGCGGCATGCGGCGGCGTGTGCGGCAGCGTCAGCGCGTAGAGCGCCATCAGCACCGATGCCGCCGCGCCGATCTGCAGGGGGATCGCCGTCGCCTCGACGCGCAGGCGGCCAATGAAGATCCCGACGACGATCCAGCCGATCGTGCCGAGCACCCGGACGCGCGGGAAGTCCCTCGCCGAGTCCGACATGTGATCGAAGGACAGCGAGTTCGCCAGCGCGAGGGTCGGCATGAACGCCAGTGTGTACGCCAGCATCGCGATGTAGAACGACCAGAAGGACGTCTGGGTCGAGGCCCAGTAGAGGAGCGCCGCGCCGATGAGGTGCAGTGCGGCCATCATCCGCTCGGTCGAGAAGAACCGGTCGGCGATCATGCCGACGAAGAACGGCGAGATGATGGCCGCGATCGCCGGCGTGCCGTAGACGAGGCCGATCTGGGTCCCGTCGAATTTCAGCGTCTGGCCCATGAACGTGCCCATCGTCACGAGCCACGACCCGTAGATGAAATACTGCACGAACATCATCAGGGAGAGGCGGGCGCGAACGTTGGCCCCGCCCGACGTTTCCATCCTCGTGGATGTCACCGGAGCTCCCGGATCCTGATGTTCCGCATCGCGAGATCGCCCGAATGGTCGCCCTGCAGCGCGATGTGGCCACGCTTCGCACGCCCGTAGTTCGGCCAGTCGTTGAACTTCCCGGCCTTCACCTTCGCCACCCAATCGGGACTCCACAGCTCGTACTCGAGGAGCTTCTGTCCGTTGAGCCAGTGCTCGACGTGCGCACCATTCGCGATGATGCGGGCGGTGTTCCACTCGCCAGCGGGCTTCACGATGCCGGGGGTAGCTGCATAGAGCCCGTAGGCGGCGCCCGCCGACCGGAGCCGGTCGCGTCCATCAGGCGCATTGGGATCGTCGAGAAGCTGGTACTCCGGCGCGCTCCAGTACACCCGCTCGTACTCTTCGGTCGCCCGGTAGAACACGCCAGCGTTGCCGCCGGTGCTGAGCTTCCACTCGAACATCAGCTCGAAATCGCCGAACTGGTCTCGGCTGACGATGTCCTGCGTCTCCACGGTCTTGACGATCAATCCGTCGACGACGCGCCACCCCTGCGGCATCGAGTCCGATTGATACGCCCGCCACCCCGCGAGCGACTTGCCATCGAAGAGGAGTCGCCAGCCCGCACTACGCTCGGCCGCGGTGAGCATGTTGGGTTCCTGGTTTGGCTGGGTCATCGCGGCATCGGGCTGGGGTGCCGCGCAACCGAGCATGATCGCGCCGGCGCCGCACACCGCAGCCGTTCGCCGGCCGCGCTGCCCGAGGGACGAGAGCCGTCGGTGTACGAGCGCCACAAATGTCGTTGTCATGATGCTGAACGTCATGGGATCAGAGGCTCCAGCCCGCTCGGTATTCGCGAGTGAGGAAGCGGTTTCCCTCAGGCGCGTTGGGGAACGTCATGTTGGCGGCGTCGTAGATGATGCGCTTGCCGTTCGGCCCCGCCGCGCGAAGCGCCGCGATGCCGAGCAGCATGGTTTCCGTCAGCCCGGCTGCGTAGTCGAAGGGCGAGCTCGCCTGTCCTTCGCCCTTGCACGCCATCGCCCAGTTCATCTCGTGCTGTTCCATCGCGATCCGCGGAATGGATTTCGGAACGAGCGCGGCAGCTTCATTCAGCGATTCCGGATACAACTTCGGATTCCGTCCGTACGTCTCGTACGTCAGGATCCCCTTGTCGCCGATGAATATCCCGCCGCCGCCATCACCGCGCGGAACGGCAACGTCATCGGGGAGGAAGGGCGGCCGGGGCGGCAGCAGGTTTCCATCGTACCAGAAGATCTTCACCGCCGGGTTTGATGCGCGCGCGGCGAACTCGTACTCCACCGTCGTCGCCACTGGATAGGACGCGGGATCGGCGGCCGGCCCACCCCACGGGGTCGAGGACGCGGTGATCGCCACCGGCTGTGTCAGGCCGAGTGCGTAGTACGGCTGGTCGACGAGATGCGCGCCCATGTCGCCGAGCGCGCCGACGCCGAAGTCCACCCATCCCCGCCACGCAAACGGGTGATACACGGGGTGATAGGGGATTTCCTTCGCGGGTCCGAGGAAGAGATCCCAGTCGAGTCCGGGTGGCGGCGTCTGCTGGACCTTCGACATCGCCTCGAGGACGGCGCGCTCGACGGTCCGGACGTTCCACTGCGCGGGCACATTGGGATCGGGCGCGGGTTGCGCGGGCGGTGTTCCACCACGACCACCGCTCGCGGCAGCAGCGCCAGTCGCCGCACCGGCCTGTGCGGGGCCGCCACGTCCCGCGGCGCCAGCAGCCGCCGCCGGGGGAGCGTTCGGGTTCGCGGGGCGCGGAAGCCCCTGCGCCCAGAAGCGCTGCGGCCGATCGGTATAGATGTGCACCTCGCGCACCGGTCCGATCACGCCGGCCTCGATCAACTCACGAATGCGACGGGTGCCCTCCATCGAATGGCCCTGATTTCCCATCTGCGTGACGACGCGCATCTCCCGCGCCGTGCGCGCCATCGTGCGTGCCTCATGGACCGAGTACGCCATCGGCTTCTGCACGTAGACGTGCTTTCCGGCCTTCA
>JANOCW010000332.1:0-14106 GCA_031412375.1 Gemmatimonadaceae bacterium | reverse complement strand
GCGTCCCATCTCACGCCCGTGCAGCTCGTCGGCGTCGTCGGCAGCGACTATCCCATGGAGAAGCTGCAGCCGCTGGCCGAGCGCGGGGTGGACCTCGCGGGGCTCGAGCGGGCCGAGGGCGAGTCCTTCCGCTGGCGCGGGCGGTATCGGCATGACTTGAACTCCGCGGAGACCCTCGAAACGCGGCTGGGCGTATTCTCGCACTTTCGTCCCAAGATCCCTGACGCCTTTCGAAACGCGCCCTTCGTGTTTCTGGCGAACATCGATCCGCGGCTGCAGCTCGAAGTGCTCAAGCAGGTCGCGCGTCCGAAGCTCGTGGCGTGCGACACCATGAACTTCTGGATCGAGAGTCGCCGTCCGGACCTGCTCGCGCTACTCGGCCACGTCGATCTCATCACGCTCAACGATGGCGAGGCGCGGCAGCTCACGGAGAAGGCGAATCTCGTCAAGGCGGCGCGATGGCTGATGGAGCGCGGCCCGACCCACGTGATCATCAAGAAGGGTGAGCATGGTGCGTTCATGTTCACGCGCGATTCGGTGTTCTTCGCCCCGGCCTATCCGCTCGAGGATGTCTTCGATCCCACCGGCGCCGGCGATTCGTTCGCCGGGGGATTCATTGGCTACCTCGCGCGAACCGGGGACCTCAGTGAAGCCAGCCTGCGGCGTGCGGTGATCTACGGTTCGGCCATGGGATCGTTCGCCGTGGAGCGGTTTTCCATCGGCCGGCTGATGGAGATCGACGCGGCGGACATCGCGCGTCGGGTCGGCGAGTTCCATCGCCTGGTGAATTTCGAGGCGGAGCTGCCGGAGTGAGCCAGCCGCTCGACTACCGGTCCGCGGGGGTCGATCTCCGCGCGGCGGAGGATGCGAAGGGTCGCCTCAAGTCGCTCGTCGAGTCGACCCTCACGGCGGGCGCGCGCGGGGTCTTCGGCGGGTTCGGCGGCATGTTCCGCATGCCTGACGACGCGAAGCGCCCCGTGCTGGTCGCCAGCGCCGACGGCGTCGGGACGAAGATCAAGGTTGCCATCGAGGCAGGGAGGCACGACACGGTCGGTCATGACCTCGTCAATCACTGCACGAACGACATCCTCGTGCAGGGAGCCCGACCCCTCTTCTTTCTGGACTATGTGGCCTTCGGGCACCTGGAGCCGGCGACCGCCGAAGCGGTGGTCGCCGGCGTCGCCGCCGGGTGTCGCGAGAACGGCTGTGCCCTGATCGGCGGGGAAACCGCCGAAATGCCGGGAATTTACACACCGCCTGATTACGATTTGGCCGGCTTCATCGTCGGTTATGTGGACGAGGAGCGGATTCTCGGCCCCGACCGGGTCGAGGCCGGGGATGTGCTGCTCGGCCTCGAGAGCAATGGCCTTCATACGAATGGCTATTCGCTCGCCCGGCGCATCGTCGCGGATCGGCTCCACCTCGGTCCGCACGACGCTTTCCCGGGCGGTGGCGGCTCCGTGGCCGATGTGCTGCTGCGGGTCCATCGGTCGTATCTCGGGGTACTGGTACCGGTTCTCGGCCGTGTCCACGCCATGGCCCACATCACCGGGGGTGGCCTGGAAGGAAACGTGAATCGGGCGCTACCGCCCGGCATGGATGCGGTGATCGATACGAAGAGCTGGGAAGTGCCGCGAGAGTTCACGGTGCTCGCGGAGGCAGGGCAGGTCGCGCGCGGCGAGATGTTCCGTGCGTTCAACATGGGTGTAGGAATGGTGGTGATCACCACCCCTGACGATGCTGGCGCGATCATGACGAGCGCAGCATCGGCGGGCGTTCGCTGCTGGCGGCTCGGATCGATCGAGCCGGGGAGCGGACACGTCATACTCAACTAGGGAGCTTCACAATGCGATCACGCATGTACGTTGTCCTCGCGGCGTTGGCCGCGGCACCGGCGACGCTGTCCGCCCAGTCGAACGGGTGCGCGGCCAACACCACGCAGGACGCCTGTCAGAAGGCGGTCGACCTCTTCCAGTACATGGCGCCGCAGATCGGCACCGTGATCGCCGGCGGTAACGCGACGCTCGGCCAGGGCGGCACGCTCGGCGGGCTGGCGATGTTCCCCTTCCCGCATCCGAAGTTCAGCATCGGCATTCGCATGAACGCGCTGCAGGGATCGCTGCCCGACCTCCAGCAGGTTTCGCCGGCGATCGGCAACCGCCAGAGCAGCACGATTCCGGTGAACGACCAGGTGATCCCGGGCCCCGCCGCCGACCTGGCGATCGGGCTGTTCAAGGGGCTGCCCCTCGGCCTGACGAACTTCGGTGGCGTGGACCTGCTGCTCAGCGCGCTGTATCTCCCCGAGTTCGACAAGTCGAACGTCAGCCTCGAATTTCCCGATGGCGGCCTGAAGATCGGCTACGGCGCTCGGATTGGGCTGCTGCAGGAATCGATCGTCATTCCCGGTGTTTCGTTCACCTGGCTGAAGCGTGATCTGCCGAAGGCGAACATCATGGGCAGCACCCAGAACGCGATCGGCGGCGCTGACCTCGCAGTGAACAACCTCGATGTGAGCACGACCGCGTGGCGCGTCGTTGCGAGCAAGAGCCTCGTGTTCTTCGGCCTCGCGCTTGGCGCGGGTCAGGACAAGTACAGCTCGAGCGCCGATGTCGTCGGCACCGCTGGCGCGCTCGCATCGGGCGCGGTTCGGGTCGAGCAGGACCTCAAGCGGACGAACTACTTCGCTGACCTGTCGATGAACCTCATGCTCCTCAAGATCGTTGGTGAGGTCGGCATGGTGCAGGGCGGCGTCGTCGAGACGTTCAACACGTGGGATGGCAAGCAGCCGGCCGACAGGCGCATGTACGGCTCGGTCGGTGCGCGCTTCAGCTTCTAGTTCTTCATGAGCACGGCGGAGCGCCCGGGCGCAGTGCGTGACACTACGCACATGCGACGGGCGCTTTCGCTTGCCCACCGGGGGTGGGGTCGAACGGCGCCGAACCCTCTGGTCGGCGCCGTCGTCGTTCGAGACGGCATTGTGGTCGGCGAGGGCTTCCACGCCGAGTATGGAAGTGCGCACGCCGAGGTCGCGGCGCTGCGCGACGCCGGGGAGAACGCACGCGGCGCGACCATGTACGTCACGCTCGAGCCGTGCACGCACCACGGAAAGACACCGCCCTGTACCGAGGCCCTGATCGCGGCCGGCGTGGCTCGGGTTGTGGCCGCGGTCAGCGACCCCAGCCCGACGGCCGGTGGCGGCCAGGCACGGCTCCGCGCGGCCGGGATCGACGTCGAGGTCGGTATCGAACGTGAGGCTGCCTGCGAGCTCAACGCGCCCTTCTTTCACGCGTTCCATGCTACGCGTCCGTGGATGGTGCTCAAGCTCGCCGTGTCCATCGATGGAGCGATCGCCGGCCCATCGCGGTCCCGTGGATGGCTGACGGGCGATAGCGCCCGCGCGGAAGTCCACCGGCTACGCGCGGGCCACGACGCGATCGCCGTCGGCCTGGGAACCGTTCTCGCCGATGATCCCGCGCTCACCGTCCGCGGTCGGGCCGAGGCCCGGGTCGCCCCAGCGAGGATCGTTTTCGACGACGACGGCCTGATCCCGCTCGACAGCGTGCTCGTTCGCACCGCGCGAGACACCCGCACAATCGTCGTCGTGCGAGATCCGGCTCCCCGACGAACGGCTGCGCTCGAGGCCCGGGGTGTGTCCGTTCTTGCGGCTCCCACGCCCCGACAGGGCCTGACATCATTGGCGGCGGAGGGGATTCGGTCCGTGCTCGTCGAAGGCGGTGCCGGCGTTGCGGGGCGCCTTCTCTCGGGCGCGCTGGTCGATCGTCTGATTATCTTCCGGGCGCCGGTCGTGCTGGGCGAAGGTTCGCTGGGCGCATTTGCGCACGCGCCCGGCATGACGCTCGACGACGTCCAACGCCTGCGGGTCATCGAAACCCAGCTGTTCGGCGACGATACGATGACCGTTTACGCCATGACCCCGACCCCGTGTTCACCGGATTGATCGACGACGTCGGGACCATTGCGACGGTGGGAACGACGGAGGCGGGACGGGAGCTGCGCATCGCCTGCCGCTACGAAGATCTCGCGATCGGCGAGAGCATCGCGGTCAACGGTGCCTGCCTCACCGTGCGCGAGCGCGGACCGGGCTGGTTCGCCACAGCCGCCGTCGTGACGACGCTCGACCGCACGAGCATCGGGAACTGGGCACAGGGCGGGCGCGTCAATCTCGAGCGCGCCGTGCAGGTGGGAGACCGGCTGAGCGGCCATCTCGTCCAGGGACACGTGGACGGTGTCGGCCGGGTCGAGCGTGTCGAGCGTCGTGCGGATGCGCTGGTCGTCGACGTGGCTATTGGGGAGGAACTGGCGACCATGGCGGTACCCTACGGTTCGATCGCCATCGACGGCGTGAGTCTCACCATCAACGCGCTGCCGGCACCGGGGATCGTCCAGCTGTCGCTGATCGACCACACGCTGCAGGTGACGACGCTGGGGGCCATCGCGGTCGGTGACGATGTGCATGTGGAGGTGGACATCGTCGGGAAGTATCTTCAGCGTATTGCAGCCCCGTATCTCGCTCGAGCACGCATGACTGGGTAGGCCAGTGGCTTCTTTTTCGCGCGTCGCCGCGCCAGTGGCGGCGCGCAGGTTCAGGTAGAAATGGCGTTCGGAACGGTCGACCAGGCGTTGCACGACATTGCGGCAGGCAAGTTCGTGATTGTCGCCGACGATGAGGATCGCGAGAATGAGGGGGACCTCATCTGCGCGGCGCAGCACGCGACGCCGGAGATGGTCAACTTCATGATCAGGCGCGCCGGCGGGATGATCTGCCTCGCGTTGACGCGGGCGCGCTGCGCGCAGCTCGATCTCGCCCCGATGGTCGAGTTGAATACCGATGAGCACCGTACGGCGTTCACCGTCAGCATCGACGCCGCCCCGCGCTTCGGGGTGACCACCG
The DNA here is from genome assembly GCA_031412375.1 of Gemmatimonadaceae bacterium. GTDB lineage: Bacteria > Gemmatimonadota > Gemmatimonadetes > Gemmatimonadales > Gemmatimonadaceae > JANPKQ01. The sequence goes on along the minus strand of JANOCW010000332.1, from coordinate 9,194 downwards.
GGATCAGTGCGCACGATCGCGCCAAGACCATTCGCGTGGCGGTCGACCCGGCGACCGTCGCGAGCGACCTTCGCCGGCCTGGTCACGTCCATCCGCTTCGTGCGCGCGAGGGAGGTGTCCTCCAGCGCGTTGGTCACACCGAGACCGCGGTCGATCTCGCCCGACTCGCCGGTTTGTACCCCGCCGGCGTCATCTGCGAGATCCTCAACGAGGATGGCACGACCGCCAAGCGACCCCAGCTCGAATCGTTCGCGGCGCAGCATGGGCTCACGATGGTGACGGTCGCGCAGCTCGTCGCGCATCGTCTCCAGACCGAGCGGCTCGTGCACCGCGAAGCCGAGGCCCGGCTCCCGACGGATCACGGGCTGTGGCGCATCATCGGCTACCGCAATGATGTCGATGCGCGGGAACACGTCGCGCTCGCCTATGGCGATGTGCATACGGACGAGGGCGTGCTCGTGCGCATGCATTCGAAATGCCTCACCGGCGATGTCTTCCACTCGCGCCGCTGTGACTGCGGGTGGCAGCTCGACACCGCCATGCAGATGATCGTCGCCGAGGGGCGCGGAGTGATCGTGTATCTGGATCAGGAAGGGCGGGGCATCGGACTCATCAACAAGCTCAAGGCGTATCAACTCCAGGATGCCGGCGCTGACACGGTCGAGGCGAACGAACAGCTCGGCTTCAAGCCGGACCTGCGCAACTACGGAATCGGTGCCCAGATCCTCCTCGATCTCGGGCTGAAGGCCATTCGTCCCATCACGAACAACCCGAGGAAGCTCGTCGGGCTCGAGGGCTACGGGATGCGGGTGGAGCAGCCGGTTGCGATCGTACAGCCGACCACCGCGGACAACGCCGGATATCTGGCGACCAAGCGGCTGAAGCTTGGCCACCTTCACCTCTCCTGATGGCGGAGTTCACGGGCAGCCGCGCGGGCAGCGGTCGGCGCCTGGCGGTGGTCGCCAGCCGCTTCAACGAGACGATCACCCAGAAGCTCGCCGACGGCGCGATGGACGCGCTCGTCCGCCACGGCGTTGCGTCCGATGACATCGACCTCGTGTGGGTGCCGGGTGCTTGGGAGCTTCCGCTCGCGGCGCGGTGGCTTCTCGCGTCGGAGCGCTACGACGGCCTGGTCGTGCTCGGCGCCGTGATCCGGGGGGAGACGCCGCATTTCGACTTCGTTGCGACAGAGGCGTCGCGCGGACTGGCCGATGCGGCCCGTGATTTCGACGTTCCAATCGGATTCGGCCTCCTGACATGCGATACGCTCCAGCAGGCCGAGGATCGGGCAGGGGGCGCTCACGGCAACAAGGGGTGGGACGCCGCGATTGCGGCACTCGAGATGGCGGCCCTCGCCGACCAGCTTGGATTCACGGAGCCGGATGAGGATTGAGACGCGGGCGCGGTCACGCGCCCTCCAGGCGTTGTACGCGTGGGATGTTCGAGGGGAGCGCGACCTGCTGCGAATCGCTGCGCAGCTGTGGGACGACCTGGCCGTCGGGCCGGAGGAGCGACGGCTCGCTGGAGCGATCGTGCGCACCATCGCTGCATCGAGTGAACGCGTCGACACCGAGCTCGCCGAAGTCACGACGAACTGGCGCCTGGAGCGTCTGGGCGCCATCGAGCGGTCCGTGCTTCGCATTGGTGCCGCGGAGCTCATGCGTGAGGAGACGCCGCCGCGCGTCGTGATCCAGGAAGGCGTGCGTCTCGCCGAGCGATATGCTGGTCCGCAGAGCGCGCGCTTCGTCAACGGTGTGCTCGATGCCCTCGCTCGTCGCATGGGCCGCCTGTAGTGCGGCTGCTGGCGATCAACTGGCAGGATGCCGCGAACCCGCAGGCGGGAGGCGCGGAGATCCATCTCCATGAGATTTTCGGGCGCCTCGCACGGCGGGGCCACGAGGTTGCGCTGCTGTGCGGGGGCTGGCCCGGCGCGTCTCCTCGTGCGATAGGGGATGACATGGAGATCCACCGCGTGGGCACGAGGCACACGTTCCCCTTTCTCGCGCGACGGTATTACGCGGACGTCCTTGCCAAACGCGGTGAGCACGTCCTGGTCGAGGACATCAACAAGGTCCCGCTGTTCACCCCGCGCTGGGGCGCTCCGCGCGTCATGGCGCTCGTTCCGCATCTCTTCGGCGGAACGGCATTCCAGGAGGCGGCCGCCCCGTTGGCCACGGCGGTATGGCTTGCCGAGCGTCCGCTCGCCAGGGTCTATCGCGGCGTGCCGTTCGAGGCGATCAGCGAGAGTACGGCCGATGATCTCGCAGCGCGCGGCATTCCGCGGCAGACCATCCGCGTCATTCACCCCGGTGTGCGTGCCGATCACTTTACTCCCGATTCGTCGGCGCGCGACAGCGCGCCGCTGTTCGTCTACCTCGGTCGGCTGAAGCGATACAAGGGGGTCGACCTCGTCATTCGCGCGTTCGCACAGCTTGCACGCCCCGACGCGACGCTCCAGATCGCCGGGACGGGCGACTATCGGCCTGCGCTCGAGCGCCTCGTCGACTCGCTTGACCTCGGAGGACGCGTGGCGTTTCTTGGGTTCATTCCGGAGGAGCAGAAACTGGCGTTGCTGCGTCGCGCGTGGGCGCTCGTCTTCGCGTCGCCCAAGGAGGGATGGGGGATGACGAACCTCGAGGCCGCAGCCTGTCAGACACCCGTCATCGCGTCCGATTCACCGGGATTGCGAGAGTCCGTGATCGATGGCGAGACGGGCATCCTCGTCCCGCACGGCGACCGGGCCGCGATGGTTGCCGCGATGCACCGCATCGCCTCGAGCCCCGACCTCGTTCGCCGGATGGGTGTGGCCGGCCGCCGATTCGCGGAGGGCTTCACCTGGGATCGGGCGGCGGCCGAAACGGAGCGCCACCTCGTGCAGATCGCCGGTCTGCAGGATCAGGTCGCGTGACGGCATCGGTGAGTGTCGGGCGGCTCTACACCTTGCTGCGCGACGAGCTCGAACTCGAGCTCGTGGGGGGCGAGATGGGCTTCGACCGTCCCGTCCCCGCGGCGGAAATCTCGAGCCCCGGCCTGGCGCTGGCGGGGTACGTGAAGCGGTTCCCCGCAAACCGCCTCCAGGTTTTCGGGGAGACCGAGATCAGCTATCTCGCATCGCTCGACGACGTCGAGCGGCTGCGCATTCTCGAGCTGTTCTTCGGCTTTCCGATTCCATGCGTCTTCGTCACCAAGGCGCAGCAGCTTCCGACGGGGCTCGCGGACAGCGCGGCTGCCGTCGGCGTGCCGCTCATGCGCTCGTCCCTCAAGACGGCCGAGTTCTATCGCCGCATCAAGCCGATTCTCGAGGTCGAGTTTGCGCCGTCGACGACCCTCCATGGATCGCTCGCCGACATTTTTGGTGTCGGGTTGCTCTTCATCGGGCAAAGCGGCATCGGGAAGTCGGAATGTGTCCTCGACCTCGTCGAGCGCGGCCATCGGCTCGTCGCTGACGATCTCGTCATGACGACGCGACGGGGCAACGACGTGCTCATTGGCCGTGGTCACGAACTGCAGCGACATTTCATGGAGATCCGCGGCGTCGGCCTCATCGACGTCCCTGCGGTCTTCGGCATTCGCGCCGTGCGCCAGCAGAAACGAATCGAGGTGGTGGTCCAGCTCGAGCCATGGAATCAGGAGGCCATCGTCGATCGCACCGGCCTCGATACTCAGGAGACGTCGATCCTCGGAGTCACCCTGCCGAAGCGCACCGTCTTTCTCAACCCCGGGAAGAACATCACGGTCATCGCCGAAGTCATCGCAATGAACCACCTGCTCCAGTACAGCGGCGTCAATCCGGCGGAGCAATTCAATCAGCGGCTGATTGGCCGCATGCGAGCCGCCTCCGAAGTGCGACAGTATCTCCGCGAAGATGTTGAGTAGCATTCCACGCGCGATCGTGATCGGCCACGGCGACTTCGCCGACGGCCTCGCGTCTGCCGTCGCGCAGATCACCGGACGGAGCGATGTCCTCGTCACGCTGTCGAATCGAGGCCTCAGCGGCGACGCGATCGAACAGGCGCTCGCGCTGGCGGTGGACGAGCATGGCGCCCGTGTGATCTTCACGGACCTGCCTGGGGGCAGCGCGACTATAGCGGCGCGACGGGTGATTCGCGCGCGGGAAGGGCTCACCATGGTCGCGGGGGTCAGCCTCGCGGTCCTCCTGGATTTCGTGATGAGCGAGGACCTCGACCGGCGAGCGGCTGCGCAGCATGCCGCGGAACGCGGCAAGGCGGCGATCATGATCGTCGGGGGTGGCTGATGGCGGTCGAGCTGATGCGGATCGACGACCGCCTCATTCACGGGCAGGTCGTGGTCGGCTGGGGCCAGCCGCTCGACATCGACTTCATCGTCCTCGTCGATGATGAGGTGGCGAGCAGCGACTGGGAACAGGAGCTTTATCGCATGGGCGTGCCTCCGGAGATGGAAGTGATGTTCGCGTCGGTGGACAACGCCGCGAAACAGCTATCCACCTACGAGGCCGATGAGCGACGCGGAATCGTGCTGACCGGTGACATCGCATCCATGCGGCGGCTCGTCGAGGCCAATGGGCAGATCACCAAGGTCAACCTCGGTGGAATCCATCATCGCTCGGGCCGGGTCCAGCGACTCCGCTACGTGTTCCTTGCCCCCGACGAGGAAGCGGAGCTGCGCGCACTGGCGACCAGGGGCATCGAGATCACGGCGCAGGATGTCCCCTCCGCCCGCCCCGTGCCGCTTGCCAACGTGCTCGATGGGAGTGGATCGTGAGCGGATTCGACCTCGCGTCCCTCGTGCTGCTCGGCGCCGTGCTGGGGCTCGACGTCGTGAGCTTTCCGCAGGCGCAGATTTCCCGCCCGCTCGTCGCGGCGACGCTTGCCGGCGCGCTCATGGGCGATCCCATGAATGGACTCCTCGTTGGTGCGACAGTCGAGCTCATTGCGCTCGAGACGCTTCCGGTCGGGGCGTCGCGCTACCCGGAATGGGGATCGGCCGCCGTCGTCGGTGGGGCGCTGTTCGCACGGGTGGGAGGTCAGGGTGCCGGCGCGATGTCGCTCGCCGTCCTCGCGACGCTCGCCACGGCATGGGTCGGCGGGCTGACCATGGTCCTGCTGCGCCGGCTCAACGGAGTGGTGGCGCGGCGGACCCGGCCCGCGTTCACTCGCGGGTCGCGGCGTGCGGTGGCCGGTGTCCAGCTGTTCGGGCTCGTCGCCGACTTCATCCGTGGTGGAGCGTTGACGCTGATTGCGTTCGCTGTCTTCGGGCCGGTGGTGGAGGCATCGGTCGCGATGTGGGGCGCGGACCCGCAGATCTCCCGCGCCGTGGTCGTTGGTCTCGCCGCCGCCGTCGCCGCCGCCGCCGTCTGGAAGCTGTTTCACGGCACCGAGCATGCACGCGTGCTCTTCCTCGGCGGGCTGGTGGGTGGACTCTCGCTGCTGGCGCTCCGATGATGCGCCCGCCCACTGACCGGCGCCTGCCCGTGCTGACGACATTGCGCATGCACGTTCGCATGCTGGGCATCCAGAGCGCGTGGAACTACGAAGTACTGCTGGGCACGGGCATTGGATATTGCATCGAGCCGGCGCTTCGCCACCTCGAGGGCGGCGTCGACGGGCCGGCCTATCGCGAGGCGCTCGCGCGCGAGAGCAGCTACTTCAATGCCCACCCGTACATGGCGGCCCTCGCGGTCGGCGCACTGGCGCGTGCCGAGCTCGACGGAGAGTCACCGGCACGCATCGAACGCTTTCGGACCGCTCTGTGCGGCCCCCTCGGAAGCGTAGGCGATCGCCTCGTCTGGGCGGCGTGGCTGCCTTTCTGCTCGCTCGTGGCGCTCGGCGCGTTCGGCGCCGGCGCGGGCCCAGCCGCGGTGGTCCTGCTTTTCCTGACGCTCTACAACGCCGGACACGTCGCCCTCCGCGTCTGGGGACTGGACACCGGCTGGCGGCGGGGACTCGGCGTCGCCTCCGCGCTCGGCCACCCTCTGCTGCGCCAGGCCCCGCCGCACATCGCCCGCGGGGCGGCCCTCGTCGCCGGGTTCGCCATTCCGCTGGCACTCTCCCGCGTGATCGGGCCGGGTCGCGGGCTCCTCGGCGCCGTGCTCGTCGCTGCAGCGGTCGGCGCGCTGGTGCTCATTCGGCTGCACGGCCGTGCGGAAGGGTGGCCGATCGCGCTCGTGCTGCTCGCACTGTTCGCGATCTACTCGGTGGCCCTCTAATGATCGAGCGCTCGGTCCGTATCGCGAATCGCAACGGCGTCCACGCACGCCCGGCGGCGGAGATCGTCAAGCTCGCGGCGCGATTCAAGTGTGACATCACCATCGTGCGCGATGAGCTCGAGGTCAACGGCAAGAGCATCATGGGTGTGATGATGCTCGCCGCCGAGTTCGGCTCGACCGTCACGCTCCGTGCCGTCGGCCCCGATTCCGACGCAGCGATCGATCAGCTCGCGACGCTGATCTCCTCGAAGTTCGGAGAGTCCTGATGGATACGCGCATCATCGGGATTCCCGCGTCGCCGGGCATTGTCGTGGGTCCGGTGCATCTTCTCGTGTGGGAGGTGCCCGATGTTCGGCATCGCATCATCACCGACGAGGAGATCGACGCCGAGATCCTCCGCCTCCACGATGCGCTCGACCGCGCCAAGGAACGCATCAACGGCGTCCGCCTCCGCGCGGAACGCACGGCGGGTCGTGACGCCGCGATCTTCGACGTCCAGTACCACATCCTCGAGGATCCGTCCGTCGTCGGGGCCATCGAGGCGCTCGTTCGCCAGAACTACGCTGCCGAAAAGGCGTTCGATCTCGTGCTCACCGAACGAACGGGCGACTTCGCGCGGCACGATCATGCGATGATGCGCGAGCGGGTGGGCGACCTCACGGATGTGCACATTCGGGTGCTCTCGATCCTGCTCGGACTCCCCGACCACGATCCGGTGGATGTGCCGCAGGGGTCGAGTGCCATTCTCGTCACCCACGACCTGACGCCAACGCTCACCATCCAGCTCGACCGGCGCGCCATCGCGGGGATCGCCACGGACGCCGGCACGCGCACGTCGCACGTGGCGATTCTCGCCCGCTCGCTCGGGCTCCCCGCGGTCGTCGGGCTGCGTGATGCGACGTCGCGACTTCGCGGAAGCGAGCGCGTGGTGCTGGATGGAACCGACGGCTTGCTCGTCGTGAATCCGAGCGACGCGGAAGTGGATGCCTACCGGCGCCGAGCTGTTCGTGAAGCGGAGGACGAGGCCGAGCTGCGCTTGCTGGCCGGGGAGGAGGCCGTCACCCTCGATGGCGTGCACATCACGTTGTGCGCCAACGTCGACCTCCCTGACGAGGCTGAGGCCGCGGCAACCAGCGGCGCTTTCGGCGTGGGGCTGATGCGCACGGAGTTTCTCGTCGTGGGACGTGCGACGATGCCCGACGAGGATGAGCAGTTCCGCTCATATCAGCGTGTCGTGAAGGCCTTTCCCGGCCAACCGGTCGTGATCCGGACGTTCGATGTCGGAGGCGACAAGTTGCCGGTTGGTGGATATCCCTCGGAGGCCAACCCATTCCTGGGCTGGCGCGCCATCCGCATGTGCCTCGACGAACCGGAGCTGTTCAAGACCCAGCTCCGGGCGCTGCTTCGCGCCTCGATGGACGGAGATGTGAGGATCATGCTCCCCCTGATCGTCTCGTATGAAGAGGTGTTGCAGACGAAGCAGCTCCTCGCCGAGGCGCGCGCGGAGCTCGATGTGCGCGGGGTGGCGTACAACCCGCGCATCCCGTTGGGGGTGATGGTCGAGACCCCCGCCGCGGCGATCGCGGTCGATACGTTCGCCGGCGAGGTGGACTTCCTCAGCATCGGCACGAACGATCTCGTCCAGTACACGCTCGCCGTCGACCGAGGCAACGCCAACCTCGCGTCGCGCTTCACGGCGCTCCATCCGGCGGTGCTTCGGCTCATACGGCGGACCGTCGAGGCGGGGCGCGAATATGCGCTCGACGTGTGCGTCTGTGGAGAAATGGCGTCGCAGCCATTGATGGCGTTCGCATTGATCGGGCTCGGACTCCGGCAGCTCAGCGTCGCCCCGCGCGCGGTCGCGCTCATGAAGCGCCTCATCCGCGGGATCAGCGCCGACATCGCCACCGAGGCTGCCGAGGCGGCACTCTCGGCCCGCACGGCGCCCGCTGCGGAACGCGAGCTCCGCCGCCGCCTGCACGCAGCCTTCGGCGATGCATCGTTCCTGCACAGCGGGTTGCCCGCCATGAGGGAGGGGAATATCATCAGCGAGCTCGAGACGTCCTGATCCCCAGGGCAAACGCCGAGCTCCTCCCTCACCTCCTCGAAGTGCGCGACCGCCAGCTTTTCACATCCGAATCCGTTACCGAAGGGCATCCGGACAAGATCGCCGATCAGATCTCCGATGCCGTCCTCGATGCCATTCTCGCGGAGGATCCCGCTGCGCGTGTCGCGTGTGAAACCCTGGTGACGACCGGCCTCGCGTGCGTCGCTGGCGAGATCACGACCACGACCTACGTGCACATCCCCCAGATCGTGCGCGCGACGATCGAGCGCATTGGGTACACCGACGCGAGCTACGGCTTCGACAGTGCGACCTGCGCGGTGCTGAGCACGATCGATCGTCAGTCGCCCGACATCGCCATGGGTGTCGACACGGGGGGCGCCGGCGACCAGGGCATGATGTTCGGCTACGCCACCGATGAGACCGACGAGCTGATGCCGATGCCGATCCTGCTCGCGCACCGCCTGACCAAGCTTCTCGCCAAGCGTCGCAAGAGCAAGGATCTCCCCTGGCTCCGCCCTGACGGAAAGGCCCAGGTCACGGTGGTGTACGAAGACGGTATTCCCGTGTCCGTGGACACGGTCGTCGTCTCCACACAGCACGCCGAGCACGTGTCAAACCGGACGATGCGAAAGGCGATCATCGAGGACGTCATCGAGGAAGCCATTCCCGCCGATCTCCGGGCCAGGAAGATCAAGTACCACATCAATCCGACCGGCCGCTTCGTCATCGGCGGCCCGCTGGGCGACGCCGGCCTGACCGGCCGCAAGATCATCGTCGATACCTACGGCGGGATGGGCCGTCACGGGGGCGGGGCGTTCAGTGGCAAGGATCCGTCAAAGGTCGACCGCTCGGCGTGCTATGCTGCTCGCTGGGTGGCGAATAACATCGTCGCTTCCGTTCTTGCCCGCCGGTGCGAAGAGAAGCTAGCCTACGACATTG
>JANOCW010000331.1:0-3491 GCA_031412375.1 Gemmatimonadaceae bacterium | reverse complement strand
AACTGGTTCGCTGCAGATGCAGCAGTTTGGCCCGCACTGTGCGTTAGCACGCACATGTCAACGGAGAAACCGCCGGCGGGTCGGCGCGATGATGGACTTTGGAGAGCACGTCCTCCCCGAAGTTTGCTACCGCGAAGATTGAGGGGGGCTGGAACGGGGGAGGGCCGCTGGTGGTTCTCTGTTTGGCACCAACAAAGGGTTGGTGGCGCGAGGACGTTGTGGGGCTGGTCCGGCGTCCCGGACGAAATGCACCGGCGTGGGGGGTGGGGAACAATGCCTGACGAGAAGAACACCGTTGTCATAGGGAGCGCTGAGCAGTTCTGGCACGTCAAGACGCGCCGCGACTTCCTTCGAGTGCTCGGGATCGGCGGTACCGCAGTCCTGTTGCCCTCGGTTTTTGGGGCGTGCGATGATGACGACGACCCGATCGGCCCTGGCGGCGGTGGCGCCGTCACGCTCGATCTGAGCTCGGAAATCGGGATCCTGAACTACGCCTTCGCGCTCGAGCAGCTCGAAGCAGGGTATTACTCTGCTGTGCTGACCTCCGCCGCTTTCAATGGAATGAACGCGGAGCAGAAGGAAGTGTTCACCGACCTTCGGAACCACGAGGTCATTCACCGTGAGTTCTTCCGCGCGGCCATTCCGGCGGCGTCGCGCATCGGCAACCTCGCATTCAACAACACTACGTTGCAGGCGTCACTTGCCTCAACCGCCGTGATTCTCAAGACCTCCGAGACGTTCGAGGATCTCGGTGTCGCGGCCTACAACGGCGCTGGCAAGTACCTGACGACGGATAATTTCCTGATCGCGGCCGGCAAGATCGTCTCGGTCGAAGCGCGCCATGCGGCAGCCATTCGCGACATGCGCGAAGGACTCGCCCTCGCTGGCACGCCCGCTGGAACCCGCTTCGCCGGGGATGATGTGGTTGATACGACCAACGGCCTCGATGTCGTCCTCGAGCCGGGAACGGTTCGCGCCCGCGTCATCGCGTCGAACTTCGTCACGACCACCATCAATGTGTCGGGTACGCTTCCCGCCGCCCGCCAGACGAATGGCGCGACCGCCGAAAAGGGCCCACCGAGCCCGACGCCCTGATCTCACGCCGACAACAACTAGGAGAATCTTTCATGACCAATAAGGAAACGATCCTCGGGTCGATCGACCCGGAGATCTCCGAGCGCCTCGTATCGCGTCGCGACGCGATCCGGAAGGGCGCCTCGACGAGCTCGATGATCGCGGCCGGGCTCGCGATGGGTTCCGTGCCCGTCGCACTCGCCGCGCTCAGCCGGCAGGCGTTCGGCCAGACACTTCCGGCCGACATCAAGGGCGTGCTGGACTTCGCGCTCGCGCTGGAGATCTTCGAGAACGAGTTCTACAAGGCTGTCCTCGGAATCAGCACTTCGGCGGCACAGAACGCCGTGTTCGCCACGGTCCGTCCGACGATCCCCGCTGCCGTCGTCACTGCCGCGCAGCAGATCCAGCGTCACGAGGAGGACCACGTCTCGTTCCTCACGTCGGCGGGCGCGACCAATGTATTCAGCCTGAACGCAGACAGTTTCAACTTCACCGGTAACCGTTCCAACACGGCGCCGGGACCGTTTGCGGCGGCCGGCTCGAACGCGGCCTTCCTGCTCGCGGTCGCACAGCTCGCCGAGGACACCGGCGTGCGCGCGTACAAGGGGCAGGCGACTGCCTTGAAGGCTCGCCCCGACATTCTCACGGCGGCGCTCCGGATTCACTCGGTCGAGGCGCGCCATGCTTCGAAGATCCGTCGGGCTCGTCGTCAGGTCGGCGGTGCGACGGACGTTATCCGCTTTAGCGGCACCATCCGTGGCGGCGGTGCGGCAGCGGCCGGCTTCCCCGCTGGTGTGTCGGCTGAAGTCACCGCGGCCGGCGCGGCAGTGTACGCCGGCGAGGAAGTGACGACGCAGCTTGGCGTCAACATTGCGACCCTCGTACCTTCGGGTGCGGATGCGAATTCCGCGAGCGAGGCGTTCGACGAGCCTTTGACGCGGGCGGCGGTGGTTGCGATCGTGCAGCCGTTCTTCAAGCCGACGATCATGTAGCACGCTCGAGCACCACGCTCGACGAGAACGACAGAGGCGCTGCTCCGATTGGAGCAGCGCCTCTGTCGTTCCTGCCATGCCGCCGCCATGTTGCTCCGCTCCATCGGGGTAGGCACGCGCCGGGCACCCGGATAGCTTTCGCCCAGCGCTCGACAAAGGTCGGGCCTGCGAGGACGCCGTGCCGCTGGTCCGGCATCCCGAACGACATGCACCGGCATAATGGCGGGGGACCAATGCCTGAAAAGAAGAATCGGCTTGTGATCAGCACCGTAGGTCAGCTCATGCAGCCGAAGACGCGGCGTGAATTCTTCCGCCTCGCGGCGATCGGTGGCTCCGTGGTCCTGCTTCCGAGCCTCTTCGGCGCCTGCGACGATGACGATGACCCGACGGGCAACAATGGCGACGGCGGCACGCCGGTCACGCTCGACCTTCGGACCGACACCGGCATCCTCAACTTCGCCTATGCCCTCGAGCAGCTCGAGGCCGCTTTCTACACGAAGGTGGTGGCGGAATTCGGGACCTCCGGGCTCTCCGATGCGGAGAAGATCATCTTCACCGACATCAAGAATCACGAGGTCATCCACCGGGAAGCGCTCAAGGCACTCATCACGTCGGGCCGCATCCGCGACGACATCAAGACGGACACGGATTTCAACGGCACGAGTTTCACGAGCCGCACGAGCATCCTCTCGACGGCACGCATCTTCGAGGATCTCGGAGTTTCGGCATACAACAACCTCGGTCAATTCCTGACGAACCCGGCAAACCTGCTGGTCGCCGGGAAGATTGTCTCGGTCGAGGCGCGTCACGCCGCCGTGATCCGCGACCTCATCAACCCGGACGGGGTCTACTTCGCCGGTGATGACATCGTGGATGGACAGGGCCTGGACAACAACAACCAGCCTTCGACTCCGGCCACCATTCTCGCCGCGGCGGGTGCGTACATCGCCACGACCATCACCATCAGCAACCAGCCCGCCTGATCGCGGCCTCCGGAGACCTCATACACATGGACATGACTACGCACCCCATCGTGGATACGATCGATCCCGAGATCGTCGATCGCCTCACTGCCCGGCGAGAGGAAATCGACAGTGGCGCGCTCGCGAAGCCTGGGGTCATCGCTGCGCTTGCGCTTGGCTCGATTCCCATCGCGCTCGCTGCGCTCTCTCGCGACGCGTTCGGCCAGGCGCCGACCACCGTCCGCGGCGTCCTCGAGTTCGCCTACGTTCTCGAGAACCTCGAGGCGGAGTTCTACAAAGCCGTCCTCGGCACCTCTGCGACGGCGGCGCAGAATACGGCGTTCCTGCCGGTGCGCACTGCGCTCGCAGGCAACACCAGGGCGTTGAACACGCTCGCGCAGATCCGCAAGCACGAGATCGCACACGTGGCCTTCCTCAAGGCAGCGATCACCGCGGCCGGCGG
>JANOCW010000330.1:0-5101 GCA_031412375.1 Gemmatimonadaceae bacterium | reverse complement strand
ACCGGCCGACGGAAGGCAGCCTCGCGCGTGATGATGAGCAGTCGCTGCGACTTGTCGAAGGCGAAGGTCCGGGTGCTCGGGAGCACCATCGTCAGCATGCCCCCGATCACGAACAGCATGCCGTCGATCGCCGGGACAGCGTGGTCCCAGAGCGAAACTGCGCCCAGGCTCGCGATCCCGAAGAACAGGGCGCCGAAGAGGACGAGGAATGCACCCATGGTACGGAGGAGCGCGGACGTGTCGCGGATGACGAGCGCAGTCGACGATCGGGCGGTGACTTTCACGAATGCAGGCGCGGCGGCGGTGTGGTGGGAACAGAGCGGGCGGACTCCGCATCCCGGTACGTGATGAGCGCCCCCATTCCGAGGGCCGTGAGGAAGATCAGTGCGGCGACGGAGTGGACGAATCCCCCGATCTGCAGGTCGTACTGCAGCAGGTCCCAGTTGATGAGGATGTACCACCAGTCGTGGATGCTGGCCTCGCCGCCGAGGAGCGGGAGATCCTGGGCACGGGCATCCTTGATGTAGACCGAGACGTTCACCATGCTCTGCGCCACCCACGCGAGGGTGATCGCCCCGGAGAATCGCTGCCGCGACCGGAAGAAGTATCCGGCGAAGATCGCGGGGATCATGACCTGGAAGAGCGAGCCGCCGAGGACGCCGGGGATGTCGCCGAAGAGGCCGAAAAGGACGTGGCCAGCTTCATGGACGGCGAGGTTCACGTCGTCGAGGAGATCCCACCACGACGGGTCGGTGAGACGGAGCATCGCGTAGATCGCAACGCAGGCGGTGAACGCGCCGCGGGCCAGTGTCCGCGACCCCGTGACCGGGGTGGCGGAGCGTTCCGCCACCGAGAGGGCAGAGAGGGGAGTCGGGGTGGCGACGGGCATCCTTCATGGACGATTGGGGGCACCCGGAGGTCAGGACTGAAACGTCGCCGGCCGGACGCCGTAGGCCCACCGTCGGCGCGGACCGTTCGACCGGTTTCACTCAGGGAGACAGCTCGATGCACACGTTCCTTCAGGACCTGCGCTACGGCGCCCGGACGCTGCGAAAGACCCCGCTGTTCACGCTGATCGCGGTCGCCTGCCTGGCGCTCGGGATCGGCGTCAACACGACGATCTTCAGCGTCACCGACGCGATCCTCATGACGCCGTTCGGCTTCGAGAATCCCGAGGAGCTCGTGATCATCCAGGAAACCCAGCCAAAGCGCGGGGATTTCGACGCCAGCCCGTCGTTCAGGAACTTCAAGGACTGGCAGGCGCAGACCCAGGTGTTCGCTGGACTCGCCGCGCAGAGCTTTCGCAGCCTGACCCTGACCGAACGCGAAGAGCCGGTTCGCCTGCAGGGCGGGACGACGAGCTGGAACCTGTTTCCGCTGCTCGGCGTGCGACCGATCTTGGGGCGCACCTTTCGCGAAGAGGATGATCAGCCCGGCGCTCCGGGGACGGTACTGCTCGGCTACGACGCCTGGGTGCAGCACTTCTCCGCCGACAGCAGTATCATCGGACGCACCATTCAGGTGAACGCGAAGCCGCATGCGGTCGTCGGTGTCATGCCCCGGAAGTTCAAGTTTCCCGAGAACGCCGAGTTGTGGATCCCGATCACGCCCATCGAGCACACGACTCCACGTGGCGTGCATGGCGTGCAGGTGTTCGGCCGGCTCAAGCCGGGGGTGGCGGTCGGGCAAGCGAACATCGAGCTGACGGCGATGATGGCGCGCCTGGAGGAAGCGTATCCTGTCGAGAACAAGGGATGGAGTGCGCGCGCCGGGTCCGTGCGGGATGAGTTCATCCCGGGTGAGATCAAGCTGATCATCCTCACGATGATGGGTGCCGTGACGTTCGTGCTGCTCATTGCCTGCGCAAACGTCGCCAACCTGATGTTGGCTCGAGCGACGGGCCGGCAGCGCGAGGTGGCGATTCGGTCGGCGCTGGGTGCGGGGCGCGGGCGCATGATCCGCATGCTGCTGACCGAGAGCGTGCTCCTCGGCCTCGTCGGCGGCGTGCTCGGGATCGGCTTGGCATACCTGGGCCTGCACCTGCTCGATGCATCGCTGCCGTCGGCGGATTTCATCCCGTACTACATCGATTGGAAGATCGACCAGGACGCGCTCATGTACACCGTTGCGATCTCGGTCGTGACCGGGCTCGTCTTCGGGCTTGCGCCGGCGCTCCAGATCTCGAGCGGACAGTTGCAATCGGCGCTCAAGGAAGGGAGCCGCGGGGCCGGGTCGGGCGCCGCGCGCAATCGACTGCGCAACATGCTCGTCGTGGGCGAGGTCGCGTTGTCGGTCGTGCTGCTCATCGGGGCATCCCTGTTCGTCCGGAGCTTCCTGAACATGCAGAAGGCCGACGCGGGCTTCTCGACCGAGCGGCTGATGACGATGCGCATCTACATGCCCGGTGACCGGTATGCGGGCCCCACGCCGAAGGCGCAGCGCGTGGACGATATCATGGGACGCATCGAGGCGATTCCCGGTGTGGTCGCGGCAATGGCCTCGAACAACATCCCCCTCTCGAACGGTGGTGGCGGCGGATCCGTGATCGTCGAAGGCCATCCGGTCGCACCCGGTGAAGAGGAGAACATCTTCTTCGCTGGCGTCACGCCGCACTGGTTCAGGACGCTCGATGTGCCGATCCTCCGGGGGCGCGACTTCACGGATGCGGAAGGACGCGACAGCTCGGGCGTCGTGATCATCAACCAGGCGATGGCCGACAAGCTGTGGCCCAGGGAGGACCCGCTGGGCCGGCGGTTCCGCTTCACGGGCGACACCGCGGCGCCCTGGTTCACCGTCATTGGCGTCACACGGAACATCAACGTCAGCGGCATCGACCCACACGATCAGGAACCGCAGCCCGCTGCCTTCGGCCCGTACCTGTACGAGGCCACCCCCAACACCGGCATCACGATCCGCACCTCGACGGCCAATCCCGCGGGGATCATGAGCGCAGTGCGCGCGCAGATCAGGGCATCCGACCCGATCCTGCCGGTGTTCGAGGTCCAGACGATGCAGACACGCCGTGAAGAGGGCTACTGGCAGTTCAGTCTCTTCAGCTGGATGTTCGGCATCTTCGGCGTCGTTGCGCTGCTGCTCGCGGCGATCGGCGTCTACGGCGTCATCTCGTACGGTGTCTCACAGCGGACCCACGAGATTGGCGTACGAATGGCGCTCGGTGCACGTGCCGCGGATGTGCTGCGGCTGATCATCCGGCAGGGGATGACGCTGGCGTTGACCGGTGTTGTGCTCGGGATGCTCGGCGCGTTCGGAGTGACCCGGGTGATCGGGGGCATGCTGTTCGATATCAGTCCGACGGACCCGATCAGCTTCGTGGGGATCGCGCTGTTCCTCACGACGGTGGCGGTCGTGGCGAGCTACGTTCCGGCGCGCCGGGCGATGAGCGTGGACCCGGTGACGGCGCTCAGGTACGAGTAATCTTCGGGGTCACTCGTTTTTCCTGATAGCTGACGGCTGACCGCTGATCACTTCGCGGTCCACTCCCTCCCGCTGTTAGTGGAGATCCCGTGTCGAGGGTGGTGAGCGGACTGCGAAGCAGTCAGTTTTCAGCCGTCAGCCGTCAGCGGTCAGTCAATGCAAACGCGAGGGCGACTGAAAACTTTGCTCCATAGGATGCTCAGTGCCGGGAGAACGATGCCTGACCCGGCGTCCGTCGTGGCAGAGTGAGATAGATTGAGCGGTCAGGGCTCACTCTCAAACCGGCAAATCTCATGATGGGTCGCGCAGGAGTCGTTGGTGGGCTGACAGTCATTTTCGGTTCATTGAGTGGCTGCGCCCACGCGCAGCAGCGACCCGCCGCCCCCGTGGAGGCGGGTCGCTCTCCCTACGCCGTGCACGCACCCGCGCCCGCCGGCTTCGATCGCGCCGCGGCGCAACGGGTGACCCAGGCGCACCTCACTCGGCTCATCGGGATCAACACGCAGAATCCGCCGGGCAACGAGATCGCGACGGCCCGCTACTTCGACTCGGTGTTCACCGGGATTCCGGGCGTCGAGACGCGAATCCTCGATGCGGGCAACGGGCGCGCGAACTTCGTCGCACGGCTGCGCGCGGTGAATCCCACCGGGAGGCCGGTGCTCGTCATGGGGCAGATGGATGTCGTCGGCGCCGACACGACGAAGTGGACCACCAACGCCTTCGTGGCGACGATTCGTGATGGCTACCTGTACGGCCGGGGCGCGATCGACGACAAGGGCATGCTCGCCGCCACCGCCACCGCGCTGGTCCATCTCGCGAAGCAGCGCGGGACGCTGAAGCGCGACGTCATCTTCCTCGGCACTGCGGGGGAGGAGGGCGGGCCACCGGTGGGAATCGACTGGGTGCTCGAGCATCATCCGGATGTGCTGGCGAATGCCGAGTTCGCGCTGAACGAGGGCGGGCGCATCCGGGTCGATGGCGGAATGGTGCGGACAGTGAACATCCAGACCACCGAGAAGGTCCCCTACAACGTGCGCGCGACGGCGCGCGGGACGAGCGGGCATGGCTCGGTGCCGCTACCCGACAATGCGCTCGCGGCATTGGCCCGTGCAGCGAATCGGGTGCACGAGTACCGGTCGCCCGTCAAGCTCAACGAGACGACGCGCATCTACTTCGCTCGGCTGGCCGGGATCGAATCCGATCCGTCGATCAGGGCCGCGATGGTGCGGCTCTCGGGCAGTGCCGCAACGCCCACCGACATCACCGAGGCAGCGACGAGCCTCTCACGTAATCCGCTGTTCAATGCCGTGCTTCGGTCGGGCATCTCGTTGACCCTGATCGATGGTGGCATTCGCAGCAACATCATCCCGTCGGAGGGCACCGCGACCTTCAACGTGCGAGTGCTGCCGAACGACGATGTGCGGAGCATCGTCCAGGAGATGAATCGCGTCGGGGCCGAGCAGCAGGTGACGTTCGAACTGGATGGGCAGCCCGCCGAATCGCCGCCGCCATCCCCGGTGAGCACGGCGCTCTTCCTGGCGATGGAACGCGTCGCGAAGACGATGGAGCCGAGGACGACGGTGATTCCGTTCATGTCCACGGGGGCGACTGACGGTGCGGCGTTGAGGGCGAAGGGGATTCCGACGTACGGGATTCTGCCGATGCC
>JANOCW010000329.1:0-2833 GCA_031412375.1 Gemmatimonadaceae bacterium | reverse complement strand
CCTCCCACAGCGGCTCGACCTCGACGACGACGGCGTCAGCCGGGAGTGCGCCGAATTGCCGGCATACGACGAGGGTGTTGTCCATCGCGATGACCCCGGTCACGGCCTCGGCGACCGCGCCCTGCACATCCTCAGGGGAGGGGAGCACCTGATCCCAGCGATACGCGGTGAACGTTCCGGGAACACGCTCACCGCGCGCGACCGAGCTCACGGCAATCAGTCGCCCGAAGCGTCGGTCACCCGTTTCGTCGTCGAGTCGCTGCACGACGGCGATCGGCCCGTAGCTCAGCTCCTCGACGCTCACATGCGCGGGCCACGATCGGCGCGCGAGCTCATCGACGACCAGGACTCCCGCCGAATGATCGGTGAGGTTCCGATAGCCGATCCCGCCGACGAGCACGCGTGTCGGAGTCATCGGAGGCTCACTGCCGCCGACAGGACAAGCGATGCCATCAGTCGTCGAGCGCGCAGGCGCAGGTGTTCACCTCGCGCACGATCATTCCCGCCTCCGACTGAATGTGCGTCGTGCACGGCATGCACGGATCGAAGCTGCGGATCGCGCGCAGGATGTCGATGCCGCGGAACTTCTTCGGGTCGTCGTTCTCCTCGAGCAGCGGCGTGTTGAGCACCGCTTCCTCGTACGGACCGGGCTGCCCCCAGTGATCCGTGGGCGACGCGTTCCACGTCGAGGGCGTGAGGATCTGGTAGTTCGAAACGGCGCCGCGGTCGATCGTCAGATGATGCGTCAGATAGCCGCGACCGGCACCCCAGAATCCGACACCGCGATGCTCGCCCTTCTTCGGAATCTCGAACGGCGTGCTCGTTCGGGTGTCACCCATGCCCAGCCGCTTCATTGCCAGGAGCCAGTTGTCCATCGCGACCATCGCGGTATACCCAACGCAGTAGGCGCGGGCCCGATTGCGCTCGAAGGCGTTCCACACGTCGGGGACATGCCACTCGATCTCGGTCTCCGGGAGCGCACCCTTCGGTAGCCGGATCTTGAGCGAGTGGCCGGTCGCCTCGAGGAAGGGACTCTCGGGGTGCTTCTTCGCGACGGCGGTATTCCAGAGGCGCGCATACGCCCCCGCCTCCATGCCCTGCCGATCCCAGCGCGGCGCAGTATCCCAGGTGTACTTCTCCTTCCAGCTCTGACCCTGCGGACGCGGCTTGGTGATCTTGTTCCAGGGGTGATAGGGAGACAGTGGCTTGCCGGTCGGGTCAGTCGGAAAGTGTTGACGCTCGCCGTTGCCTGCCCACTCCTCGTAGTACGAATGCTCGACGAACTCCTCGAGCCCGATGTTGATCGTATGGAGGTCGGTGGTGAGGAGCTTCCCCTCGACGATGGCGCCCGGCGTCGCCCAGCGCTTGTCGCCCCACGCCGCGGCGTTCTCGTAGGTCGCGTCGTAGGAGTCGGGGTGATCGAAGATGCCGGTGTCGATCATGTTTGCGCGCCGAGCACCGACTTTCTTGTACTGCACATCGTACGTGTAGAAGAAGTCGGTGATGTCGTCCCAGATCCCCGCGATCTTCTTGGAGTAGTCGAAGAACTGCGCGAGCCGGAGAAACATCTCGTTCATCACCGACAGCGTGATCGTCGAGCTCATGCCGCCGGGAACGATGGTCTGCGGGTGCGGATACTTCCCGCAGATCAGCACGTACGCTTCACGGGCCACCCGGGTCATGTGCAGCGCCTCGAGATACAGCTTGCCGGTCAGCGGATTGAGATCGGTCATCAGCTCGCCGACCGTCCGGTAGCCGTGTGCATCGGCGTGCGCCGCCTCAGTGATGTGCGCCTTCGCGAGCAGCGAGGGGTTCGTTCCCTCGAGGATCGCCGCCGAATAGTCGGGGCCGGCCAGCAGATGCAGGTGCAGCGGATGGTCGTAGAGGAACTCGAGCGCCAGGGCGAGGTTCCGGACGATGATGCCGAGCGGGGGCGGCGTGCAGCCGATCGCCATCTCGGTTGCTTCAGCGGAACAGGTGGAATGCACCCCTCCGCAGACGCCGCACGCTCGACTCGTGATGTAGATGGCGTCGCGCGGGTCGCGACCGACCATGATCACCTCATAGCCGCGAAACAGCGTGGCGATCGACCGCGCCTCGAGCACCTTCCGCGCCTTCACATCGGCGACGGTGTGAAAGGCGAGCGCACCCGCGACGCGCGTGACCGGGTCGAAGTCGACATTCTGGATGTGTCCGTTGCGCTTGACCAGCTCCGCGACCTTCTCGGCGGTGAGCTGAGTCGGAACGCCGCGAGGTACGGAGGTCGACTTGCCGTACGGGTCGGCGACTCCCTCCCGGAGGAACGGTTTTCCCTGGGCGTCGAACTCGACGGGCAGATTCTTGAAGCACATGATCCCGGTCTCTCCACGCGAGCGAGTGGCCCGCCAGTAGGTACTGCGGGTTTTACTTCAGCTTGAAGACAGTGGCGGCGCGACCGAGCTGGCCATCGGCGGCACCCAGCGCCGTGAGGAGCTGGGTCAGCGCGCCGTTGATGGTCGTGAGCTTCTCGGGCAGGGGCGCGGTATGCCCGCGCACGGCCTCGAGCCCGTCGGCGATCGCGGCCACACTCCGCCGCGCGTCGACCAGCATCACCACGATCGCGATCAGATAGCCGGCGAGCGCAACGACGACGAGCGCGACAGTGATGAGAGTGAGGGTCAGCAGCATTGGATTCTCCTCCTCATGATGCCCGTTGGGCGAGCACGTCGGCGATGGTCGCGAGCTTCCGTTCAACGGTGCCGGCCGTGCCGAGGATCTTGGTGGCCGTGGCAATGGTCGCGTCCAGCGCCGGGATGTGCTGCGTATTCCCGGCAACGCCCGTGGCTGCCTTCAT
>JANOCW010000328.1:0-7084 GCA_031412375.1 Gemmatimonadaceae bacterium | reverse complement strand
CTCCGCAGGGCTCGACAGCGCATATGGCCTCGCGCTCGACTTGATCACACGGAAGATCTACTGGTCCGACTACGGCACCAACACGATACAGCGAGCGAATACTGACGGGACGTCGATCGAGCGGCTCGTGACGACGGGTCTTCAGGCGCCCCGCGGGATTGCGCTCGACGTGACGGGCGGGAAGATGTACTGGACTGACCGCGGGACGAAGAAGGTGCAGCGCGCGAGCCTCGATGGGAGCGGCGTCGAGGACCTGATCGTGGCGAACCTCGTCGAGCCCTACGGTCTCGCGGTCAACCCGGGTGAGAACACCGTGTACATCGCCGACGCCGGCACGGGAAGAATCCTGCGCGCCGATCTCGATGGAACGAACGTCCGCGACTTCATTCCCGTCACGGGCGGACCCCATCCATCATTCATCGAGCTCGATCTCCGCGCGCGCTACATCTACTGGAGCGACAACCGCACCAACAAGATCATGCGTGCCGATCTCGACGGCGGCAACATTCGCGAGATCATTGCCTCGGGTCTGGCAGGCCCGAGGGGATTGGCGCTGGGGAGGTAGCAGGCGAGCGCCAACTCTCGCGCTGCTCAGGCTCGAGTGGCGCTGGCATGGCGCCCCGACGCCTCACTCCTGCCGCAGCGCCACCAGCGGATCGACGCGCGTTGCCCGCAGCGCCGGCACCAGCGTCGCGACGAGCGCGACCGACCCCAGTACGAGCGCCACAATCGCGAATGTCGCCGGATCCGTCGGATTCACGCCAAAGAGCTGGCTCTCGAGCAGTCGCGTGACGCCGATCGCCCCACCGATCCCCAGCGCAAGCCCGATGATGACGAGCGTCATTCCCTGCCGCATCACCAGCCGTAGCACGTTCGCGCGGGCCGCGCCGAGTGCCATGCGAATACCCAGCTCGTGCGAACGCTGCGCAACGGAGTACGACATCACGCCATAGATCCCGATCGACGCGAGCAGCAACGCGACACTGGCAAACACTCCGACGAGCAGCATCGAGAGCCTGCGCTGACCGACGGACTGCGCCAGCAGCTCCTCCATTGTCTTCACCTGGGAGAGCGGCTGGTCCCGGTCCACCGACTGCACCGCCGTTCGCACGGCAGGGATCAGTGTTTCCGGAGGGACATCGGCCCGGATCACCACCGACATGAAGCCCTGGGCGTTCTGTCGATACGGGAAGTACAGCTGCACACGGTCCTCTGCATCGAGCGCTTCCTGCTTCGCATGGCCAACGACTCCCACGACCGTGATGTATTCGATCGGCTGTCCCGCGCGCGGATCGAAGTAGATCCGCTTGCCGATCGGATCGGTGTCGGGCCAATATCGCCGAACCATCTCTTCATCGACGACCACCACCTCCTGCGAGCCGGGCAGGTCCTGGTCGGTGACGAACCGCCCCTTCTTCAACGGAAGCTGCAGCGCCTCGGCGAAGCCCGGCGTCGCATTCCGAATGTCCCCCCACGGGCCGTTCTCGCCGGTCTTCGGCGTGTAGCCCTCGACGCTGAAGCTGCCCGTGGACCAGCCACCGCTGAACGGCATCACCGACGTTCCACCGACGGCGCGCACTCCCGGGATCGCGGCGATGCGCGGCAGCGCCTGGTCCCAGAATGCAATCCGCGTCGTGTCGTTCGCGTACCGTGCGGGCGGCAGCGCAATCCCCATCGTGAGCACGTTCTTCGGCTCGAACCCGGGACTCACGCCGAGAATCCGCGAGAAGCTCTTGATCAGCAGCCCCGCACCCGCGAGCAGCATCAGCGCGAGCGCGACCTCGGCGACGACCAGGATCCGGCGCATGGCATGGCTACCGCGATCCGCGGACACGCTGCGTCCGCCTTCCTTGAGGGTGTCATGGAACCGGCTCATCGAGATCTGCACGGCAGGAACCAGCCCGAACATCAGCCCGGTGAGCACCGAGAGTGCGAGTGTGAACGCGAGCACCGTTCCGTCAATCCGGATCCCGTCGGCGGCGACGAGACTCGCCAGCGACGACGCCGCGAGGGTGCGAACCCCGATGTACGCGAGCGCCAAGCCGAGCGCACCGCCGATCATCGCGAGCAGGACGCTCTCCGTGAGGAGCTGCCGCACGAGGTGCCAGCGGCTCGCGCCAAGTGCGGTGCGGATCGCCACTTCCTTCTGCCGGCTCGCCGCACGGGCGAGTAGCAGGTTCGCGACATTGGCGCAGGCGATCAACAGCACGAATCCGACGGCGCCGAGCAGCATGAGGAGCGCGGGGCGAATACGGCCCGTCGCCTTGTCGTTGAAGGTAGTGGTCTTGAGCGTCCAGTCGGGGGCAAACTGATCGGCATAGGTCTTCTTGAGCTGCTCGCCGAAGACCGTGAGCTCCTGCTGCGCAGTTTCAATTGGAATGCCCGGCTTCAGCCGCGTGGTGAGCGAGAGCCACTCGTTGGTCCATCCGCTGCTCTGTTGCTGGGGTGTGAACGCGAGCGGGACCCACATCTCGGATGTGCGATTGAAGAAATCGCGAAAACCCGGCGGCATGATGCCGACGATGTCGTAGGTGACACCGTTGAGCTGGAGGGACTTGCCGATTGCGGAGGGATCGCCGGCAAACAGGCGATGCCAGAGCGCATCGCTCAACACGACCACTCGCTCCTTGCCCGGCACATCCTCACCCTCGACGAGCGTTCGCCCCCGGGCCGCCGATGCGCCGAGTGTGGAGAAGTACTGCCCGGTCACCCGACTCGCCTGGATGCGCTCCGGATCGCCGAATCCCGTGAGATTCGCCCCCCACCCGGTTTGTACCGCCATCCCGGCGAAGCTTCTCGTCTTGTCGCGGTAGTCGAGGAAGCCCCGTACCGACACCGGCGCCAGCATCGCGTTGAGCGACGGATAGAAATGCTCGATCGTGACCAGCCGCTCCGGCTCCCGGTAGGGCAGCGCCTTGAGCAGCACGGCGTTGATGACGCTGAAGATCGCCGTATTCGCGCCGATCCCGAGGGCGAGCGTGAGCACGACGACGATCGTGAACGCGGGGCTGAGCCTCAGCCGGCGAGCCCCGTAGCGGAGCTCCTGGAGGACGGTCTGCATGGGACACCACGGAAAGGGGTTGGCTCTTGGACAACCCCAGTACGGGAATCGTTCGTAGCGGGTTCACGGCGCCTGCGGGACCCCCCGACGCGGAGCCCGGTCTCGTCGAGAGCCGGCTCGAGGAACGGGACTGCCTCCACCAAGCACCGTGAGCGCACGGCGAAGCGATCAGCGGTCAGGTGTCAGCTTTCAGCCTTCAGAAACTGACAACTGATAGCTGATCCCTGACACCTGACGTCTTCGCCGTCCACCCCCCAATTAGTACCTGTAGTGCTCCGGCTTGTACGGCCCGTCCATCGGCACCCCGATGTACGCCGCCTGCTGGGTGGTGAGCTTCGTCAGCTTCACGCCGAGCTTGTCGAGGTGCAGCCGCGCCACCTTCTCATCGAGCAGCTTCGGCAGCGTGTAGACCTTCCGCTCGTACTTGTCGTTGTTCGTGTGCAGCTCGATCTGCGCCATCACCTGGTTCGTGAAGCTCGCCGACATCACGAAGCTCGGGTGACCCGTCGCGCATCCGAGGTTGAGCAGCCGGCCCTCGGCGAGGATCATCACGCTGTGGCCGTCGGGGAACACGTATTCGTCGTACTGCGGCTTGATGTTGATCCGCTTCACGCCCTTCATCTTGTTGAGGCCGGCCATGTCGATCTCGTTGTCGAAGTGGCCGATGTTGCCGACGATCGCCTTGTCCTTCATCCGCGCCATCTGCTCGGCCGTGATGATCGCCTTGTTGCCCGTCGTCGTGATGAAGATGTCGGCCGTGGCGAGCACGTCCTCGAGGAGCGTCACCTGATAGCCTTCCATCGCTGCCTGGAGAGCGCAGATCGGGTCGATCTCGGTGATGACGACACGCGCGCCCTGCCCGCGCAGCGACTGCGCGCACCCCTTGCCCACATCGCCGTAGCCGCAGATGACCGCCACCTTGCCCGCGAGCATCACGTCCGACGCGCGGAGAATGCCGTCGGTGAGCGAGTGCCGGCAGCCGTACAGGTTGTCGAACTTGCTCTTTGTGACGGAGTCGTTGACGGTGATAGCCGGGAAGATCAGCAGGCCCGCTTCCAACATATGGTTGAGCCGGTGTACGCCGGTGGTCGTCTCCTCGGAGACGCCGCGCAGGTCCTTCGCCACGCGCGTCCAGCGGCCGGGATTCTTCTTCTGCTCGGCGCGGATGAGATCGAGGATGATGCCGTACTCCTCGGAGTCGTTCTCCTCATCGAACGCGGGCACCTTCTTCGCCTTCTCGAACTCGACGCCCTTGTGCACGAGCAGGGTCGCGTCGCCGCCATCATCCAGCAGCAGCGTGGGGCCGGAGTTGTCCGGCCACATCAGCGCCTGCTCGGTGCACCACCAGTACTCCTCGAGCGTCTCGCCCTTCCACGCGTAGACCGGCACGCCATTCGGATGCTCGACCGTCCCGTCCCTGCCGACGACGACCGCCGCGGCGGCGTGGTCCTGGGTCGAGAAGATGTTGCACGAGACCCAGCGGACATCGGCGCCGAGGTCGGTGAGGGTCTCGATCAGGACGGCCGTCTGTACGGTCATGTGCAGCGAGCCCAAGATCTTCGCGCCCATGAGCGGACGCTTGCCCTTGTACTCGCGACGCAGGGCCATCAGCCCCGGCATCTCGTGTTCGGCGAGTCGAATCTCCTTGCGGCCGAATTCGGCGAGGGAGAGATCGGCGACCTTGAACGGCGTGCGGCCGGCGTCGCGAGCGGAAGCGAACGTTGTCCTGGGTTCAGCGGTGGTAGCCACGGGTACCTCGAGGTGGGGAGCGGGAAACGGAGTGAACGGTCGTCAGTGGTCAGTCGTCAGTCGTCAGTTTCAGGAGCTGTACGACCCGGGAACATCAGCGGGCGCGCTTCGGGACCATCGCGCTCGCGGTGAAGAGAGTGGGGCCCTTGGCGCTGGAATCCGCGGGGAGTGGCTGGTAGCGGATGAACGAAAAACCGGCGTCGTCGAGCCAGCCGGTGAGTTGTTCACGGGAGAAGCCCTGCCAGAGATGTCCCATCGACTGGCGATACTCCTCGCGATCGTGCGGCGTCATGTCGGCGATGAGCAGCTTGCCGCCGGGGCGGAGGACACGACGTGCCTCGACCAGCGCGAGTATCGGATCCTCGACGTAGTGCAGGACGAGAAAGAGCACCGCCGCGTCGAGCTCGCCGTCTCCGATCGGCAGCGCCTCGAGGCGCCCCCGCTCCAGCGCGATGTTCGCCGTCCCCGCGAGGCGCTTGCGTGCGGCGCTCAGCATCGCCGCCGATTCGTCGACCGCGATCACGCGGGCGACGAAGGGTGCGAGCGATGCCGTGAGCTGCCCGGTGCCGCATCCGAGGTCGCCGACCGTCCACTGATCGTCGAGCAGCGCGAGCAGCGCGAGCAGGTCGGCGCGCTGCCCGAACATCTCGCCGCGCATCCGATCCCACTGGCCCGCCGCCGAGGAGAAGAACTCCTGGGACTTCGAGCGCCGCTCGGCCAGCACGCTGCGGAGGCGCTGCGCGTCCTGCGCGGCAGCAGGGCTCGCCGAGACCTGTTCGCGCACGAGCCCCCACAGGCGCTTCTCCGCCGCCTCGAGCCGTTCGGCCGCCATCGTGTAGAGTCGGCTGGGTCCGTCGGGGCGCGAAACCACCCACCGCTCGTCACCCAGCGTCTTGAGGTGGCGGCTGACCGAGGATTGGGGCATCTGCAGGACCGCGCACAGCTCCGATACCGCCAGCTCGTGGCGTTCCAGCACCAGGAGCATGCGGCACCTGGTGACGTCGGACAGGGCCGACATGGTATCGAAGATCGAGATCGCGGTCGCCATTTGAGTATCCGTATATCCGGATATAAGGATACGCAATCGGGGCGGATTCGTCAAGCTGGTCCCCGCTGGCCCACGGGCGAGCCCAGCCCCTAGATTGCGGCCGGAAGGTGGATTCGCCCGTTTCGCCCGCGGAGGTATGCATGCGTCGGCCGATGATGGCGTTGCTGCTCGTGGTCTTCCTTCTGCCGTCGTGCGCGCGGTCGGAGGCGGTCAGCGAGCGGCCCGTGACGGCTGGCGCCGCCACTGCGGCGGCCGCGTCGACCGACTCGGTGTTCGCGGCCCAGGTCGCGACGCTCTCCGAAGCCGGCGGATACTTCGACTCCGACAACCTCGTCTCCAACGAGCTGTCGTATCAGCACGTGATCGGCGCCATGCGCCGGCTGAACGTGTCCGGTGGGGCCTACATCGGCGTCGGGCCCGACCAGAACTACACCTATATCGCGAAGGTTCGCCCCAGGATCGCCTACATGATCGACCTGCGGCGCGACAACCTGCTCCAGCATCTGTTGTACAAGTCGCTGTTCGATCTCTCGCGGAACCGGGTCGAGTATCTCGGGCTCCTCCTGGGCCGGCCCGCACCCGCGGATGCGGAGCGATGGAATCGGCGGCCCCTGGAGCAGCTCATCGCGTACTACGATTCCCTCGCCCCGAACCGCGCGCTGTTTGACTCCGTCACCACGCTCGTCGCGCGAAAGGCGGGCAGCCACGGCATCCCGATCGTCGAGCAGGACCGCGAGACGATCGTGCGAATCCATGGCCGGTTCGTCGGCGCCGGCCTCGACCTGCAGTACGAGAGCCTCAACCGTCCCTCGCGCCGGAACTACCCGACGTTCCGTGACCTCCTCCTCGAGCGCGACCTGGAGGGGAACCAGGCCAACTACCTCGCCAGCGAGGACGACTTCCAGTTCGTGAAGTCGATGCACGCGCGCAATCTCATCGTCCCCGTGGTCGGTAACCTGGCCGGCGATCGGGCACTGCGCGCGATCGGGCGCGACATCGCCGCACGCGGCGAACGCATCTCCGTACTCTACGTCTCGAACGTCGAGTTCTACCTCGTGCGTGAAGGAACCTTCGAGGCGTTCGCCGAGAACGCGAAGACCCTTCCCCGCAGCGAGCGGAGCGTCATCATCCGCAGCTATTTCAACGGGCCCTACAGCTATGCCCACCCGCAGTGGGTCCCGGGCTACTTCAGCACGCAGATCCTCCAGACACTCGACAGCTTCGTC
>JANOCW010000327.1:0-1828 GCA_031412375.1 Gemmatimonadaceae bacterium | reverse complement strand
GCGGCGAATGAAGCGCCTTGGATTCTCGGATCGACAGCTTGGGGCGCTGCGCAATGAGACGGAGACTGACGTGCGAGCAAGGCGCTGGTCGCTCGACATCCGGCCTGCCTACAAGATGGTGGATACGTGCGCGGGCGAGTTTCCCTCCTCGACGCCCTACCTGTACAGCAGCTACGATGAGGAAAGCGAGGCGCCTCGCACGGGCCGACGCTCCGTCATCATTCTCGGCAGCGGTCCGAACCGGATCGGTCAGGGTGTGGAGTTCGATTACTGCTGCGTCCGTGCCGCCCTCGCGCTCCGCGAGCAGGGATACGAGACGATCATGATCAACTCGAATCCCGAGACCGTCTCGACCGACTTCGACATCTCCGACAAGCTCTATTTCGAGCCGCTGACGCTCGAGGACGTGCTCGAGATCGTTGAGCGGGAGCAGCCGGTCGGCGTCATCGTGCAGCTGGGCGGGCAGACACCGCTCAAGCTCACCAGGCCACTCGAAGCCGCAGGCGTCCGGATTCTCGGAACATCACCCGACGCGATCGACATCGCCGAAGATCGCGAGCGGTTCGATGCGATCGCGCGAAAGACGGGCGTACGGCAGCCGCCGAACGGGCTGGCCACAAGCGTGGATCAGGCCGTCGAAATCGCGAATCGGATCGGCTATCCGGTGCTCGTCCGTCCCTCCTACGTGCTGGGCGGACGGGCCATGGAGATTGTCTACGACGAGCCGTCGCTCAGCGACTACTTCGCGCGTGCCGTGCGCGTGTCGGAAGAGCGTCCGGTGCTGATCGATCGGTTCCTCGAGGATGCCTTCGAGGCGGACGTCGATGCGCTGTGCGACGGGACTCGCGTGGTGATCGGGGGGATCATGCAGCACATCGAGGATGCCGGAATCCATTCCGGCGACTCGGCCTGCGTACTGCCCCCGTATCTGCTGGGCGAGAGTGACCTCGCCACGATGCGAGCCCACACCGTATCGCTCGCTCTGGCGCTTGGCGTCGTCGGGCTGATCAATGTGCAGTTCGCCGTCCGGGACGGCGTCGTGTATGTGCTCGAGGTCAATCCGCGCGCCAGTCGTACGATTCCGTTCGTGTCCAAGACGATCGGGATTCCCCTCGCCGCGTTGGCAGCGCGCCTGATGCTCGGTGAGACGCTGGACGACGTTGGCGTGACGGAGGAAATCATTCCGCCGTACGTCGCGGTCAAGGAGGCCGTGTTCCCCTTCAACAAGTTCCGCGAGTTCGACCCGATTCTCGGGCCGGAAATGCGCTCGACCGGCGAGGTCATGGGGATCGCCGATTCCTTCGGCGCGGCGTTCGCCAAGGCCCAGTTGGCTGCCGCCAACGGTTTGCCCCAGAGCGGGGCCGTGTTCATCACGGTCAACGATCGTGACAAACCGACGGTGACGCCGATTGCCCGCCGGTTCCACGAGATGGGGTTCCAACTGTTCACGACCGAGGGAACCGGTCGATACCTTCAGCTCCGGGGCGTTCCGAGCACGCGCGTGCACAAGGTGCACGAGGGCCGACCGAACGGGATCGATCTCGCGGTCAATGGCGAGCTGCAGCTGCTCATCAACACGCCGCTGGGAAAGCATGCGCAGCGCGATGACTACACGCTCCGGCAGGCGGCGATCGCGAATCATGTCCCCTACACCACGACGCTGAGCGCGGCGAGCGCGGCCTGTGATGCGATCCTCTCGCTGCGGTCGCGCCAGCCCAGCGTGCGGGCGCTCCAGGAGTGGCACGAGTTGCTGCCCGCAGACACCCGGGTTGCCGCGGAGGTCGGCCGGTGACTGCCCCTGTTGTGCACGAATCCGCCTATGTCGACG
>JANOCW010000326.1:0-1677 GCA_031412375.1 Gemmatimonadaceae bacterium | reverse complement strand
GTTGCCAATGATCGGCACGAGGATGAGCCCGACGAAGATCTCGCTCAGCCCCACCGCCTTCACGGCCTCCTGCGTCGAGCTCACGAGAATCTCCGACAGCCAGCCGATGGCGCCCGCGGCCAGCAGGAGCATCCCGATCGCGCGCTTGAGCGACCACTTGGGCTTCTCCTCGTGGCGGGCGATATCGCCGCCTTCGCCGAAGACCGCGCGGTGCGTGCCCATCGAATACAGCAGCGACAGGAGGTAGCCGACGATGAGCGCGCCGGCCACGAACTCGGACATGCGCAAGGTCTTGATGCGCTCCGGATCCGGATGCGTCGCGAAGAAGATCGACGGCACCACGAGGCCGATGACGGCGATCATGAGCAGCGACACGCTCATGCCGGCGAGGTGCGGGTTGAACTTCTGGATCTTGAACTTGAGTCCGCCCGCGAGCTGGGAAGCGCCCAGCACTAGCAGCAGGTTGCCGAGGATCGACCCGGTAATCGACGCCTTCACGAGGTCGAGCATCCCGGCGCGCAGCGCCAGCGTGGCGATGATGAGCTCGGCGAGATTGCCGAGGGTGGCGTTGAGGAGCCCGCCGATCGTCGAGCCCGTGTGCCCGGCGATCTCCTCGGTCGCGGCGCCGAGCAGGCCGGAAAGCGGCAGGATGGCCAGCGCGCTGAGCGAGAAGACGACCAGCGGGGCCGCGTGCATGTACTCGGCGACGATCGCGACCGGGGCGAGGATGAGGAGCCAGTAGAGATATTTCATCGGGAAGCCTGTGGGTCGCGGGGCCGCCCCAGTGGTGCCCACGGCACCGAGGCGGAGAGGTCGAGGGGCGAGTGCGCGCCGGCGCGGCGCCGCAGTCGCAGCGTCACGTAGGCATCCACCGTGCTCAGCGCGTGATTGGCGATGATGAGGCCGAGATCCTCGACCGAGTTCCGGAACGCGGTGTTGCTGCGCGCGATCGTCCGGCCAAAGAGGTCCTGCTCGAGCTGCGCGTTTCTCCAGGACCACCGGAATTCCGGCCGGATCGCCCGCCGCCAGTAGAACTCGAGTGCGTTTGTGTAGGCGCTCGACGCCGGATCGGGCTGGATCTCCGGGTCAGCCCAGAAGGTCTGCCGCGCGAGCAGCCACTGCGCGCCGTTGAACGTCGTGGTGTCGACCTCGGGCTGGAGGTCGCCGCCCGGGGTCAGGTCGTAGACGCCGCTCTCCACGAAGTGCTCCATGCGCTCGTAGTACTCGAAGTCTCCGTCCGGCGGATTCGGGCCGAAGTAGGCCCGAGCCACCTTCTTCGCGAGCTGACGGTACGCATGCCGTTGGCGGCGTCCTTCGCGCGCATCGGCGGCGTACTGGAGCCAGCCGTACGCCTCGATGGCGAGGTAGCCCACGAACCGGTCCTGCGCCAGCAGGGCCTGGCCGGATCCCGGCAGCACGGCGGAGGCGACCGGGGCCCACCAGGCATTCGAGGGTCGTGCGACGAAACGCGTGTCGGCCAGCAGAGGTGCGGCGCTGGTATCGGCGCGCGCGGCGGCGGCGCGCGAGAGACCGGCGTGTCCGAGCTGCTGCGCGCTGGAGGGCGACGAGAATGCCGCCACCGCCAAAATCGCCGCGATGGTCGCGCACCACCGGGCCCCGCGAAGCAATCGCATCAGAACAGGTAGCGGAGCGAGAGGTACGTCGGGGCCTGCCCGG
>JANOCW010000325.1:0-2069 GCA_031412375.1 Gemmatimonadaceae bacterium | reverse complement strand
GGTGGACAAGGAGCCGGGCGCCAGCGTGTTCGCCGGGTCACTGAACGGCCAGGGCTCGCTGCAGGTTCGGTCGACACGACCGGCGAGCGACACGACGCTGGCGCGCATCATCCACGCCGGTGAGGAAGCGCAGGCCTCGCGCGCGCCGAGCCAGACGTTCGTCGACCGTTTCGCCCGCATCTATACGCCCGCGGTCGTGGTGATCGCGATACTCATTGCCATCCTCCCGCCGCTGCTTGGATGGGGCGACTGGGGAACATGGATCTATCGGGCGCTCGCGATGCTGGTCGTCGCCTGTCCGTGCGCACTGGTGATCTCGACGCCGGTGAGCATCGTGAGCGGCCTCGCCGGTGCTGCCCGAGCCGGGATTCTCATCAAGGGTGGAGTGCACCTCGAGAACGCCGGCTCCGTCACGACCGTGTGCTTCGACAAGACCGGTACGCTGACCATCGGGCGGCCCGCGGTCAGCCGGCTGATTCCGCTCGGCAGCCGCAGCGAGGCCGATGTGCTGCGGCTCGCTCTGGGTGTCGAGCGCCACTCCGAGCATCCGCTGGGCCGGGCGATCATGGAGCTCGGAATCGCGCGCGGAAGCTCACCTCCGCCATCCACCGACTTCGAGGCGCTCATTGGTCTGGGGGCTCGGGCTACCGTCGAAGGAGAAGTCGTGTACGTGGGGAACGAGCGGTTGGCACGAGAGCTGGGAATGTCGATGACGGCGGCTGTCGCGACGCTCGAACGACTCGAGCACGAGGGGATGACGGTGGTCCTCGTGACCACCGCGCACGAAGCCCTCGGCGTTCTCGGCATTGCCGACCAGCCACGTCCCGATGCCCGATCGGGGGTGGACGCGTTGCGCCGCGCCGGCATCCGTCGAATGGTGATGCTCACCGGCGACAACGAAAGCACCGCACGGGCAATCGCCGAACAACTCGGCATCGATGAATATCATGCCGCGCTGCTGCCCGACGACAAGGTGCGGATCGTTCGTGACCTCGAAGCGCGTGGCGAGCGCGTGGCGTTCGTGGGTGATGGCGTGAACGACGCCCCGGCGCTGGCCGCCGCGACAGTAGGAGTGGCGATGGGCGTTGCCGGGACGGACGTCGCGCTCGAGACCGCGGACGTGGCGCTGATGGGCGATGACCTGACGAAGCTATCGCTCGCCATGCGTCTCTCGCGCAGGACGCTCGCGATCATCCGGCAGAACGTGTGGTTCTCGATCGCCATCAAGGCGGTGTTCCTCATTCTGGCGGCGGGCGGATGGGCGACGCTCTGGATGGCGGTGGCTGCCGACATGGGAGCCTCGCTCATCGTGGTCGCCAACGGCCTGCGCGCGGCGCGTGCAGGAGATTGACGCGACGAACGCGTCAGAGAATGCGCGAGAACAGGGTCGCGACTCGCTCCAGAAAGCGCTGCCAGATGGGTCGCTTCCGGAACGATGCGAGCGTGATCTCCCGGGAGTGGCGAAGGTCGTCCAGAAACAGCGAATCCAGTTGCACCCCCACCCCGGCGTCGAGCACCAGGAGATTCGATTCGTTGTTGAGCGCGAGTGACCGGTTGTCGAAGTTCATCGAACCGATGGCGGACCATGCGCCGTCCACGACGATCGTCTTCGCGTGCATCATGGCGGGACCGTACTCGTACATGCGAACGCCGGATGTCAGGAGCTCCTCGTACCGCGCGCGGCTCGCGTAGTACACCGACTTGACATCGGTCTGGGTCCTCGACGCCGTCAATACGCGGACGTCGACACCCCCCGCGGCCGCCTCCATGAGGAAGCGACGGAAGTCATCGTCCGGGAGGAAGTAGGAGTTCGATATGTAGAGCGTCTGTCGTGCTCCCGCGATCGTGAGCGCGAGCAGGCGCTCTGCCTCGGTGCTGCCGATGGTCGGCGCGGTGAACGCGAGCCCTGCGCGCACCGGCCCCACGCTGTCCAGTACGAGCCGCGGATAGAACTGATCGCCCACCAGCAGCTCTCCGCTCTCCTCGGCCCACGCCGCGGCGAATGCCGCCTGAAGCTGTGCGACCACGGGTCCGCGAAACCGTACGTTGGTTTCCCGCCACTGATCGGC
>JANOCW010000324.1:0-3176 GCA_031412375.1 Gemmatimonadaceae bacterium | reverse complement strand
CGTGGCGCTTCCGCTTCGACGTCCGTCCGGATATCGCGGAGTTTGAGCACCGGTCGAACCGACCATGTGAGGACACTGCAGCGAGAAACTAGGCGCTCTGACTTGCGGTGTCTGTCGGCGGAAATGCCACACCATCAGGGGAAAACCCGTACAACCTCATTCGCTTCTGAAAGGACAGTCGTGGCTTCGTTCTTGCGCGCGTAGGCCTGCCAAGTCGGAGACCTGCGATTTTTCGACCAGCGCAGGACGGCAGCTTCCGCAGGCTGCTCGAGCACGACGTTCGGCGCTCCTGGCGACGCTTCGCGCTGTTGGAGGCGGTCCGCCATGCATATCCGATCGATCGTTGACCGCGGCTGGCGATGCACGCACTGCCCATGGTGCGGCCGCAAACCGTTCTCGCGTTGAGCGGCAGCGCGTCGCCCCCATCACCGCCATTCAGACTCATTCGACCAGGTCGACGTTGGACGTCGCGAGCGGCGACGTGATCGACCGTCCAACAGTGACCAGAAGAAATCCGCCGGCGACAACGCGGCAGGCACGAACTCGACGGAGGTCGACTAACCATGCAACGCGTACTCGTCATCGATGATGACCCGACCGTCACGAGCGTGCTGAAGCGCGGGCTCGCGTACGAGGGCTACGCTGTGGATACCGCCGCGACAGGCCCGCAAGGGCTCGCGATCGCGCGCGATCACGCGCCGGATCTCGTGATCCTCGATCTGATGCTTCCGGGCATCGACGGTTTCGAGGTCCTCCGCCGCCTGCGCAGCGCCGACGGAGACGTGCCTGTCCTCATGCTCACCGCGCGCGACGAGCCGACCGATCAGGTAAAGGGGCTGGAGGCGGGGGCTGATGATTACGTCGTAAAGCCGTTCATCTTCTCCGTACTGGCGGCACGAGTGAAGGCGCTGCTCCGCCGCCGCGATGGCGAGCAACCCGAGGTGTTGCGTTTCGACGGGCTCGCGCTCGATACCGGGACGCGGCGGGCACGCCGCGGCGACCGGGACATCGACTTCACATCGACTGAGTACGAAGTCCTCCGGCAGTTTTTGCTGCATCCGCGTCGCGTGCTTCCCAAGCACTTCCTGATGGATCGAGTCTGGGGCTACGACGTCGAGGGCAGCTCGAATGTGCTCGAGGTATATGTGAAGCAGCTCAGGCAGAAGCTGGAGGCGGGCGGCGAGCCGCGGTTGATTCACACCTTCCGGGGCGCTGGGTACGTGCTTCGCGAGCCCTGAACGAGCGCTGACGTCCGAGGGCTGCGCGAGTGTCACTCCGCCTCCGGGTCGCCCTCTGGTACGGAGGACTCACCGGGATCGTGGTCATCCTGGTCTGCCTCTACAGCTACGCGATCCATCGGCGTGCGCTGTACGACGAGTTGGACGCCACGCTGCGAAGTACCGCCGAGCATATCGCCGCCGAGCTCACGGCGGCCACAACGCCGCGTGGGATCGATGAGACGCTGGCCGCGTCCGCGCTCCTGGGCACGGAGGCGCGTGTCTATGGAGCAGACGGCGTGCTTCTGCACGAGTCCGCGAGCGGCCCCACCGCGCCGGCGCTCGACCCTCTGGGGATTCTGGCGGCCGGACGCGAGACGTCCTCCACTGCGCGTGCCGTGCTCACGCCGCACCGGCCTCGCGCCTCTCCGAGTGCGGGCGCGTACGCGACCCTGCACGATGCCCGCGGCGAGCGGTGGCGCGTCTACGTGCTCCCGATGAGGGGCGGCGCACAGCACCTCGCCGCAACATTGCCCCTCACGCAGATCGACGGCGCGGTCGCGTGGTTTGTCCGGTTGATGGCCGCCATGGCGCTGCTCGGGAGTGTGCTGAGCTTCCTCGCGAGTTGGCTGCTGGCCCGGCGTGCACTGCGGCCAGTGGCGGCGCTCACCGCCACCGCCAGCGCGATTGCGCAGTCGCGCGCGTTCTCGCGTCGCGTCAGCGACGGCGGGGACCGCGACGAGCTTGGACGGCTCGCGACGACGTTCAACGAGATGCTGACCAGTCTCGAGGGCGCCTATCAGGGACAGCAGCGGTTCGTGGCCGCGGCCTCGCACGAACTGCGCGCACCGCTCACCGTGGTCCAGGCCAACCTCGAGCTCCTGCAGCGAGGGGAAAGCCGGCTGAGCGAGGCAGAGCGCGCACAGATGATCGGCGAGGCGCATGCAGAGGCCACGCGCATGGCTCGGCTGGTCGCCGATCTCCTCGTGCTGGCGCGCGCCGATGCCGGGGTACCGCTGCGCCGTGACCCTGTCGAGTTGGATCGCGTGCTCCTCGCGGTCATGGGGGAGATACGCCACCTGGCCCGCGGACACCGACTGGAAGTGGGCGCGTTCGAGCCGATCATCGTGCAGGGCGATCCGGACCGACTCAAGCAGCTCATCCTCATTCTGATTGACAACGCCACCAGGTATTCCGCGGCTGGAGGACGCGTGACCGTCGATCTCAGACGGGCCGCGAGCGGCGTAACGATCGCGGTGCGTGATACTGGAGTTGGCATCGCGCCTGAGCACTTGCCGCACGTGTTCGAACGCTTCTACCGCGCCGATCCCGCCCGCTCGAGGGACGCCGGCGGCTCGGGGCTCGGGCTTTCCATTGCGCGCTGGATCGCCGAGGAGCACGGAGGGACGGTCGAGCTCGTGAGCGTTGCGGGTAAGGGAACGACGGCCACCGTGCGGCTGCCGGCACCGGCATGACCTGCGGCATGCCCCGAAAGAAGCGCGGGCGCAACGCATAGCTCCGCGCCGGTGCCCTCAGGACCGACTCAGGTGGCATTCAGGACGGGCGCGCATCGTTTTCTCGCTGCGGCTCGTCCACAGCAGTACCTGACATGTGCGCGACAAGGCGTGCGGCATCTCAATCCGGAGGATCTGTTCATGCCCACCACTGAAGCGATAGCCGACGAGGTTGTCACTGCCGTCGAGACCGACGACACGATGATGGCGCTGGTCTACGGAGGGCCCGGCCAGCGCGCGTGGTTGCCGAAGCCCAAGCCGGTCGTTCGAGACCCCGGGGATGCTGTCGTCCGGATCACGACGTCGACGATCTGTGGCACGGACCTTCACATCATGAAGGGCGACGTCCCGACGGTGACAGCCGGCCGCATTCTTGGGCACGAAGGGATCGGCGTCATTGAGGCTGTGGGTCGGGCCGTGTCGACGTTTCGTAAGGGCGACCGTG
>JANOCW010000323.1:0-4411 GCA_031412375.1 Gemmatimonadaceae bacterium | reverse complement strand
GCGAGGGACGCGATGGAGTGGTGCGAGTAGGGCTCGTACAGGACATCTTCGTACGCCTCGTCCGAGACGATCCAGAGGTCGCGATCGCGCGCGATGCCGACGATCGCCTCGAGCGTGTCGCGCGGCACGACCGCGCCGGTGGGATTGTGGGGCGAGTTCACGAAGATCGCCCGCGTCGCCGGCGTGATCGCGCGGTCGATCACCTCGGGATCGTAGGCGTAGTCGGTGTCCGCACTCACGACGACACGCTCCGGAATGCCGCCCGCCAGCCGAATGTTCTCGGCGACCTCCGTCCACATCGGATCGGGAATGATCACGCCATCGCCCTCGGCCAGCAGCGCGCCGAAGGTGACGTACAGCGCGTGCATCGCGCCGTTGGTGAGGAAGACATCGTGCGACACGACGTCGGCAATCCCGTTCTTCGTCCGAAGCTTGTCGGCGATGGCCGTGCGCAGCTCGGGAATGCCGTCGTTGGGGACGTAGTGGGTCTTGCCCGCCGCTCCCGCAGCGGTCATCGCGTCGAGCACGTGCGGCGCCACCGCGAAGCTCGGGTCGCCCGACTCGAAGCGGATGACCCGTGCGCCCTTCGCCTGCGCGCGAAGCAGGACTTCGCGGATCTGCACGATCTTTCCGAACGAGATGCCGTCGATTCGGTGCGCACCAAGGCCTTCCATGGCGATTGTAGTCATGGCTCCACGTGATTGGGTTTGTCGATCGGGATCCGCGGCGAGATCAGGGCAGGACGGTCGCCTCGAGTTGCGCGAACGACCTGATGGCGCGTTCCGTCGGTCCGGTCCCGACGACGAGCACCGGGCCCTCGATCGAAAGATCGTCGATGAGGACGCGTTTGTCTGCAACGGTGGCGAGCAGTGACGTGTGATCGAACCCGGCATAGGCGCCCAGCGCGTCGAACCTGATGTTGACGGCGTGCACCTCATCCGTCTCGAAGCCGAGCCGATCGGCCAGGCGGTACATGGCGTTCCCGGGCCCGTGACTCACGATCAGCACCCGCACGCCGGCTCGGCGGAGGCGGGCAA
This sequence comes from Gemmatimonadaceae bacterium, assembly GCA_031412375.1. Taxonomy (GTDB): domain Bacteria; phylum Gemmatimonadota; class Gemmatimonadetes; order Gemmatimonadales; family Gemmatimonadaceae; genus JANPKQ01. The sequence continues at coordinate 3,374 of JANOCW010000323.1, read as the reverse complement.
TCGTTTCGGGGGCCTCCGGCACGATCGCGCCCACGTAGGCGCGCGACAGGGCATGCATGTCGTCGTGGTGCGGCCGGATCGCGGCCAGCCGGTCCCGATACGCGTGCCCCGGCGGCAGGGCTCCGGCGCGAGCCTGGGCGGTGAGCGCGGCGACATCACGCGCGACCGACGCTCCACGCCGAGCTGCAAGCCATTCGATGCCGTCGATCCCGGAGATCCCGGAGTCGACATCCAGCACCACCGTCGCGAAGCGCCGCTTCCGCACCTCGAGGTGACGGATCGGAGCGGCGCGAGATGCTGTTTCAACCAGGTTTTCCATGAAAACGCCTCGAAATCGAACGCGGGGAGTGGGAGAAGTGCTTTGCAACCGTTGGATAGAATATGCCTGATGCGCATAAAAGTGAAGCGCTTTTGTAGTTTTGGCGCCAAATAATGTTCTCATGCACTTGGATTGTTGCAGATTGAGCACGAAGCATTGACGATGTCGGCGGCTTGCCATATGGTGCGGGGAGCAGTTGCAACCCTCCCCAACCTCCACGTCGAGCGAGCCTACACCATGACCGCGGCAGCCATCTCAGCGGGGGACACAGCCTGGGTGCTGGTCTCATCCGCTCTGGTACTCCTCATGGTTCCGGGTCTCGCCCTGTTCTACGCCGGGCTGGTTCGCCCGCATGCGGCGGTGAATACCGTCCTGATGAGCGTCGCCGCGCTCGCCGCCGTGAGCGTCCAATGGCTGCTCATTGGTTACTCGCTCGCCTTCGGTCCCGGCGACGTGATCGGTGACTCGAGCTGGTTCGGCTTGGCCGGTGTCGGAGCGGAACCAGGCCCGTACGGGGCGACCATTCCTCATCTCGCGTTCAGCGCCTTCCAGGCGATGTTCGCCGGAATCACCGTCGGGCTTATCTCCGGCGCGGTCGCCGAGCGGATGCGGTTTTCAGTGTTCCTGATCTTCGCGGTGGCGTGGACGACGCTCGTCTACGACCCGCTCGCACACTGGATCTGGGCCACCGATGGGTGGCTGCGCGGGCTCGGGGCGCTCGACTTTGCCGGCGGCACAGTGGTGCACATCAGCGCCGGAACGGCCGCACTCGTCGTCGCGGCATTCGTCGGCCCGCGGCATGACGCCGGTGGCCCGGATCGTCGCCCGCACAACGTGGTCTTCACGACGCTCGGCGCGGCCCTGCTCTGGGTGGGGTGGTTCGGATTCAACGCCGGGTCCGCACTCGCTGCCGACGGCGTCGCGGCCAACGCATTCGCCACCACCCACGCGGCGGCGGCGGCCGCGATGGTCACCTGGCTCGCGATAGAGCTCGCGGCGGGAGGCAAGGCCACGGGCGTCGGGGCGGCGACGGGCGTGGTCGTCGGGCTCGTCGCCATCACTCCCGCAGCGGGATATGTCACGCCGGCGGCCGCCCTCGTGATCGGCGGGCTCGCGGCGACGGCCAGCAACTACGCCCTGCGCTTCCGTGACCGGCTGGGTGTGGATGATGCGCTCGATGTGTTCGCCTGCCACGGAGTCGCCGGGATCATCGGCGCGCTGCTCACGGGCGTGTTCGCGACGACCACGGTGAACACCGCTGGAGCGAATGGCCTGCTCGCAGGCAACCCGCATCTTCTCTGGGTCCAGGCGCTCGCCATCGTCGCAACGATCGGGTTCACGGCGCCGGTCACGGCGCTCGTGATGGTCTGCCTCCGCGCCGCGGGATCCTTCCGTGTGTCACGCGAGGACGAGGCGGCCGGGGGTGTCGACTTTGCCGAACATGGCGAACGCGCCTACTCCCACGACCTCCCTTCGCTTGGCGAAGCGTTCGCTCCCGAGTCGACGCCGATCGCGCGCGCCGACGCGGCCTGACCCCGGCAAACGCTCGATACCCAACGAGTATCGGACCCAACCAACGAGGTCTTGGACTCTATCGCCGGCCCTGCGTATCTCTCGATACGCCGTGAACCGCTCGATCGGAACGGGGTGGCACATCAGCAATCGGGCTGATCGTGACCGCACGGCGTGCGGCTGGAGGCCGGTACGATGACGAAGCATTTCTTGTTCGTGAGCGATTTCGATCAGACGCTGAGCTCGAGCGATGCGGGACGCGTGCTCGCCGAGTCGCTCGGCATCACGGGCTTCGACGAGAAGGTGGCGGGGCTGTCGCGTCTCAACCTCGTCCAGTCTGGCGCCGAGCTCGCGTATCTGCTCCGTCACGACCCTGAGTTCCGTCGCGTCCGGCGCGCCAACCTCACGGAGGTCGGCGGCCAGATACGGCTCAAGCGGAACATTCGCCTCCTCCCTGACCTCCTGGCGCAGGGAGTCGACGGATACTGTTTCGATTTCTACGTCGTCTCCGCGGCGCCGGAGGAGATTGTGCATGCCGCCCTCGATGGCATCGTTCCGGCGAATCACGTCATCGGCACACGCCTCGGCTACGAAGCCAGCAGCGGCGAGATCGCATCGGTTGACAGCGTGGCGGCGGGATATGGCAAGGTCACCGCCGTCGAGCATCTCCGCACGACGCTTGGGGTTCCGCGCGAGCGCGTCATCTACGTCGGTGATGGCAGCTCCGATCTCCACGTCATGCTGCACGTGAATCGCGGCGAGGGCCTCACCATCGCGGTGTCGCAGGCGCGGCACATCACCGAGATCGCGCGGCGCACGGTCATGAGCGACGATGCCCTCGCCGTGTTCGTGCCGGTTCTCGAGGAGATCGCGAAGTTCCAGCCTCCGCAGATCCGCGGCTGGTTCGAGCGGCATGGACTCGTGATCCAGGAGTGGGACCGCGTCAGGACCGACTGGGTTGCGATCCGTGAAAGTACGGACCGCGCCGCACCGGCTCTGGTCGCCGTGGCGTAACGGCGCCCATCCGATGAGTCGCAGCAATCGAACGGCGCCGGACACCGGCGCCCGCGCCGCGCGCTACGCGGTCTCCGCGATCTTCTTCCTGACCGGCGTGGGCAGCGCCAGCTGGGCGGTGCGCATTCCGGCCGTTCAGCATCGCCTCGGCCTGACCGAGGGAGGCCTTGGGATGGCGCTCCTCGGCCTCTCGGCAGGCGCCATCCTCGCGATGGCGATCGCCGGGCGCCTCGTCGCGAAGCACGGGAGCCGCCCGGTCACCGGGATCGCGATCTTCGCGTTCGCGGCCGCGCTCATGGTGCCGTCGATGGCGCCCAACGCGGCGATGCTGATGGTCGCGCTCGTCGCGCTCGGCGTTGCCAACGGCCTGCTGGATGTGGCGATGAATGCGCAGGCGGCCGCGGTGCAGAAGCACTACGAGCGTCCGATCATGTCGCGCGTGCACGCCCTCTACAGCCTGGGCGGGTTGGTCGGCGCGGCGTCTGGCGGACGGGTCGCGGCACTCGGAGTCGACGCCGGCCCGCACCTC
>JANOCW010000322.1:0-8977 GCA_031412375.1 Gemmatimonadaceae bacterium | reverse complement strand
TTCCGCCGACATCCGGATGCCCGCTGGCGTCTCAAGGTTTCCGACCTCGCGGTCATGAGCGCGCTTCAGGGCTCGCTGCTCCGCGCTGCCGCCGATGCCGTGCTTCCCGGCGGACTGCTGATCTACAGCACCTGCTCGATGGAGCCTGAAGAGAACGACTCCCAGGTCGAGCGCTTTCTCGCGGATCAGGGCGGTGAATGGACGCTCGAGCCGCCGCCCGAGGGCGTCGTGCCGGCCGCAGTCCTCGACGCGGGACGTCTTCGCGTGCTTCCGCACCGCCATGGCACCGATGGCGCCTTCGCGGCTCGTCTCCGGAAGGCCAGCGAGTGAACTGGCGGGGTCGCTCCCGGCGCGCACTCCCGTACCTCATCGCGGCCACCAGCGGATTTCTCATCGCCTATCTGGTGGTGGCGTTCGTCATCTTCCCTGCCGAGATCATCCCGGATGACGCGGTGGTCCCAACTGTCGTGGGCGATAGCTATGAGGACGCGGTAAAGAAACTCTCGCGAGCGGGATTCACGGGTCAGCGAGGCGAATCCCGCTTCAGCCCCAGCGCGCCAGCGCGACAGGTCCTGCAACAGGATCCAACCGGCGGAAGCCGGGAGAAGCGAGGAACGACCGTCACTCTCCATGTCAGCACCGGGCAGCGCACGTCGACGGTGCCGCCCGTGGTCGGCGGGACTCGGCAGCAGGCGGTGCTCGCCATCGAGAATGCGGGCCTCGAGATGGGCCGCGTCGACCTGGTCTACAGCAACCGCCCCGCCGGACAGGTCATCTCGATGAGTCCGGCTGCGGGACAGAAACTGACCCTCCCGGCGCGCGTCGATCTCCCGGTGAGCCGCGGTCCGGCAACGGCGGAGATCCCGAACCTCATCGGGCAGACGTTGCCGCAGGCGCGCACGCGACTCCAGAACATCGGACTGCTCGTCGGCGCCGTCGAGATCGACACCACCTCGATCGAGCTGGCGAACACCGTCACGTCGCAGGATCCGGGTCCGGGCCAGTCGGTGGCGTCGGGCGCGATGGTGAAGCTGATCATCTCCGGCCGCCGTCGATGACCGTTCGGATCGCGCCGTCGATCCTCAGCGCGGACTTCGCGCGCTTGGGCGATGAGATCGCGATGTGCTCGGCGGGGGGTGCCGACATGATTCACATCGACGTCATGGACGGACAGTTCGTCCCGAATCTCACCTTCGGGGCCAAGGTCATCGAGACAGTGCGGAAGCTGACGACGCTTCCGCTCGACGTGCACCTGATGGTGGTCGAGCCGGAGAAGTACTTCGACACCTTTGCCGACGCGGGGGCATCGATCCTCACGATTCATGTCGAGACCTCGCCGCATCTTCACCGCCAGCTGCACCGGATCAAGGAAGTCGGCTGCCTCGCCGGTGCGGTCGTCAATCCCGCCACGCCGCTGGAGGCCGTTCGCGACGTCGCCGTCGACCTCGACCTCCTGCTCATCATGTCGGTGAATCCCGGGTTCGGTGGACAGGAGTTCATCCCGGGCTCGGTGGGCAAGGTGCAGCGCGCGCGCCGGTTGCTCGATGAATCCGGAAGCCGGGCGATGCTCGAGGTCGACGGTGGTGTGGGGCGTGAGACGATCGTGGAGCTGTGCCGCGCAGGCGCCGACACGTTCGTTGCCGGCAACGCGATCTTCTCGGCGAAGGACCCGCGCGGCGAGATCGCAGTGCTTCGACGCTGCTGCCCGGTGGCGGCGTGACGGCGCGAGCCCAGTGGCTGATCGTGCTTTCCGTCGTGGCCCTGCTCGGCGGGGGCCTTGCCGTCGCGATGCTGACCATGGGCGAGGAGCTGTTCCCGCTCACTCCCGGCTCCCGCGCGCCGGAGATTCACGCGGTCACGCTCGATGAGGTACCGGAGAAACGCTCGCTCGATCACTACCGCGGACAGGTCGTGCTCCTCAATGTCTGGGCGACATGGTGCGGCCCCTGTGAAGCCGAGATGCCGAGCATGGAACGACTGCACCGCAGCTTCGCCGACAGCGGGCTTCGCATCGTCGCCGTGAGCATCGACGCTCCGGGCAGCGAGGAGACCATCCGCGCGTTCGCGAAGCGATACGATCTCACCTTCGACATCCTGCACGACCCCGAGAAAGAGATCACGAGGACCTATCGGACGAGCGGCGTCCCCGAGACGTTCGTGGTCGACCGCGAGGGAGTGATCCGGCGCAAAACCTATGTGCAGGACTGGAATACCCCGGCGAATCGAGCACTCATCTCCCAGCTGCTGCGCGAGGCGGCACCCGGGCGAACGAGCGATGCCGGTGATCGGCCCGGCTCGCTCGTGGCGAGACCGTGAATGCCTGAGTCGGGCTCCGCGCCGCGGCCTCGCGTCTCCATCCCGCGGCGCATCCGCGCGACATTCACGGAGCGACTCCCCGTGAAGGCGACGGCGCTGTTCCTGTCGATTGTCCTCTGGATGGTGGTCGCCGGCGAGGAGCCGTCCCAGGAAGCCGTGGATGTCAATCTCGAGCTGGTGCTGGACAGCAGCCTCGTGCTCACGAGCGCGACACCCTCGATCCGCGCGCAGGTCATGGGATCGACCCGGGAGCTGTACAAGCTCTTCGCCCGACGGCCGACCGTCAGCCGATCGTACGCCGGCGATGTCGCGGACAGCGTCGTGGTACTGCTGACGCCTGGGGATGTACAGCTTCCGCCCGGCGTCGACGCGAGGGTGAGCGCAGTGGAGCCGCAGGCCTTCACCCTGCGCTTCGACTCCCTGCTCCAGCGGCGCATGCCCGTGCGCTCGGCCCTGCGACTGACCGATGGCGCTGGCCGAGTGCTCCTTTACGAGCCGCGCTTCGAGCCGGAGAGCGTGACGGTGACCGGGCAGCGCCGCATCGTGCAGGAGCTCGAGTCGATCTCGACGGTGCGACGCACGATTAGTGTGCGCGACTCGGTGCTGACCGTCGAGGTGCTGCTCGATACGCTTCGGCTCGGGATCCAGGTCGTCCCGGCGCGCGTGCGAGCTCGAATCCCCCCGCCGGTGCCCGGCCCGGCATGACGCGGGTGCTCGGAATCGAGACATCCTGCGATGAGACGTCGGCGTCGGTCGTCGAAGGATCGGGTGATGATGTGGCGCTGCGATCGCTGGTGATTCTCTCCCAGGATGTGCACGCGCTCTTTGGCGGTGTCGTTCCGGAGATCGCATCGCGAGCGCACCTGACGAGCATCGTTCCGGTGGCGGCGCGCGCGATTGCCGACGCGGGGCTCGAGCTCGCGGACATCGAGGCGATCGCTGTCACGAACGGTCCCGGCCTGGTTGGCGCACTGCTCGTCGGCGTGAGCTTCGGGAAGGCGATGGCATTCACGCGTGGGATTCCGCTGCTCGGTGTGCACCATATGGAAGGTCATCTCTTCGCGACTGCGCTCGAGCACCGGGATGCCGTTCCGCCATTCACGGCGCTGCTCGTCTCCGGGGGCCACACCCTGCTCGTCGACGTGGAGGCGTGGGGCCGCTACCGTCTCCTCGGCGGAACCCGCGATGACGCTGCCGGCGAGGCCTTCGACAAGGTGGCGAAGCTGCTCGGCCTGCCCTACCCCGGGGGGCGACACGTCGAGCGCATCGCGCGGGATGGCGACCCGGCGAGATTCCCCTTCACGCGGCCGATGCTGAGGCGCGATCAACTCCCGGGCGACGCGGACTACTACGACGTCTCGTTCAGCGGCATCAAGACCGCGGTGCTGCTTGCGGTACGCGGGCTCACGGCGAAGGATCGCTCGCTCGACGATCGCGATCGGGCCGATCTCGCGCGTGGCTTCCAGGACGCGCTGGTCGAGACGCTGGCCGAGAAGACCATTCGCGCTGCTCGCCAGCACGGGCGAACGCGAATCGTGCTCGGCGGCGGCGTTGCCTGCAACGGCGCCCTTGCCGCGGCGCTGTAGGCGCGGGTCGCGTCGATCGGCGGAGCGGTTTTCGCGCCGACGGCGCGGCTCGCGACGGACAACGCGGCGATGATCGCGCGCGCCGGGCTCTTTCGCTTCGAACGCGGTGAGCGCGCCGGTCTCGATCTCAACGCGTACGCTTCACTCCCGCTGCCCGGTCTGGCAGCGGCGTAGTCCACGCCAGCCATCGATGCAGATGCAACCAGAGTTCAACGCCATCGTCCATCACCCCTTCAGCTTCGGGGTCGGCTTCCTCGAGTTCACTGGATTCGGGATTGCGGTGCTGCTCGCCTTCGTCATCTCGCAGACGATCGCGCAGCACGAGCTCGCGCGCCGCGGACATGATCCCTCGTACATCCCGGACCTCATCTTTGCTGCGGTGATCGGCGGTCTCCTGGGAGCCAAGCTGTACTATGCGCTGGTGATCGGGGAGATCGGGGACCTGTTCAGCCGAGCAGGTTTTGTGTTCTGGGGCGGTTTGATCGGTGGCATCATCGCGGTGCTGTTCATCGCCCATCGCAAGAAGCGCAACCTGCCGCGGATCATGGACGTGGGCGGGATCTGCATCGCTGCCGCGTACTCGGTCGGGCGCACCGGCTGCTGGGCGGTCGGCGACGACTATGGAAAGCCGTGGTTCGACAGTCCGCTCGCGGTGATGTTCCCGCAGGGCGCGCCGCCGTCGACCGCGGCGATCATGTCGAGCGAGTTCGGAGCGGCGTCGATGATTCCGGCGGGGACGCTCCCGGGTACTGTCGTGCCCGTGCATCCGACGCAGATCTACGAGGTCGTGCTCGGGTTCGTGATGTTTGCGATCCTCTGGCGGCTCCGCGACCACAGGCACGCCGAAGGTTGGCTGTTCGGCGTCTACTGCGTCCTCGCGGGGATCGAGCGTTTCATCATCGAGTTCTTTCGGGCGAAGGACGATCGCTTCTTCGGCCCGTTCACGGCGGCGCAGATGATCGCCCTTGCCTTCATCGCCGTCGGGGCAACCTGGATGTGGCTGCGCAAGGATGTCGGTGAGGGAAGGCCGGGCATTTATGCTTCGCCTGAAAGCGGGGCAGACCCCGCAGTGGTCTGATTCGGCCGACTCCGTGCGCGGTTCGATCTACAGCCCCTGCCGAGTGCCTCCACCGACGCTTCCCGGCCGGCCGAAGGGGCTGATGATCTTCCACTCGCGGGTCGCGAAGGAGCCGCCTCGCAGGATCTTCGGTTCCTCGACCGTGACGAACGCGTCCTTGTCCCACTTGTCGATGATGCGCATGACTTCGTCGAGATCATTGCGGTGGACGACGGAGTTGACGATCTCCACCGGGCCCTCGCGACCGTAACCCCCGAACTCGGTCACGCCATAGCCGCAGTCGCGCAGGGCTTCCGCGATCTCGACGCCTCCGTTGCGCGAGATGATGCGGACGGTCGACACTCCGTAGGCGACGGCCTGCTCGATCGTGATGCCGACCATTGTCCCCGTGGCGTAGCCCGCCGCGTATCCGAGGACGTGCATCCAGCTGTTCAGGTACTTGATCGCCGTGCCGACCGCGAAGATCCAGATCAGCGCCTGGAAGAAGCCCAACAGGCCGGCGATGAGGCGCTTGCCGCGCACCGTGAACAGCACCCGCATCGTATCGCACGACACGTCCACGATGCGAAGGCAGAAGATGAGCAGTGCCCCGTACGGCGAGGCGAAAACGGAGATCGTGTCAGCGTCCATTGTCGATGGGCTCATGCGCTGCCGTGCGTGCGGGCAGCGACCGTGCGAAGCTAGACTTCGGGGCGTGCCTCGGTCGCCCGCGGCTCGATCGTCGGCAGGACGATGGAGCGCGCTGGCCAGAACGTCTTCGCAAGCGCGAAGACGAACAGTGCGACGAGCAGCAACTGCGCCAGCAGTGTCTCGACCGTCGGATAGATGCCCAATACGTCCAGCTGTGGGAAGCCCGGAAGCACGGTCACGGGTAGCGCGTTTCCTTCCTGCAGCTCGCGCACGCCCTTCCCCGCAAAAATGAATGCCATGAAGTAGAGCAGCGTGCTGGTCACGGCGAAGAAGGGACGCAGCGGGATGCGGATTCCGAACCGGTAGACGAAGGTGAAGATCACGGCGAGCACGACGAAACCCAACAGCATCCCGAGAATCAGCGGAAGCATCGCGCTCGATCCTTCGTTGAACAGGGCCTGATAGAAGAGCGCCGTCTCGGCCCCCTCGCGGTAGACGGCGAGAAATGCCACGGTCGCCAGCGCTCGGCCTCCGCCGCGCTCGAGCGCAGCGGACACTTTCTCCCGGATGAAGCGCTGCCACTTCGCGGCCTCGACTTTCGAGATCAGCCAGTAGCTTACTGAAAAAAGGACGACCACCGCGACGAGCATGGTCATTCCCTCGAGAATCTCGCGGCTCGCCGGCATCGCGCGCAGCGTCGTCTGGAGGACGATTGCAGTGGCGGCACTCGCGACGATTGCGAGGCCCGCGCCGATCCAGATGGAACGGAGTCGATCGCGATGTCCGGTCTTGATCAGGAAGGTGACGACCGCTCCGACGACGAGAATCGCCTCGAGACCTTCCCGCAGGATGATCAGGAACGACTGGATGAACGCGGCCCACCCGGTTTCCGGCGGTCGGGTCAGGGTGACGATCCCGGGGAGTCCGATGCGGATCGCGGCCCGCGCGCGCTCCGCAGCGGGAATGTCGTTCGACCGAAGCGCTGCCTTGAGCTCGAGGAACTGACGTTCCATCGCCGCGACAGGGCCAGGGGCCTTGCCCCGCGCCGGCGTTTCGAGCGGCTCGAACGCGATGTATGCGTCGAACGCCAGGTCGTTCGCCTCGCCCGTCCTGCCCGCTCGCCCTGCGGTGAGCGCTCCGTCGATGAGCGCCATCACTTCACGAGCGGCAGCACTGCCATCACGCCGGCCCGTCGTGGCGGCCACCGTTCCCGAATCGCGCAGGGAGAGCGTACGAACGTACGCGACCATTGCGTCCAGCTCGGGCGCGGTGAGTCCCTTCGGCGGCATCGCGGTACCGGGGAGACCAAGGCGAATGGCCTCGGCGAGCTGCGCGTCGCTGCGCGCAGCCTGCCATGCAAAGGAGTCCAGCTCCGGCGGCAGGCGGGTCAGCGCGGAGCTGACCGCGCCGTCCGCGCTCCCCGTCGCCCGATCACAGGACGAACACTGCTGCAGGAAGAGTCCCTCGCCTTCGCGCGCCTGGGCGGGGGTCGCCCGCAGCGACGTCAGGTAGGCGACGATGTCCCAGCGCTCATCGGAGGTCAGTGCGCCGGACCACGAGATCATCGGCGTCCCGGCGATCCCGACCGTGACGACGCGATACATGAGCGCCGGACTCACATCGTGCATCTCGACTGCGGAGCCGATTCCCGGGGGAGCAGGCGTCATTCCGGCCGATGCCGGCCCGTCGCCCAAGCCCCGTTCGCCGTGGCACGACGCACAGTTCGCCGCGTACAGGCGCTGGCCGGAGGCGATGCTCACCGCACGCGACGGAAGTTCCAGCGCACCGTCGCTGCCAAGGGCCTGAACGAATGTCGCGTGAAGGGCGGTGACCGCAGCGGGGGGACGTCGCTCCCGCACCGCGGCGGTCAGCGAATCCAGCGCAGTTCTCGCTGTCGCGGCGCTCGCCCCGGAGAGGCGGCCAGCGACTGTCGTGGCATCCGCGAGGAAGTCGACAGCCTCCTGGTACTCGACCTCGAGCAGCACCTTCCCCTGCTCGTCGACACCCTTGGCGTACTCCTCGACGGCGACGGCCACGATGTTGGAGAGGCGACGCGCGGGATGGTCCTGCGCAGCCGCGGGTGTGGCCGCGACCATCGCCGTTGCGAGCAGGGCGAGGACGCCCGCAAAACCGTGTTTGAGAATCATTCTCAACATCCCGAGTGAACCTATCGGGATTACATCCGCTGCGCCAGTTGGGCGATTACCCCTGGGGCGGTGTGGATTCGGACAGCACGCTGTCGACGAGCAGCTGATCCGACCCACCTTCGAGGACCACCATCGCACCCGCCGTCGTGTTGGTGTGGGTCAGGGTCAGGTGGATCCGGCTCACTCCGAGATCGGCGGCTCGGCGGCGGGCAGGACCATGGACAACGAGCGTCGGCCGGCCGTCGGAGCGCATCACGACCTCCAGATCGCGCCATCCGATGGCCCTCGCGAGCTCGGAGCCGGCGAGCGCCTTGAAGCCGGCCTCCTTCGCGGCCAGCCTCGCGGCGTAGCTTCTCGCCGGCTGGGCACGGCCCGAAGCGTAATCGACCTCGCGAAAGGTGAACAGTCGCTTGAGGGCACGTTCTCCCTTCCACTCGATGAGGCGTTCGACGCGCGCGATGTCGACGAGGTCGAGCCCGATGCCGATGACGGACATTATCTCAAATGTAGGCCGTGAACGGACTGCCCCGCGAGCCCCCGCCGCTCATGCAACTGTGATGGCCATCGACTGCGTCACGGATGCCAGCAGCACGCCGAGCCTGAGCACGCGGCGCCACAGCGGGCGCCTGCGCCGTGGAGCCTCGCCGAGCACGGACCCGAACGCGAGCCAACAGCGGTCGGCGCGTTCGAAGACCTCCTGCAACCCACCGCACCACGAACGCCAGCGGACGAACAGGGTTTCGTCCGCCCCCGGCGTTTCGACCGCGCGATTGGCGTACAGCTCGAGGGAGTCGAGCGCGGTGCGAAGAGGGAGCGCGATCTCGAGAAGCTCGGCCTCGAGCGCACGCCGATCAGGCGCGCTGCGTGCGAAGCGGTCCTTCGCGAACGTCGCGATCGCTTCATCGAGCGCGGCCGTGATTGCTGCGGCATCGAATGCCCGGAGCCGGCCACGTATATCGGTCGCGCGCTCACCGCGCCGGCGGCCGGCGAGCAGTGGGCCAAAGAACAGGTCGTGCTCCGAGCCCAGTTGCCCGCGGCGAGAGCCCAGCGAGCGGAGCGGGCGAGTGAGCTCGGGGAGCGTGCACACCTGCCCCGAGATCTCCCGCGCAAGCGCAGCGAGGCGCGGTGTCCCATCGGCCTGCACGACGTCGCCATGACGCAGGAAGATGGTCAGCCGCGCATTGCGATACGCGATCCCTTCGAGCGCGACGGAGGAGATC
>JANOCW010000321.1:0-3871 GCA_031412375.1 Gemmatimonadaceae bacterium | reverse complement strand
GCGAACACCACTCCCGAGGCGATTCGCGCCAAATGGGAAGGCCAGATTCCCATGGGCCGACTCGGCGAGCCGCGCGAGTTCGCCGCACTGGCGGCGTTTCTCGCCTCCGAGCGCGCGAGTTACATCACGGCGCAGTCGGTGGCGGTGGACGGAGGGTGGATCCGGGCGTTGGGGTAGGAGGACGGCCTTGCGGCGCCCCGGCTATCAGCCCTACAGTTGGCCCCGGTCGAAGGCATGCTCCCCGTTTACGTGCAGCGCCCCCTCCCATGATGCACCTTGATCCCCTGCTCGCGCGTCGGTCGCTCCTGACCTGCGCCGGCCTCGTCATCGCGCTCCTCGGCGCTGCCGCACCGCGGGCGCTGGCACAGCGCGCGACGCTCGAAAAAATGGTTCGCGACACCACGCTCGCGAACGGGCTGCATGTCATCGTTGTGCGAAACCCGACTGTTCCGCTCGCCACAATCGAGGTCGTCGTGCGCACGGGCGCCTTCACCCAGCTCACGCCCGAGGATGAGGGCGTACCGCATCTCCTCGAGCACATGCTGTTCAAGAGCGGGGAGGGACAGCCCGGCGGCTCGTTCGACGATGCTGCCTACAAGGTCGAGGCGATCACCCACAACGGAGTGACCGAACCGGAGGCAGTCGCCTACTACGTCACGCTGCCCTCGAAGAACCTGGAGAAGGGACTCAAGATCATGGCGGAGCTCGTCCGCAGTCCGAGCTTCGACCGCGAGGCACTGAAGTCGGAGCAGAAGGTCGTGAGCGGGGAGCTGCAGCGAAACGCCTCGCAACCGCAGTACCTGCTCTACCATCACTCCAGCAGCGCCCTGTGGGGCGCGGGGTGGGGCCGCAAGAATCCCGGCGGAAATCTCATCGCCGTGATGGGCGCGACGACCGATCGGCTCAAGGGATTCTTTCGCAAGTACTACATCCCGAACAACGCTGCACTGGTCGTGACCGGGGACGTGACCGCCCTCGAGGTGTTCGCGTTCGCGGCGAAGAGCTTTCAGTCGTGGAAGGCCGGTGACGATCCGTTCAAGGGTGCGCCCGTCATCCCGATGCCGGCGCTGACCGCGACCCGCACCGGTCTCGTCGAGGCGGATGTGACGGATCTTACCTTCCTCGTGCGCTGGCACGGCCCGAGTGTCACCACCGACGCTGCGGGAACCTACGCCGCCGATGTGTTCTCGGAGCTGATCAACCAGCCGCTCTCGGGGCTTCAGCGACGACTCGTCGATAGCGGCCTGTTTCAGAGCGTGTCGCTCGGCTACGAAACTCAGCGAAACGTGGGACCGATCGAGCTCTACGCTCGCACGACTCCGGAGAAGCTCGAGGCCGCGGGCGCCGCGCTGAAAAGCGAGATCCGGCAGTTCTCCACGGCTGGCTACTTCACTGCCGAGGAGGTCGTGATCGCCAAGAAGCGGCAGCAAGTGCTCACGGCGTTCCAGTTCGAGTCGGCGACCTCGCTCGCCCATCCGGTGGCGACGCTGTGGAGTGTGGCCAGCCTCGACTACTACATGGGCTACGTGGACAACGTGCGCGCACAGACCCCGGAGGATGTCGGACGGTTCGTCCAGACGTACCTGACCGCAAAGCCGATGACCGTGACGATCCTCGTCTCGCCAGCGACGTGGCTGTCGATGCGAAGTACGCTCAATGCCATTCTCTCCAAGTGGAGCGTCGAATGATCGCCCCGTCCATGCTCTGCGCTGCGATGATCGCGCTCGCGCTCACACCGGGCGGAACGACCGTACCCGCGGTTCCGGCGTTGATCCACGGTGGCGCGGAGGACACGGCACTCCGCGCCGGTCCGCTCGACAGCCTCACGATCATGTACGAGGTCGGCGGCCTGAAGGTGATCCACCGTCCCGTCGGCGCAACCGACGTCGTCGCGGTGAATCTCTATCTGCTGGGCGGAGTCCGTCAGGTCGCCCCGGCCATCGCCGGCGCCGAGCCCTTTCTCCTGTACGCGTCGGAGTATGGCACGCGGCGGTATCCGGGGGACGCCGCGCGACTCGCGCTCGCCCACACGGGAAGCTGGATCACCGTTCAGGCCACCCCGGACTACACTCGCCTGTCCTTTCGCGGGATCAAGCAGGAGTTCGATTCCACCTGGGCGGTGTTCGCGGATCGGCTGATGCAACCCACGCTCGACTCGGCGGCGATGGCGATCACGCGCGGCCAGCTCCTGCGCTCGGCCAGGGCGGTGAACGAGTCGCCCAGTTCACAGGCGGCACGGGCCGCGGACAGCCTGGCGTTCGAGTCCCACCCCTATGCGATTCCACCGCTCGGATCCGAAACCTCGATCGCGAGTCTCTCCACAGCCGACCTGACGAAGTATGCCGCCGAGCAGATGATGACGTCGCGGATGCTGCTCGTCGTCGTGGGGGACATCTCGCGGGAGCGGGTGGAGAAAGCCGTCAGCTCGACGCTCGGAACGCTATCGCGAGGCACCTTCACCTGGACGCTGCCGGAGCTCTGGCCCGCCAAGGCGCCGCGCGTCGCGGCCGTCCAGCGCAGGATTCCGACGAATTACATCTTCGGCTACTTCAGCGGGCCACTGCAGTCGAGTCCCGACTACCCGGCGTTCAGGATCGCGACCGGCTATCTGGGCGGAGTACTCGAGGACGTCATCCGGAGCGAAGGACTCTCGTACGCCGCCGGCGCGACGACGTTCGAGTACGGTGCGACCGGAGGCGGCATCTATGTCAGCACATTACGGCCGGACACCGTCGTGAAGATCATCAAGGCCGCCATCGACTATATCCAGGAAGCGCCGTTGCCGCGCTCGGCACTGGTCAAGCATTCCCAGCGGTACGTCAACAGTTACTACTACCAGACCGAATCGAACGCCGAGCAGGCCGAGGTGCTCGCCATGGCGTACCTGTACCGCGGTGACTTTCACGCGGCCGCGGAGTACGGGGACGTGCTTCGGAAAGTCACTGGCGGCGACGTGCGCAAGGTGGCGCGTCTGTACATCAGGAACATCCAGTACGGGTACGTCGGCGACACGACGAAGGCGCCGCTGAAAATCATGTTGAAGCCGTAGTCGAACCGATTCGCGAAAACAGCAAGTGGGGGGACCAGACCTTCAACCCTTTGGATCCACTTGTCGTCGCTCCACGGTGAGGGTGTCCGCCAGCCATTGCAGCGCGGTGCTGGTGACAAGTGCGATGCCGTCCACCTGCGATCCTCCGTCGGCAGGGAGCAGGTCGAGGTTCTGGAAGAACGCCGCGAGCAGCGCTGGATCCGCGGCGAGCTCCTCCCCAGCGCGTACCGTCGAGCCTTCTCCCGCGAGGCTCGCCACGACCAGCCTGATCACCTGATCGGCAACTTGACGCTCGGCAACGTCACGCTCCGATGCCGACGCATCGGAGGCCATGGAATCGCCGAGCGGGTACGCGCGCTGAAGGACAACTGCTTCGACGAAGGCCAGAGCCGACGGGCTCATGCCAGTCGCGTGAAGCGCCGCGCGAAGGTCGATGCGCACCGCCTTGGAGAGACCACGCACTACGCGCGCGTCGCGCCTCCTCCACCGAGTGCCGACGGCGCGCCAGCCAGGTGGATCGTTCGAGTCGGGTAGGCGAACGCGATGTCCTCGGCAAGAAATCGGGAGAGGATGCCGAGGTTCACGGCCTGCTGAATGTCTGCGTAGGCGTTGTAATCGGGCGTCAGCACCCAGTAGACGGTCTCGAAGTTCAGCGCGGACTCGCCGTACGTAAGGAAGTGGCACCGCTCGAAGCGCACGCGATCCTGCCCGGCGATCACCTCCCGCACGATGATCGGAATCCGCTGGAGCTTCTCGGGCTTCGTCTCGTAGGCGACGCCGAGCATGAACGCGGACCGACGCTCGACCATCCGCTGATAGTTG
>JANOCW010000320.1:0-32329 GCA_031412375.1 Gemmatimonadaceae bacterium | reverse complement strand
CGCGGCCTCGGCGTGCGCGATGATCGTGGAGATCGCACGTGCCCGGTCCGTTCATGTGCGGGCAGTGTTCGATCGGGCGACGGGCCTGCTCCTGCGCGAGCATGAGCATCATCGCTGGTCCGGCGCGACATGGCTTCTCCTGTCCTTCCTGTTCGTTGCCCTGGTGTTCGAGCCCTCCATCGCCATCGCGGCGATGTGGGCAGTTGCCGTCGGCGACGCGAGCGCTGCCATCGTCGGACGTACGGTCGGTCGCTGGCGTATCGGCCGATCACTGAAGAGCATCGAGGGCAGCCTTGCGTGCGCGATCGTCACCGCGGTGGGCGCTTCAGTGGTTGCGCATCTCGCGGTGGGAGTGAGCATCCTCGCAGGCATCATCGCCGCCGCCGCAGAGTGGCCGGCACGCCCGTTCGACGACAACGTGCGCATTGGTGTGGCCGTGGGAGCAGGTATCCTGTTGTCCCGCATGGTGTTCTCTTGACAAAATATCCTTTCGCTCCTATATAGGGCGCGCAAGCCGGTGGGCTTGCCCAGCACCAGCCGTGCAGGATCCGGTTCACCCCGCAGGAGGCAGCTCGTATGGCCATAGGGAAAGTGAAATGGTTCAATGATGCCAAGGGATATGGCTTCATTGAACAGGAGGGTGGCGAGGATGTCTTCGTGCACTTCTCCGCCATCGCGATGGACGGATTCAAGACGCTCGCAGAAGGGCAGCAAGTCGAGTTCGAGATTCAGACAGGCGCCAAGGGACTCCACGCGGCGAATGTTCAGCGGGTCTGATTCGCGTCGACGACAGTTGGCCGCTCGATCTGCCTCCGCCTGCCCCTCCGGCAGGCGGTGGTGTTTTCAGGAGAAGACCTGAGCGACCGACACCACGCACGAGATTCGTTCGGTCGTTGTCTGAGGTCGACCGCTCCGCCAATATTCGGTGATGCAGCAGCCACCGTCCCCCCGTCTGTTTCTCGTCGACGGCTACGCGCTGATCTACCGCGCGTTCTTCGCCCTGATCTCCCGACCGCTCACGACCAGCCGTGGTGAGAACACCTCCGCCGCCTGGGGCATTGCGAACTTCCTCCAGCGCCTGCTCGCCACGCACCGGCCGGACTATCTCGGCTGGGTGCATGATTCCGGTCTGTCGTTCCGCCACGAGCGGTATCCCGCCTACAAGGCAACGCGCCAGAAGCTCACCGATGAGCTGCAGGATGATTTCGACCGCGGCATGGAACGCGTGTGCCAGCTGCTCGAGGCATACCGGATCCCGATCCTGTCCCTCGATGGGTACGAGGCCGATGATGTCATAGGGACGCTCGCCACGCAGGGCGTTCGCGAGGGCCTCAACGTCGTGATCGTTTCTGGCGACAAGGACTTTCAGCAGCTCGTGCGCCCGGGTGTGTGGCTACTGAATCCGGGTCGTGGCGGCCCGGCGAGCGTCGAAGAACAATGGGTATCCGTCGAGAACGCCGAGGAACGGCTGGGCGTCGCTCCGCAGCACGTCACGGATTACCTGGCGCTCGTCGGTGACTCATCGGACAACGTGCCGGGCGTTCCCGGCATCGGCGACAAGACAGCGCGTGATCTCGTTCGCGACTACGGCTCGCTCGAGCAGATCCTGCGCAACGCGCCGTCGCTGACGAAGAAGCGGCCACGCGAGGCGCTGCTGCAGTATCCGGATCGCGCCCTGCTGTCGAAGGAATTAGTAACGATCCGCGAAGATCTCGACATCCAGCTCGACGTGCCCCGCCTCAAGGTCGGGCCACCGGATCATGATCGGCTCCGCGAACTGCTCATCGAGCTCGAGTTTCACGGTCTGGCGAAGGATACAACGCCACAGCCGAGCGTCATCGAAGCGCCGGTGCGCGAGACCCGGTACGCCACGGTCGATACGCTGGAGGCGATGCGCGCCGTCATCGCGAAGGCCCGGCAAGCGTCGCACATCGCGCTCGATACCCATACACTGATCGATCCCGCCAGCCCGCAGAAGGTCGATGCGCTGCGCTCGACGCTCGTGTCGGTCTCGATCGCACTGGCGCCGGGCGAGGCATACTACTTTCCGCTGAGACACCGCGTCCAACGGCCGGCGCAGGGCGATTTTCTGATCGATGCATCGGGTGATCGTTCACCGACCGACGATGCTGATGAGCGCGGTCTGGTCCAGGGCGGTGACCCGGGCAGCGCGGTGTCCGACGTCGACTCCTCCGTTGCAGTCCGTGTCGAGCCGAAGCGGAAGAAGAAACCGTCGAGCGAGCCGACGGGGATTGCGGCACGCCTGCTGGCGCGCGGAGAGCAACCGGTGCGCAACCTTCCCCCGCTCGATGCCCCGGAGATGGAACCTCTCCGTGCGCTGCTCGAGGACGCTGCCATCCGCAAGACGGCGCAGAACGCAAAGTATGACATGCTCGCGCTGCGCCGGGCCGGCATTACGCTGCGGGGGCTCGAGTTCGACACGATGCTCGCGAGCTACGTGCTCGATCCGGGACGGCGCTCGCACGGTCTCGATGTGCTCGCGCTCGAGTTCCTCGATCACAAGATGACGACGTACGATGAGCTCTGCGGCAAGGGAAAGGGCGCTATCCCGTTCGACGAATGCCCGGTCGACGCCGCACGCGACTATTCGTGCGAGGAGGCTGACATGGCGTTCCAGCTACGGCTCGTGTTCGAGCCACAGCTGCAGGCCTACGAGCTCGGTCGCCTGCTGCAGGAAATCGAGATACCCTTGACCTCGGCGCTCGGGGAGATGGAATGGATCGGCATTTCCATCGACGTCGAATGGTTTCGATCGCTCAAGACGCGCTTTCAGAGGGAGCGGGAAGCCGTCGAGCGGCAGATCTACGCCTCGGCGGGCGTGGAGTTCAACATCAATTCCAATCTCCAGCTGCGCGAGATCCTCTTCACGAGGCTCGGTCTTCCGGTCACGAAGCGAACATCGACCGGCCCGTCGACGGACGCGAGCGTGCTGCAGCAACTCGCCGACGACGGACACGAGCTTCCGGGATTTCTCATGGAGCATCGCGAGCTCTCGAAGCTCGAGAATACATATCTGGATGCGCTGCCGGCCCTCATCAACCCGCAAACCGGACGACTGCATACCTCGTTCAACCAGACCGTCGCGACGACGGGACGTCTGTCCTCGAGTGATCCGAATCTCCAGAACATTCCCATCCGCCGCGAGCTCGGTCGCGATATTCGGCGTGGCTTCATCCCCCGGCGCGGCTGGACACTGCTGTCGGCGGACTACTCCCAGATCGAGCTTCGCCTGCTCGCACACCTCTCTGGCGACCCGGCGTTCGTCGAAGCGTTCCAGGCAGGCGGTGACATTCACCGACAGACGGCCGCGATCATCTTCGACGTTCCCCTCGACCAGGTCGTCCCGGAGATGCGGGCCCGCGCGAAGACCATCAACTTCGCGACGATCTACGGACAGGGCGCACATGCATTGTCGCGCCAGATCAAGGTGGAGTTCGCCGAGGCGAAGGAGTTCATCGCTCGCTACTTCGAACGCTTCAGCGGGATTCGCAGGTACCTTGACTCGATGGTGGAGTTTGCGCGCGAGCACGGATATGTGCAGACCATTTTCGGACGTCGGCGGTACATTCCCGAGCTTCGGGACCGAAGCTTCAACATTCGTGCGTTCGGGGAGCGAACGGCCACGAACTCGCCGATTCAGGGATCGGCCGCGGATCTCATCAAGATCGCGATGATCAGGATCGACGAGCGCCTCCGAACCGAGTCTTTCCAGAGCCGGATGCTGCTGCAGGTGCACGATGAGCTCGTGTTCGAGGCGCCTCCGGAGGAGGTAGAGACGCTTCAGGCCATGGTGCGGAAAGAGATGGAGGGAGCCGCGGCACTCTCGGTTCCGCTCGTCGTTGACATCGGCACGGGAGCAAACTGGGTCGAGACGAAGATGTGAGCGAGCTCGGTCGCCACATGCCGGAAAGCAGGGCACCTGCGTATCGGGAGTTCGCATCGCGGCGCGACGGGATGATCCATGCGATGGATGGAGGCCTCTGGCTCCATCGGCACATCTGGAAGGGCACTCCAATGGCTCATCTCGTCTCGACGAACCGATGGCTGCTGCTCGAGTACGGGCGAAGCGCAGGTTTCCCACTGTCGCGACTCCAGTTCAAGCCCCTCAAGGACCCCAGAACTGGCATGCGCCGCGACGCATGGCACTGGGACCTGCTGTCCCACTTTCTTCCGCCACCTCGTTGAGCGGCGCCATCACCAGCGGCTGCCTTCGATTGACCGGAGCCGTCGAAGCTGCAGATTAGGCGCATGACACGCTCCTCGACCTCGCGGCTCTGGCCGCTCGCGGTGCCGCTGATCCTTGCATGCGAGCGGCCGCCACAGCCAGCCGCGATCGATTCGACAGCTGCCGCCGACTCTGCTCAACGCGATACGACCCTGACCGAAACGACGCGGTCGGGCTGGGAGACAGGGTTTGGCCCGCTCCTCCTCGTTGCCGGTCCCCAGCAAGAGGCAAGCGCGATATTCCCGAACTTTTCGGACAGCACGCTCACCGACACGACGACGTTCGATGTCTCCATCCTCGGGGGCATGCGCATCGATCTCCTCTCCCGCGCCGGGCTTGTCGGCCATGGCCGTCTGCAATCGGTTCCATCGCGTGCTCGCGATGACGGCTGTGTCGCCTGGCCTGAAGCCACCGTCACGATCACCGACTCCGTCGCGACTCGTTCTTCGTGGACGGTTGCATTCGCGGCAGGTCGTGTAACCCCGCTGGCCCTCGACTCGATCGAGAGCCAGTCCGGCGCCGACTCGGCTCGACTCACTGCGGAAGTCTCCCGGCTTGCGTCCCTCGTACCGGACGACACGGCCGCGTCGTTCCGAGGGATTCCCTATTTCGTCCGGGAGGTTCGGCGATTCCGTGTCGCGCCGGACACGCACGTGCTGATCGCGAATGTCACTCGGCGGATCAACCAGGAGGCCAATCCGCGCGAGGAGCAGGTGCTCGTCGTGGCGGAGCGGGCCGGCTCGCGACCGGGGGCGCGCTACACCCTGGCCTATCACGAGCGCGTATCAGGACCCGAGGAAGCGATCGAGTCGACCGATGTGCTTGCTGTCGTCACACTCGCACCGGGCGCCGGGCCGGCAATCGTGTTGATCCGTGACTACGGTGACGGAAGTGCGTATGCGCTCATTACGCGTGCGCCCGGGGGTGGTTGGCGGCTGTCCTGGAACAGCGCTTACGCGGGTTGCTGATCGGGAACGACCCGGAGTCGAACGACGAGCACCTCGGGCGGGCATCGAAACCGAATCGGCCACTGGGACCCGACGCCTCTGCTGACGTAGAGCGGAGCTGTCCCGTTCGGAACCCAACCGCTCGCTGTTCGCCGACCGCACACCGTCGTGAAGGTGACTGGGGCACCATACCCCGGAACAGAGATCTGACCCCCATGGGTGTGTCCCGCCAGGACGAGACGGGCACCACACTCCTTCGCGAGCGCGAGAACACCGTCGGGGTTGTGTGACAGCACGATCAGCGGGACTCCCTCCGGCCTGGCTCCCCCGCCACCCAGGGGGTCGACACGATCCTCGATCGCATCGCCGACCCCGCCTATTGCCAGCGCACCGTCCTCCCGGTGCACGACGATGTGGTCATTGATCAGCACCCGGACTCCAAGAGCCCGGAGCCACTCCGTGACGCGCGATCCGTCGTAGTAGTGATCATGGTTGCCGAGGACTGCGACCAGCCCGTCCCGCGATCGCAGACGGCGAAGCGCATTACCGAGTGCGGGAAGCGCTCGCTCGTAGCACGTCGCTGACAGCAGTCGGTTGTGCTTGAAGGATGCTCCATAGTCTCCGAGCAGCACACAAAGGTCGGCGTCGGGGGCATTGGCCAGCGCGACCATGCGCCGGAGGTGCCGCGATTCGCTCGAGGCCCAGTGATGAATGTCCGTGAGCACGACGAGCGTATACCCATTGAGTGCCGGCGCCAGACCTGGTACCGGCACCTCGATCACGCTCGTCCGAAGGCTCGACGGCGCGATCAGCACGGCATGTACGGCAACGGTGACTGCGATCGCCAGCACGGCGACCAGGATGAGGCTCACTCCGCGGGCCTGATGTCCACTCCGCTCGCTGGGGGCTCGGGTCCGGCTGGCGGATCGACGACTGCCTGCTGACCTCCTGCATCACGCGGCGCGCGCCGACGTTCGATCACATCGTGAGTGCTCTTCTGAATGATCCGCCGGAAGCGTGCTGTCGCGATGACGTACGGCACACCATAGCTGACGAGCCAGAGGATGATGAGCGCATTCAAGAGGCTCGTCCTGTCCGGCCATGAGAGCCCCACGGCGATCAGCCCCATGCTCAGGACAATGGCAAGCCACAGCAGCACGGAGAAATCCAGCTTGTAGCGAACCTTCCACGGGCCTCCCGAACCCGCGCTCACGACTGCCCGCCCGGAGGTGATGAAAAGCAGGATCCCGAGACGTGGAGAGTTCCACGGCTTCGGCATCCTGAAGCGAAGACCACCCGTCGTTCCCACGCGCTCGATTTTCGCTCCCCGCGTCACCAGCTCCTCTTCGATGCGCCGCAGGATCGTCTCGATCTGTCGTACACTCGGCTCGCGCCGAAGCGGGACCGACCGCATCAGACCTCTCCAAGGTCCGCTCGGCCAAGTGCAGCCGGCGCAGCGGCGCGCCCGGCGAGACCGGCGAGGGCGAGCAGGGTGAGGACGTACGGCGTAGCCAGCACGAGTTGGTAGGAGATGCTCCACCCCATGGCTTGCAGGAGATACTGAAGCGCCATCGCAGCGCCGAAAAGCAGGGCGGCAAGCACCGCACCGATGGGATGCCAGCGTCCCAGCACGACGATCGCGATCGCGATGAAGCCTCGTCCGGCGGACATGCTCTCAATAAAGGTCCCGGATTGGGCCAGTACCAGAGTGCCTCCCGCCAACCCGCCGCACGCACCACCCGCGATCAGCGCCACGAACTGGATCCGCCGTGGATCGATGCCGGCTGCAATCGCCGCGGCTGGGTTGTCGCCGCATGCCCGAAGCGCCAATCCCGAGTGGGTCCGGAAGAGCAGCCACCAGAGCAGGGGAACGAGGAGGTAAACGAGATAGGTCGTGACGGGCTGCGCGAAGAGAGCAGAACCGATCCAGGGAATGGCGGACAGCAGCGGAACCGGCGCCGCCCCGAGCGTGGGGATCGTGAGACCGGCCCCGGTTGCTCCGTACATCGTGCGATAGAGGGTCCCGGTGACTCCGAGGCCCAGGAGGCTGATCGCCGTACCCGTGACGATTTGGTCGGCACGCAGCCATGCGATGAAGCCGCCGGCCACGGCGCCCATGATCGCCCCGGCAGCACTGGCGGCCGCGAACCCGAGGGCGACACTGCCTGTTCCGGCCCCCACGAGGGCACCGAACGCCCCAGCGATGATCGCGCCCTCGAGACCGATGTTGATCACGCCGGAGCGCTCGACGAGCACTTCACCGAGCGCTGCGAGTGCGAGGGGAGTTGCGGTGCGGACAGCCGCTTCGAAAAACTGGGATACCGCGTCGCTCATATGGACGTGGCGCCCTGCGCCCGGATGTCGTCGCCCGCGCCAGCCCATCGCGCGCGCGTGAGTGGCGATCGGCGTGCTCCGCTCACCATGGCGAGGATCAGCACGGCCTCGACGATCGACACGAGGACGGATGGGACTCCCGCATCGCGCTGCATCGCGGCGCCTCCGGCCTGCAGTGCCCCGAGCAGCGTCCCCGTAATGAGGATGCCGAGTGGATGGAGACGGGCCAGCAGGGCGACCGCGATCGCCGTATAGCCGTATCCGGGTGACAGGCCTTCGTACAATGCATAGGTCACCCCGGTGACTTCAACGCCGCCGGCAATTCCGGCGAGCGCTCCGCTCACCAGAAATGCGGCAAGGGCCGTCGCCCCAACGTCGATCGACCCCGCGATTCGCGCGGCGATCGGGTTCGCGCCGACAGCGCGGACGCGAAACCCCGCTGCGGTGAATCGGAGCGCGGCCCAGAGGCTCACGGCCGTGAGAGCGGCAACAACGATTCCCCAGTGAAGCCGGGTATCGGGAAGGATGATCGGGAGGCGCGCGGCCAGGGGAAACGTCGCCGACTGCGGATACAGCCCTGTTGGCTCCTGCAGCGGCCCGCGCACGAGATACCCGACGAAGTGGAGCGCGACGAAGTTGAGCATGATCGTGCTGATGATCTCGAGCACGCCGAAGCGCGCGCGGAGAAAGCCGGCGATTCCCGCCAGCAACGCCCCGGCGGCGGCACCGGCGATGAGTGCAGGGATGAGCGTGAACCCGCCCAGCTGTTCGCCCAGACGAAGCGCAACCGCGCTCGCCGCCGCCGCTCCGACGAGAAACTGCCCCTCGGCCCCGATGTTCCATACCCCAGCGCGAAACGCCACGGCTACGGCGAGCCCGGCGAGAATCAGGGGGATCGCGCGCACCATCGTAGCCGAGGCAACGGCATAACCCGACCCGAATGACCCGGACCAGAATGCGCCCAGTGCGCGCCCCGCATCATGACCAGTGAGCACGAGCAGCATCCACAACAGCGCGACGACGGACAACGCAGCGCCGGCCGCGAAGCCGACGCCGACAGCCACGCGCCGATACGCGGTCACGTCGACTGTAGAGAGCGAGAGGGACAATGCGGACGGGATGTGGGGAAGCATGAGCGCGGCGATGGTGTGCGCACGGCGAGGAAAAAGGCAAGAGCGGCGATTGGTTGCTCTCGTTCCAGCCGATGGATATTGTAACCCACCCCGATCCCCTGCCCTCCTCCGACTCGTGCCGGCAACACCGCTTCTCCAGAGCTTCGTGAACGGCGCCTTCCAGGTGCCCGCCTCGGGCGTGTGGATGGAGCACGTGAACCCCTCTGACGGACGGGACGTCGTCGCGCGTGTTCCCGACAGTACGCCCGATGAAGTGGCACGCGCCGTCGCAGCAGCCGCGGACGCGCAGATCGCGTGGCGTGCTGTCCCCGGTCCGGTGCGGGCTGAGCATCTCCATCGGTGGGCGGGCATCATCGGCGGGCGCGCCGACGACATTGCTCGTGCCATCTCGCGTGAAGTCGGAAAGCCCATTGCCGAAGCCCGCGGTGAAGTCGCCCGCGCCGTCGTGATTCTTCGGTACTACGCCGGAGAAGCAGTTCGGGAGATCGGCGAAGTCATTCCCGCCCAGATACCGGGCGCGCTGCAGTTCACCCTCCGTGAGCCGCTCGGTGTCGTGGCGCTCATCACCCCGTGGAACTTTCCGCTCGCCATTCCGCTCTGGAAGGCAGCGCCAGCAATCGCATTTGGCAACACCGTCGTCATGAAGCCGTCGGAGATGGCGTCGCACGTCGCAACCCTCCTCTCCGAGACGGCGCTGGCGGCAGGACTTCCACCCGGAGTCTTCAACGTCCTGCTCGGCCGTGGCGCCACGGTTGGCGTGAACCTCCTCCGATCGGAGCCAGTACGAGGAATCAGCTTTACTGGCTCCTCCGCCGTTGGAAAAACCGTCGCTGCGATCGGTGCCGAGCGAAACGTCCGTTACCAGACGGAGATGGGGGGAAAGAACGTGATGATCATCGCCCGGGATGCGGACCTCGATGCCGCGGCGGCGGTCGCCGCGAACGGTGCGATGCGGTACGCGGGCCAGAAATGCACGGCGACGAGTCGAGTGGTCGTGACGCGCGACGTGGAGGGCGCGTTCCTCGACCGGCTGCGCGTCCAGGTCGATGCCCTCTCGATCGGGCCTGTCGATGATCCCACCGCCGCGGTGGGCCCGCTGATCACGACCCAGTCGCGGGCCGCGATTCAACGCGCGCTCGATGAGGCAGCCCCGGAGCGACTCTTCGGCGGGACACTCCCTGACGATCTCCGCTTTACCCAGGGTTCGTACTTCGCGCCGCTCGTCATCAGATTCCGGAGCGCGGACGACAGCCTCGCCCAGCGCGAGCTCTTCGGGCCGGTGCTGGGTGTCCTGAGTGCGGATGACCTCGACCATGCGATCGACATCGCCAACCGGACGCCCTACGGACTCAGTGCGGCGCTGTTCACGCGTGACTTGCGGACTGCGCTCCGCTACGTCTACCGCATCGACGCCGGCCTGGTGCGCGTGAACGGTGATACGACCGGAGTCGATCCGCATGCGCCATTCGGCGGCATGAAGGGCTCGAGCTCGGGGAGTCGTGAACAGGGTTCGGCAGCCCGTGAGTTCTACACGGAGACGAAAACCGTCCAGATCAACCCCTGACCCAGCATCGATGCAACAGTCCGATTGGCGCGGCGTGTTCGCCGCGATCACGACGCCATTCTCGAAGAAGGGGTCGGTCGACCATGCATTCCTGCGCGATCACGTCGACTGGCTCGTCGCGAACGGCGTTCAGGGAATCGTGGCGCTCGGGTCGCTCGGTGAAGCCCCGACGCTCACCGCCGATGAGAAGCGCACGATTCTTACGGGTGCCCATGCGGCGATTGCAAGTCGGGTTCCGCTCATTGCCGGCATCTCGGGGCTGAGCACGACCGAGGCGTGCGCGCTCGCGCGCGAAGCCGCCGATCTCGGATGCGAAGGGCTGATGGTGCTGCCGCCCTATGTCTACCGCGGTGACTGGCGAGAGACATCGGCACATCTCGAGGCCATCATGGCCGAGACGCCGCTATCGTGCATGCTCTACAACAATCCACTCGCCTACGGCACCGACATTCTCCCCGGCCAGGTTCACGAGCTCTGTCGGCATGACAATCTCCATGCGGTGAAGGAGTCGAGCGGCGACCTGCGCAGGATCACGGCCATTCGCGAAATCGCCGGTGACCGGCTGGCGATCTTTGTCGGCATGGACGATGTCATCGTCGAAGGCGTCGCTGCGGGTGCAGTGGGATGGATCGCGGGCCTGGTGAACGCGCTTCCCGAGGAATCGGTGCAGCTGTTCGATCTCGCGATGAACAGGGGCCCCGCGGCCGCCCGGAAGCTGTATGAATGGTTCCTGCCGCTGCTGCGCCTGGATACCGTCCCCAACTTCGTACAGCTCATCAAGCTCGTGCAGCAGGAGGTCGATCGTGGCACGGCCGCGGTTCGTGCGCCGCGGCTCGAGCTCGCCGGGGATGAGCTCGAGTTGATGCAGGCACTGATTCGGGAGCGACTTGCCAATCGGCCATAGGACATGACGGCGGCGGGCCCCCGTGAGATCGGTATCGTTGATTCTCACACCGAGGGTGAACCGACGCGCGTCATCATCTCCGGCTGGCCGGAGCCACCCGGCGCCACGATGGCGGATCGCCGGGATGCCATGAGTCGAACCCAGGACGCGTTGCGCAGTGGGGTGGTTCGCGAGCCGCGTGGCCACGACGCTGTCGTCGGGGCGCTGCTCACCAGTCCCGTGTCCCAGGGTGCAGCCGCTGGCGTCATCTTCTTCAACGACGTCGGCTACCTGGGCATGTGCGGTCACGGGTTGATCGGTGTCGTCCGCACGCTCGAGTTCCTCGGCACCATTCGCCCGGGCGTCATTCGCATCGACACGCCGGTGGGAACGGTGAGCGCAGAGCTTGGCCGACATGGCGAAGTGAGCATCGAAAACGTTCCGGCGTTCCGGCACCGTGCTGATGTCGAGCTCGATGTTCCTGGAGTCGGCAGGATCCGGGGCGACATCGCCTATGGCGGCAACTGGTTCTTTCTGGCGGAGCTTCCGGATGTCGCGCTCGAAATGTCGAACGCGCGGGAGTTGATGACACTGACGATCGCGATTCGCGACACGCTCGAGCAACGCGGTCTGACGGGCATCGACGGCGCGAAGGTGGACCACATCGAACTCTTCGGCGCACCGGTGCGCCCAGACGCCGACAGCCGGAACTTCGTGCTCTGTCCCGGTGCCGCCTACGACCGCTCACCA
Source organism: Gemmatimonadaceae bacterium (assembly GCA_031412375.1). Taxonomy (GTDB): domain Bacteria; phylum Gemmatimonadota; class Gemmatimonadetes; order Gemmatimonadales; family Gemmatimonadaceae; genus JANPKQ01. The sequence continues at coordinate 20,472 of JANOCW010000320.1, read as the reverse complement.
TGTGGCACGGGTACCTCCGCGAAGATGGCCGTGATGCATGCACGCGGCGCGCTGGCACTCGAGGAGCGTTGGCGTCAGGAGAGCATTACGGGAAGCCTGTTCACGGGCTGGCTGACGAAACGGGGCGACGCACTCGTTCCTCACATCAGCGGGCGCGCCTTCATCACGTCGCGCGCCACGCTGCTGTTCGACGAGGACGACCCATTCCGGCACGGTATCCCGGCATGAGTACGGCGGCCCGCAGCCCCGATGTGATCGTGATCGGAGCGGGCATGGTTGGGGCAGCATGCGCCAGAGCGCTGGCGCGCGAGAAACTGCGAGTGCTCGTGCTCGACGCGGATTTCCCGGGTGGCGGGAGCACCGGAGTTGCCATGGGCCACGTCGTGGTGCTCGACGACTCTGCCGTACAGCTCCAGCTGACTGCGTATTCCAGGAGCCTGTGGAATGAAGCCGCATCCGAGCTCCCTGCCGATTGCGAGGCAGAGCGGCGCGGAACACTGTGGCTCGCGAGCAGCGATGCCGAGATGGACGCGGCTCGCGCAAAAGGCGAGTTGTACCGCTCGCACGGCGTCGCGGCGTCGCTGGTGGATGAAGCGGAGCTCGCAGCTCGCGAGCCGTCCCTGCGCACGGGCCTGGCGGGCGCGCTCTTCGTCCCGGATGACTCCGTGCTGTATCCCCCGGCTGCAACCCGCTACCTGATCCAGCGTGCGAAGGAGTCGGGCGCCGACGTTCGTGACGGCATCCGCGTACAGTCCATCGAATCACGATCCGTCACGGTTCGCGATCGAGCGGGACAACGCACGACGATCTGCGCCGATGCGATCGTAAATGCGGCAGGTATCGATGCGCCGGAGCTCACACCGGGGCTGCCGATCATCCCGCGCAAGGGTCATCTCGTGATCACCGATCGCCATCCCGGGCTGTGCACGAGCCAGCTCGTCGAGCTCGGCTATCTGCACAGCGCACATGGAATAGACGGGCCGTCGACTGCATTCAACCTGCAGCCCAGAGCCACCGGCCAGCTTCTCATTGGATCATCGCGCGAGCTGGTCGGTCGTGACGCGACGATCAACCGCCCGCTGTTTCAGGCGATGATACAGCGAGCGATAGAATTTCTTCCGGCGCTGGCAGGATGCGCAGCGCTCCGCGTGTGGACGGGATTCCGGCCCGCAACGCCGGACAACCTTCCGCTGATCGGGCGCTGGAATCCAGTGGACGGTCTCTGGATTGCCGCTGGCCACGAAGGCCTGGGAATCACGATGGCCCTCGGGACCGCCGAGCTCATCGTCGCGGGAATTCTTGGCCGTACGCCGCCGCTCGATCCTGCGCCGTTCGCACCGACGCGGTCGATGACGCCGGCCGCGCTGGCAGGCCACTGACGTGTCCGCACTGGTCGAGATTCATGTCGATGGGGAACGCCATCAGGTCCCGGAAGGCATGCCGGTCGCCGTGGCGCTGCTTCACCTTGGTATCACGGAATTTCGAACATCCTCGGAGGGTGAACCGCGAGGGCCGCTCTGCGGAATGGGAACGTGCTTCGAATGTCGGGTCACGGTGAATGGTCGCGTTCACCAGCGATCCTGCCTGATTCCCTGCTCTGCAGGTCTCGTCGTGGAGACAGGCGGCCGATGACGCGCACATCAGTGCACACGGCCGACGTCGTTGTCGTTGGTGGAGGTCCTGCCGGTATTGCCGCCAGCACCCGTGCTGCCGAAACGGGGGCACGCGTGATCATCATCGATTCCGGAATGCGTCCTGGCGGCCAGATATGGCGACATGCCGACGTTTCCACGCTTCCGCATGCGGCATGTCGCTGGATCGAACGAAGCCAGCGCGCGGGTGTGCGCTGGATGCTCCAGTCAACGGTCGTCGATGGGTCGCTCGCGCAGGGTCTCGCGGTCATCCATGGAGACGAGGCTCACATCGTTCGCGCGCCGCGGATCGTGATCGCTGCAGGCGCTCGCGAGCTTTTTCTCCCGTATCCCGGGTGGACGTTGCCGAACGCCATGGGCGTCGGCGGCGCACAGGCTCTGCTGAAGGGCGGGCTCGATGTTCGAGGGAAGCGGGCGATCGTCGCCGGCTCCGGTCCCCTTCTCCTTCCCGTGGCTGCTGCCCTCACGCAGGCAGGCGCGCGTGTCGACCACGTCATCGAGCAGGCGCCGATGACGGCACTCGCACGATTTGCGGCGTCGCTCCTGCGCTCGTACCCGGAGAAGCTCGTCCTCGCCGCCCGGTATCGATCGAAGCTCGCCCTGCGCGCCTATCGCACAGCTACATGGGTAACCCGCGCCGACGGCGACCGACGCGTCGAATCGGTGACACTCACTGACGGGAGGCGCCACTGGTCGGAGCCCTGCGACCTGCTCTGCTGCAGCCACGGGCTCGTTCCGAACACCGAGCTCGCGCGCATCCTCGGCTGCGTGGTGAGGGACGGGAAAGTTGTGGTGGATGCACGCCAGCAGACTACCATCGCCGGAATTTATTGCGCCGGCGAAGGCACTGGCGTCGCCGGCGATGCGGCCTCGATCGCCGAGGGTGAGGTGGCGGGCCTGGTAGCAGCGCGCGGCGAAGCGCAGGTCCCTGCAGCGCTGCTGCGCCGTCGTGATCGGGGCCGGCGCTTTCAGCACTCGTTGGCCACCGCCTTTCAACCGAGAGCAGAGCTGATGCGCCTCGCGGAGCCGCAGACAGTAATCTGTCGTTGCGAGGATGTCCGCTTCGGTCGCCTCGATCGCGAATGGACGGGACGACAGGCGAAGTTGTACACACGAATCGGCATGGGCGCCTGCCAGGGCGCCGTCTGCGGGCCCGCGGCCGAGCACCTCTTTGGATGGCTGCCCGGTTCGGTGCGTCCTCCGCTCTTCGGTCCGGTGCTCGAGACCTGGGCTGCTACCCTATCCTCATCGAGCACGATCGATGAGGGAGTACGACCGTCACCATGACGATGTCGGATCAAACTCCTCGGGAAGCCCTGCCTGGTGATATCGGGGTATCCGGTCAGTGGCGCATGCTCGTGATCGTGGCCGTCGCGGAGCTGCTTGGCATGTCGCTCTGGCTCGCCGCAAGCGCCGTGGCTCCGGAGCTCGCGGCACGCTGGTCACTGAGTCCGAGCGCCACCGGCTGGTTGTCCACCTCGGTGCAGCTCGGTTTTGTCGCCGGGACGGCTGTGGCGGCGTTGCTGAACTTCGCGGATACGCTTCCGTCGCGCGTCTACTTCGCGGGGGCTGCACTCGCCAGTGCCGCAATGAACGCTGCACTTGTCGCCGCGCCGTCATATCCCATCGCGCTCGCGCTGCGCTTCCTCACCGGTGTGTGCCTCGCCGGCGTGTACCCACCGGCAATGAAGATGATCTCGACCTGGTTTCAATCGCGCCGCGGTCTGGCGATCGGGACCGTGGTCGGCGCGCTCACTGCCGGGAAGGCGATGCCATATCTCGTGCACGCCATTCCCGGCGCGGGCGTGGAACCAGTGCTCCTCTCCGCATCCGTCGCCGGCGTCGCCGCGGCCGCACTCGTGCTGTTCGCGTACCGCGACGGACCCTTCCCCTTCCCGCGGCGCCCATTCTCATGGTCGCTCGCACGAACGGTGCTCGACGCACGCGACTACCGTCTCGTGCTCGGCGGCTACGGCGGGCACATGCTCGAGCTCTACTCCTACTGGGTCTGGATTCCTGCCTTCATTGCCGCGAGTGTGGCGGGCATGACAGTCTCGGCTTCCGAAGTATCGCTGCTCGCCTTTGCCGCCATCGCGGTCGGTGCGATCGGCTGCATCTGGGGCGGAGCGATTGCCGACCGAGTCGGTTACCGCCGCTTCGTCATGGTCGCGATGGCGATCAGCGGTGCGTGTGCCTTGCTCACTCCATTCGTCTTTGGACGGTCGCTGCCCATTCTCACGATCCTGGTGCTGATCTGGGGTATCGCCGTGATCGCCGACAGCGCGCAGTTCTCGACGCTCATTACGCAGGTTGTGCCACCACACGCCGTCGGTACCGCATTGACCCTGCAGACATCGATCGGCTTTCTGCTGACGACCATCTCGATTCAGGTGGTTCCACCGGTCGTTGCGATGGTCGGCTGGCGGTATGTGTTCCCGATGCTCGCGCTTGGCCCGCTGATCGGCATTCTCGCCATCCGCCACCTTCGCGCTCGCTAGAACCCCGTCGCCGTTCCGAGCATCGCCTGTCCGAGAGCTTGCCGGTCGCGCCGCGCCGCGATGAGTGCCCCGCCGAACATGGCATATGTTCGATCGGATAGCGTCAGAAGCTCATCGAGGTCGCTGGAGTAGACGACGATCGCCATTCCCGCACCCCGTGCCGCACGTAGCCTGGCGTGGATTACGGCCGTGGCGCGGAGATCGAGGCCGCGGGTCGGATTCTCCGCGACGAGCAACGCCGGTGACCCCTCCAGCTCGCGCGCGAGCACGAGCTTCTGCTGATTTCCTCCGGAGAGCGAACGCACCGAGCTCTCCGGTCCCGCCGCACGGACATCGTAATCCTCGATGAGCGAGCGCGTACGTTCGCGAAGGAGGCGCCAGCGGCTCAACCCTCGTCGGGCTCCGGCACCGCGCAGGGCGACATTCTCGGTCAGCGAAAAATCGAGCGCGAGTGCGTCATGATGTCGATCTTCCGGGACGAAACCGACATGTCCGGATGTCTCCACTGATCCACTCGCCACAGGCGTTCGGCCCGCGAGAGCCCTGAGCAGCTCGTGGACACCACTGCCCTCCACGCCCGCGATGCCCACGATCTCGCCTGCGTGCAACTCGAGATCGACACCGCATACGCGTTGAACGCCGCGACCGTCGAGCACAACGACCCGACGTGCGCGCACAACAGGCCCTGACCGCGAGACAACGGAAACACCGCTCCACGCCGATTCCGTGGCAGTGAGCACGCCGACCCTCCGTTCTTCGTTCCATCCATTGCCTACCATCGCCGTAGCCAGGTCGCCTTCCGTGCACGCAGCGGCGGGTGCCGACATGACTGTCGCGCCTCGACGCAGCACAGTCACGTCGTCGGCGACGGCCAGTGCCTCACGAAGCTTGTGTGTGATGAGGACAATGCTGAGCCCCGCAGCAGCGAGCGACCGGAGACGTGACATCAACTGCTCGACCTCGGCAGGCGCCAGCACCGCAGTGGGCTCATCGAGGATCATGAGCCTGGCGTTGCGGGCCAGCGCCTTGACGATCTCGAGCTGCTGCTGCGCGGGAATGCTCAGCGTGCCGGCAAGCGCGTCCGGATCCAGCATGACGCCGATGGTTGCGCCGATCTCGCGTACCCGCTCGGCCGTCGCCCGCCGATCGAACCGGCCGCTTCCGCCCAGCGCGACATTCTCGGCGACGGTCATGGCGTGTATGGTGGTGAAGTGCTGGTGCACCATGCCAATGCCCGCACGGATCGCCGTCGCAGGATTCGCGAGCACGAGAGGCTGACCCCCGTGACCGCGAATTACTCCGCGGTCCGGCTGGACGAGCCCATAGGCGATTCGCATCAGCGTCGTCTTGCCAGCCCCGTTTTCGCCGAGAAGCGCGTGCACCGTTCCCGAGCGAACCGTCAGCGACGCATCGAGCAGCGCATCCGTCGTCTCGAAACGCTTCGAGATTCCCTCGAGCGCAAGCGCGACCAGCTCGCTCACAGCCCCGTTGGCGCCTCGATGAACGACCAGGGAAGGTCGAACACGTCCGCAATCCTGCCGGCGAGCGCACGCACGCCCAGGGTTTCGGTGGCGTAGTGGCCCGCGTAGATGATGATGATCCCGCTTTCCGGGGCATCGACAGCAGTCCAGTGCGGGCCCTCGCCGACGATGAGCGTGTCAACTTCGAGCGATGCTGCCTCGGCCAGTGTCGCGGCGGATGCGCCGGCTCCCGTGCAGATGGCCCAGCGGTGTGTCCTGCGACCTGGATTGACCGGAGTGCAGCGAACATCGCCGCCGTGCTGCCGGGCAAAGCCGCGTGCCCGCTCGACGAGCTCCGCCGTCCCGACATCCGCTGTGCCCCGCACTCCGATCATCGTCCCCTGGTGCTCGGCGAACCCGCCGTCCGGCGTGAGTCCGAGCTCGCGGGCGAGGAGCACGTTGTTGCCGATGTCCGGATGCGCATCCAGTGGGAGGTGGGCTGCGTACACGGCGACATCGTGGTCGAACAGCAGGCGGATGCGCTCGTACTGAACTCCACGCAGTGGCTGCAGCCCACCCCAGAACATCCCATGGTGCACCAGAAGCAGGTTGGCGCGTGCGGCGATGACCTGCTCGATCACCCTCCGCGAGATGTCCACCGACGCCGCGACTCGCGTGACAGGCCCACGGTGGGCGAGCTGCACCCCGTTGACCGCATTCGGATAGTCGGCGATCGCACTCGTGTGGAGCAGCGCATTCAGGTGATCGGCGATCGTCGCCAGGGGGACGCCACTCATCGTGTCGTCACCGAATCCTTGAATGCGGCCCGCGGCGCGGCGAAACTGCCCGCACGCATCAGACGGCGTACCGAATCGACTGCTGCCTTCGCTCGGGGGGAGATCACGCTGTCCAGGGCAGGATTCATCACGAGGCTGACCACGTCCTCGGCGCCGCCGAGCTTGATCACGCGCGCGATGAACCGTTTCTCCCTGACGTCGCGAGCCACGGTCAGGAGCGCATGTGGCAGATCGATCACGACGCTGGCGACGATGACCGTCGGTGCGACGTCATTCTGATTCGAGTTCGTTCCGAAGACGTAGATGCCTTTCCGTTCGCGCGCAGCGTTGAATATTCCGAGCCCTGCCGCGTCGGCATTCTGGAAGATGACATCTGCTCCCCGGTTCATCAGGGCGAGCGCCTGTTCCTTGCCGGCGCTCACATCGTCCCACGTCCCGAGATAGCTCGAGAGAATCCTGATCGACGGTTTCGCGGCGCGCGCTCCGGCACTGAACGCCTCGAAGCTGCTCTTCACCGGGGGAAATTCCGCGCCCCCGATCGTCGCAACGATGCCTGATTTCGTGATCGATGCGGCGAGCATTCCCGCGAGGTACGACGCGTCTTCCATGTTGAAGACCATCCCCGCGACGTTGGGCGCTACGGTGTTGCCGGATGTCGTGACGAAGATCGTTCCCGGATATGTCGGAGCGACGCGGAGCGCTGCTTCCTGGAATTCGAATCCGTGACCGAAGACGAGAGTGTAGCCCTGGGCACCGTACTGGCGAAAGTTCTCCTCGAACTCTGCCGGCGTCTTCGTCTGGATATGGCTGATGTCCGCGCCCAGGCTGTCTCGAATTCGCAGGAGCCCATCGAACGCTCCGCCGTTCCACGATCGGTCCGAGATCGGCCCCGGTGTAAGAAGCGCGACGCGGAACTCGTTGGGGCGTTCACCCGGCTGCTCGCCTGGCGCACAGCTGGCAAGCATCCCCACCAGGAGAATGTGGAGCAGTGTGGAGAAGCAGGCGGAAAAGGCGCGCACGGGTCGCATAACACTTTGAAGTATAGATGGTTACGCGCCTGTGGAGAACACGTTCCCGCAAAAAGCACGAGGCGGTCGGCTGCTGTGCAGCGACCGCCTCGACGACACTATGCGAAGCCTGCGGCGAAATCAACGCACGACGGCGACGGCTGGGTGCCTGACCTGAACGTCGTCGTCGAGCATCGCCGGAGACTCATCCATTTTCACGGACCCATTGATCTGCCCGCCTTCGCGAATCACGATGGATTTCGTGTGGATATTGCCCACGACTGCCGCTGTTCCCTGGATCTCCACGCGCTCGAGGGCATGGATAGACCCTTCGACATTACCGCCGATGACGGCCTCCCGGGTTTCGATATCACCCTTCACGACGCCCTGCCGGCCGAGCAGAACCTGACGCGCACCGCGGATGGTGCCTTCCACGGTGCCTTCGATCTTGAGGACGCCGGAGCACTCCATGTCGCCGATGACTTTCGAGCCGGCGGCGATCACCGAGAGATTTGCGTCACCAGAGTTCGGGGACGAGCGGGGCTCGCCGCCATTCGAGTCCTTACTGAACATTGCCATTGCGCGATTCCTTCGTGATGAGCTGCAGGGGATCCAGCGCCTTCCCGGCACGTCGCACCTCGAAGTGAAGGTGCGGCGCTGTCGAGCGTCCAGTATTCCCGGAGAGCGCGATGAGCTTTCCTCGGGGGATGCGGTCGCCCTCCTCTACGAGAACCTTGCTGGCGTGGGCGTAGAGCGATTCGTAGCCATCCAGATGCGCGAGCCGGACCGAGATCCCGTACTCGGCGTCTTCCTTCACCTCGACGACTACGCCCCCTCCCGCGGCACGAATGGCCGTTCCGATCGGAGCAGCGACGTCGAGGCCGGGGTGCGCGTCGGTGTAGGCGCTCGGCCCAGCCATTCCCCGCGTGACATAACCGGGAATTGGCAGCGGCCAGAGGGTCGGCGCCGTGAGCGGTATCGAGTCCCTCGAGCCCGCGCTCCCCTGGGTTGCGCCGAGCATCTGCTGCACCTGGTCGTACTGCTGCTGTAGCTGAACCAGCGTCTTGGTCAGGGTATCGAGCCGAATGGCATCCGCCTGCATGCCCCTGATCTCGGATTTCAGTGCTGGAACCCGAACGCTCTGAAACGCGAAGAACGCCCAGCTCGCCGCGAGCAGACCGAGCACCAACCGGCCGATCCGCGACATGAAGAACCTGAGGAGCTTCACCTGCCGCGTGCCCAGGACGATGGTGCGGTTCGCCAGCCCACCTTCGCGCTGTACCTGGATGATCATCGAACCCGCGTGCGGCGTGTAGATGTTGCCGTAGCCGCGCGTTTCGTTCGGTTGTGGATTCGTCACATCTGCTCCCGTGTCGGTCCGAGCACCAGGTCGAGCACTCGCTCGAGGTCGTCCGCCGAGTAGAAGGAGATCGAGATCGTGCCCCGTTCCCCTTCGGTCACCGTTACGCTGACGTCGGTCTGCAGATGACGACGAAGATCATCCTCCATTCGTCTCGTAATGGGTGTCCCGCCGACCGGGCGCTGGGCACGCGTCCGGGGAGGACGCTTTTCCGGGCTCCGTTCGCGGGCGTTCCGCTCGACGTCGCGAACGGTGAGCCCTTCGCTGACGATCCGGCGTGCGAGGTCGATGATTGCGCCCTCATCGCCGAGGGCCAGCAGGGCACGCGCGTGCCCAAGGGTAATCTTCCCATCCTGGACGAGGCGTCGGACCGATGCTGGTAAGCTCAACAAGCGCAACATGTTAGCGACTGTTGAGCGGTCCTTGCCGACCACGTCGGCGACCTGTTGCTGTGTCAAGTCGAACTCCTCGATCAGTCGCTGATAGCCTTCCGCCTCCTCGAGTGGATTGAGGTCTGCCCGTTGAAGGTTCTCGACCAGTGCGAGCGTGAGCAGTGCCCGGTCGTCCACCTGACGGATGAGCGCCGGGATTTCCGTCCACCCCAGGCGACTCGCCGCACGCAGTCGTCGTTCTCCGGCGACGAGCTCGAATCCCCCGCCAGCGGCAGGTCGCACCGTGACCGGCTGGAGCAATCCGTTTGCGCGAAGGCTGGATTCAAGGTCGGCGAGATCCTCCTCGTTGAAGGTGCGCCGCGGCTGGTAGGGATTTGGCCGGATATCCCGGAGACTGATTCGCTGCAGGTCTCCACGCGCCTTCGCTTCGGCGACGGTTCCCGGCGAAGCAATCGTGGACGCTCCGAGGAGCGCTTCGAGCCCTCGGCCGAGGCGGCGTGGTTTCTCAGCAGTCATGGGCTTGCCGGAGGTCGTGGTGAATGCAACGCCGCGGAGGCCTGGGCTCGCGGACGTCGTGCTACCGCTGGAGGACGAGTCCTGTTTCGATGCCGTCCCCGCGGGCGTGACGGGCGAGCAGCTCCTTGGCGACGTTCATGTAGGCCTGGGCGCCGATCGATGCCACGTCATACAGGATGATCGGCTTGCCAAAGCTGGGCGCCTCGGCAAGTCGGACGTTCCGGGGAACGATGCTCTCGAAGACCTTTGCGCCGAAATACTCCCTGGCGTCGGCGGCTACCTGTCGTGAAAGGTTGAGCCGCGCGTCGTACATCGTCAGCAGCACGCCGTCGATGCCCAGCGTCTCGTTGATGCCTCGCTGGACGAGATGGACGGTGTTCAGGAGCTGCGACAACCCCTCGAGAGCGTAGTACTCACATTGAAGGGGGATTAGCAGCGCGTCCGCGGCGGCCAGCATGTTGACCGTAATGAGGCCTAGCGATGGCGGGCAATCAATGAGGACATAGTCGTATTGGTCCCGCACCTGACCCAGCGCTTCGCGCATTCGGCGCTCGCGCTCCGGACGATCGACCAACTCGACCTCGGCGCCGGCGAGATCAGGTGTCGCGGGCATGACGTCGAGGTTCTTGAACTGGACGCTCCGGACGATCGCGTTTTCGGCATCGGCATTCCCGAGCAGGACTTCGTAGGTTGTTGCTCCGACTCGTTCCTTCTCGATGCCTATTCCGCTCGTCGCGTTTCCCTGGGGATCCCCGTCGACGAGCAGAATTCGCTGCTCGGCAACCGCGAGGCTGGCAGCGAGATTGACCGCCGTGGTCGTCTTGCCGACTCCTCCCTTCTGGTTCGCGATCGCTATCACACGTGCCACGGACCCTCTTCGCTTGGGTGACGCGCGGAATATATGCTCGCGGGTCGAAACAAGAGAGTCTGAATGTTCCACGTGGAACAATCTCGATGAGGGCACCCTCCTCAGGTCGGTGGCGATACGATGCGAACTAGCGGACGGATATCATGCATGAACACGCCATACGCTGATAATGCGTCTATTATGCCCCCTTTGAGTCGCTATTATGACGCAAAAAGCTACCGTGCGGGTGGTAGTGAACTGCCACCCAGATGGCGATCGGATTCTCGCTCGTTGGCAGGACTCCTCACCAAGGGCAACAGCCAGGGGAGCGGATTGAACGGGTCAAACGGATCACGACCGATACACCTCTCGGGCCAACGAATCATCCCCGCGAGACCGACGGGCGGGATGATGGTGAGCTCCGGCCCGAACAGATCCGTTCTGATCCGCCCCGTCCGCTCGATCCGTTCACCGCTGTTGCTGCTCGCTGGTCGCTCCCCGTTATCCAGATCTCGAAATCATTTCCCAGGGCAGCCTCGGCTCACGCTGATCGAGGAACCCGATGTCGAGCCCTGGATAACAGGCCTTCGCCGGCTATGCTCGACCGAAAACCGAATCTGCTTTAAATACAACGTGATACTATTCATACGCTGGGGCCAGCGAATACCAGCGTATTGTTTGTATGCGTTATGTTACCAAACAACGCCGGCTGTGGTATCGCTCGTGTGGCGAGTTCGTCCGATTGTCACGCTTCGCCCACGTCCGATGAATGCTCGGCTGTCGTGAGCGCGACGGGTCGTCGCCGGCCACGCTCGACTTCGATTACCAGGTTCTGCAGGTCGCTCGGACTCACGCCCGAGAGGCGCGAGGCCTGCGCGAGAGTCGCTGGTTTCGCGGCGAGGAGTTTCTGGCGCGCTTCGAACGACAGCGACCGCATCTCCAGGTACGGCAGGTCCGCAGCGAGGGCGAAATCGCCGAGCTTGCGCATCCGCTCCGCCTGGACACGCTCGCGATCGAAGTAGCCGGCATATTTCATCTCCAGCTCGCTCGTCACGACGGCATCGGCTGGAAGCTCGGTGCCCACACCCACCGCACGAAACAGGTCCAGCAGCGCGACGCCCTGACGCTTCGCAAGGTCGGCCAGCTTCACGGCGTGTGCGAGCGGTGCGCTGCCGACACCGCTCAACACGGGTGCTGCAAGCTCGGGCGTAATGCTGGTGGCATTCGCGAGCGCGACAGCGCGATCCTCGGCATCGAGGCGCTGCGAGATCACGTCGCGCTCGTCCGCACCGTATAGACCGAGCGTCATGCCGATCGCAGAGAGACGGCGCAGGGCATTATCCTGACGCACGGTCAGGCGGAACTCCGACCGCGAGGTGAACAGCCGGTACGGCTCGTCCACGCCTCGCGTGACCAGATCGTCGATGAGCACGGCGATGTAGGATGTCTCCCGTCCCAGAACGACGGGAGGGCGCTCCTGCACCGCGAGCGCCGCATTCAGTCCTGCGACGACTCCCTGCCCCGCCGCCTCCTCGTATCCGGTCGTTCCGTTGATCTGCCCGGCAAAGTAGAGCCCGCGCAGCGCCCTGACCTGGAGCGTGGCGTCGAGCTGAGTGGGTGGATAATAATCGTACTCGATGGCATACCCGGCACGCGTCATTCGCACATCAGCGAGTCCCGGCACCGTCCGCAGAACCTCCAGCTGTACCGTGGCAGGCAACGACGTTGACAGCCCATTCACGTACATCTCCGCCGTATCGTGTCCTTCCGGCTCCAGGAAGAGCTGGTGCCGCTCGGCGGCTGGAAACTTGACGATCTTGTCCTCGACGGACGGACAGTAGCGCGGGCCGCGCGACGCGATGGCACCGCCGTACATCGCCGAGCGCCCGATGTTGTCAGTGATGATCGCCTTCGCGTCGGGACCGATGGAGGTGATCCAGCACGGGAGTTGTGCCGGGTGTCGGGATGTCGGCCCAAAAGCTCGTGGAGATCGCCAGAAGTGCGACCAGGAGTAATCGAACTCGCCGATCTCACTGTCCTGCCGCTGCAGCGCCGTAAAGTCGACAGAGCGGCCGTCGATACGTGGCGGCGTGCCGGTCTTGAACCGGCTGACCGTCAGGCCGAGCAGCTCGAGCTGTTCTGCGAGGTCGACGGATGCCAGCTCCCCCGCCCGGCCACCGCCGATGCGCGTGTCCGTGCCGATATGAATACGGCCGCGCAGGAACGTGCCGGTCGTGATCACGATCGCATGGGCGCCGAAGCGACGGCCCTCGAGCGTCACGACACCCTGAACGCGCGCGTTGTCCTCGTCAAGGATCAGTCGCGCGACCGTCCCCTGGATGGTGTGGAGCGTTGCATGCTGCTCGAGCAGTGTGCGAACCGCACGACGATAGAGCCCACGATCGCACTGTGCCCGGGGCGCCCACACGGCAGGTCCCTTGCCTCGATTCAGCATACGAAACTGCAGCGTGGCAAGGTCGGTTGCCCGGCCCATGATGCCGCCAAGGGCATCGACTTCCCGAACGACGGTTCCTTTCGCAACGCCACCGATCGCGGGGTTGCACGACATCTGCCCGATGGTCTCGAGCGAGCTGGTGATGATGCCGACGCTCGCCCCGAGACGAGCCGCGGCAACGGCCGCCTCGGTGCCTGCATGACCGGCTCCGACGACGAGCACGTCGAAGTGGCGTTCGACCGGATTCGGGGATGGATCGCGCTGCATGCTCGGAAAGGTATGCAGTCAGGCTGCGAAGCAGGAGCGGCGTCTGCGCTACCGTCCGTACGCGAGCGATAGCATTCTCCTCTCCTGCCAAAAGCCAAGCCGACGGACCATCCCCGCCTTGCCAGGAGCTTGCATGCCGCTCGAAGTGCCACCGCTCGCCCCGACGCTCTTCGTCCGCAAGACCGCGTTCGAGCGAATCGGGCTGACCCGCGCCGCGTTCGATGAACGACTCAACCTCACCGATGATGAGTTCCGGATGGAGGGCGACCTCATTGCCATCGGGCCGCTGCCGGGCGAAAGCACCCTCACTGATCTGATCGATGAAATGGAGAGCGCGGGCCTCCAGTATTTCGACGACTTCTTCGAGTTGAGCGGCAACTGGCCCGACTGGCTCAGGCTCTATGTGATGAGCGCCGGTGACTCGACCGCGGGCGAGTTTCGACGCTGAGTCAGCGCCGGCGATCCTTGGCCGGCGATGGAGGAGGGTGTGGATTCGGCGACCCTATGCCGGCGACCGGCGGTGCTGGCGCTGGGTGCCGGAGAAGCCCGTCCCACCCGCACTCGTAGCACCAGCTCGTCCGAAACCACGGCATGAGCCGGTTCCACCCCGCGGATTGCACGCGAATCGTCACGGCATCACAGTTGGGACAGCGATCGCCCTCGGGAAGAATCCAGAGGAAGACGAGCGTAGCCGCGATGATGCGGAGCACGAACAAGCCCCCGAAGGCCACGACGAAGATGACGCTGTCCGACATGTCTCTCCTGTCCGAACCAGCTCTGCGCCTGCAGGGCGGCGCTGCCCGTCGAGCACCTACAACCGACGTTCGACAGCGCTCCACGGCTCGACGAACGCGGTCTCGCCCTCGATCCGTTCGATCACCACTTCCGTGCCGCGCTCGATGGAATCGCCGGCGAGACTCACCGCTCCCACGGCATGCACCGTTCCTCCGAGCTCGAGGGCGATGCGCCCCATCTCCGCAGGGCCGATCGGATCCGTAACCCGCGCGAACATTCCCTGAAACAGGTATCGCTCGTCAGGCACATCGCGTCGGGCCGAGGGGATTGCCCAGCGGGTAATCAGCACGACGGCTGCCGCCACGGCCGCCGCGCCCGCGATCGAGGCAATCAGGAGGAGCCAGGCGAGGTGGAGCCTGGAATACCGTGAGAGCAGGTAGCCCACTGCACCGAACGTCGTCGCGAAGGCGGCCACGACGGGAATGTGAAAGCGCGCCGAAATCTCGCTGGATGCCGCAGCGAGACTTTCTCGCGACACGAGCGGAGTTGACAGCATTCCGGTATCGGATGATTTCGACTGCCGCTCGACACCCGCCAGCATGGCGAAGACACCAAGCATCAGGCCCAGCAGCAATGTCGAAAGCAGCAGCAGCGCCATCAGAATTGGATGAACAGGTTCGGAGAAATCAGAGCTACGATCCGAGATACTTCCGGAAGAACGCGATCGTTGCCGGCCAGGCGTCCTTGCTGGCCATCACGTTCGCGGCGCCGCGAACGGTGTCGGCCTGCGCACGGAGGAATCCGTGGCCCGCTCCGGGAAACACGCGCGACTCGTAGCTCTTGCCGGCAGCGCGCATCCCGGAATCAGCAGCGGGAATCGTCCCATTCACCCGGTTATCATCGCCGCCATAGAGTCCTAATACTGGCGCCCGAATGGCGGCAAAATCAGCACTTCGAGGTGTAGAACCGTAGTACACAACGGCAGCGCCAAGCCCCGGGGCATGCAGCGCATGCGCAAAGGAAGTGGTTCCTCCCCAGCAGAACCCAACCACCCCATACTTCTGGCTCGCGGCCGGGAGCGACATTCCATAGCGGGCGGTGGCATCGATATGACGCTGCACATCCTGCGGAGCGAGGGTGCGAATCACGGCGCTCGCCTCGTCAGGGGATGGCCCATCCTCAGGCGTCCCGGCAAGACCCTTGGACGTCATCAGGTCAGGCGCGATCGCGATGAAGCCATCAGCCGCGAGCTGGTCCGCCACGCCGCGGATCCATGGCGTCAGCCCGTAGATCTCATGGATGACCACGACCACGGGAGCCTTGTCGCTGCGCTCCGGATACACGACCCACGCACGGATGCTGTCCGTGGGGGCTGCCTGGATCATCACCCACTCACCGTGTCGCGACGAGCTGTTCAGGCGCGCCTTCGCATCGACCGATCCCGCCGGCAACACGACCTCGTTGTTCGCAGAGCCGCTGGACGCACATGCGGCCGCGAATACGGCGACCACGAAAGTCGAAGCGGCCAACCCGATCCATCTCTCCATCCCTATTCCTGCGCCATCGGGCGCGTCAGGGTGTCAACGACTTGCTCAACCAGCCTTGCGCCTGACGGGTGACGGCTCGTCCCGCCTCACAGCCAGGTCCAGCTGCCTCGAAAAATAGTCCAGCATTCGGAGCTCGGCGTAGTAGATGGGGCGCCAGGGAACGCGTCCTCCGATGAACCCAACATGCCCTCCCTTCGCGACGAATTCCACCTGCAGGTGGGGATTCGACCGGGCGATGACGTCGACATCCTCGAGCACGTCCTTCGGAAGAAAGGGATCGTCCACGGCACTCAGCAGCAGCGACGAAACACGGATGGAGGAAAGCCAACCGATCGCGCTCGACTGCGTGTAGTAGTCGTCCGCATCGATGAAGCCATGCAGCGGCGCGGTCACGGCGTCATCGAACGCATACAGCGTGCGCAGCTCATCGAGATCGGATGCAGTGAGCTGCTGCGGAAAGGCCATCTGCTTGAGCGCAGCCTTGCGACGGAGCGAGCGAAGGAAGGTCGCCTGGTACAGACGCGAGAAGCCGCGGTCAATGTGCAGGGATGAACGTCCCAGATCGAACGGGACCGAGACGGCAACCGCCGCGTGAATCTCCGGACGGAGATTCGCACCACGCTCGCCGAGAAACTTGAGGAGCACGTTCCCCCCGAGCGAAACCCCGGCCAGGAAGAAGGGGCTGCCGGGGAACTCGTCGATCAGCCGATCGACCGCGAACGCGAGGTCGGTGGTCTCCCCCGAGTGGTAGAAGCGCGGTGCACGATTGATCTCGCTGCCGCACGAGCGAAAGATCAGGAGATCGGCGCCCCACCCCCGACGATGAGCCTCCGCGAGAATCCCGCGGGCGTAATGAGAGCGGGATCCCCCCTCGAGGCCGTGCAGCAGGACCAGTCGTGGACGTCCTGCGGGTGCGTCGACGCGCCAGAGATCGAGAAAATCTCCGTCCGGCAGTTCCCAGCGAACTGCGCGAGTCGGTGCGTCCGCGACTCGACGCACGAGCTTTCCCCAGAGCGTGCGAAGGTGAGCGCCCGGAATCCACCAGGCGGGAACGTACGGAGGCGTGGTCACCCGATACATTAGGTGCGGGCAGCCGCTCGCGGCGAGCGAAACGGCAGGAATATTCACGGATCGGGCGCACTGTGCCGCCCGTCAGGCGATGGCAAGGTATGCGAGGTGGCGGGGGGAATGGAAGTTCAGATCTTCGGAACGCGGAAGAACGCGGAAACGAGAAAGGCCCTCCGCTTCTTCGCCGAGCGCCGAGTGAAGACCCACTTCGTGGACCTGAACGAACGCGCCGCATCGAAGGGCGAGCTCCTGCGGTTTGCGCAGAAGTTCGGCGTCGGTGCCCTCATCGATCGCACCTCGCGCCGCTACGCGGAGCTCGGCCTTGCCCACGCCCGGCTCACCGACGATCGGTGGGTGGAGCGCCTGGCCGACGAGCCGCTGCTGCTCCAGCAGCCGCTTGTCCGAGCCGCCAACCGACTGACGGTCGGCACCGCCGAGGAGACGTGGCTGGAGTGGATGCGTACGTGAGCACGCCCGCTGCCCGCCGGTCAGGAGCGACCCCCCGATGAGCCAGCTCTTCGTATCGGCTGCCGGCGTCGAGTTCGGGAGCACAACCGTGTTCGAGAACATCACGTTCACGATCGGCGCGGGTGATCGGTGGGGGATCATCGGCCGCAACGGCACCGGGAAGACGACACTGTTCCGGCTGCTCACGGGCACGCTCACGCCGACGAAAGGCACGGTGGCCCGGCAGCCGGGACTGCGCACTGCGCTGCTCGAGCAGCATCGAGATTTCGGCGAAGCAGCGACGGTCTGGGAAGCCGCTGCCGCGCCGTTCGCCGGCCTGTTCGAGCTCGAGCAGTCGCTCGCGCGCCAGGCCGTCGAGCTGGCCGAGCACGGCGAACGCGTGACGCCGAAGATCCTGGAACGGTACGATCGCGACCTCGAGCGCTTCGATCGTGAAGGGGGCTACACCTATGCGCCGAAGGTCGATGCCGTACTGCACGGCCTCGGCTTCGATCCGGAGGAGGCACGGACGAGACCCCTGGAGCGACTGAGCGGCGGCGAACGCGGGCGCGTCGGGCTCGCATCACAGCTCGTGAGCCCCGCCGATGTCCTGCTGCTCGACGAACCGACGAACCATCTCGATCTCGACACCACGCAGTGGCTCGAACAGTACCTCCGCGAGAGCGACCGGACGATCGTCGTGATCAGCCACGATCGTGCGTTTCTCGCCAACGTCGTCGACCACGTGCTTCACTTCGAGGGAACGACCGCCACGGCCTACAACGGCGGCTACGAGTCGTTCATCGTGCAGCGCCAGGAAAACATGCTCGCGCAGCAGCGGGCCTTCGACAAGCAGCGGAAGGTGATCTCCAATCAGGAGGATTACATCCGCCGGAACCTCGCCGGCCAGAACACCAAGCAGGCGAAGGGTCGTCGGAAGCTGCTGTCGCGCCTGCCCCGTTTGAGCGCGCCACCCGGCAGCGACGGGACGATGGCACTCCGCTTCGAGCCGAGGGAACGCGGCGGAGATCAGGTGGTGGTCGCCAAGGACGCTCGCGTCACCGTGGCCGATCGAATGCTGGTCGACAAGTTCACGGGGTATGTCGCTCGGGGAGATGTGCTGGGCTTCATCGGGCCCAACGGTGCCGGCAAGTCGACCCTGCTGAAGACGCTGATGGGGGAGCTGTCGCCCGCGTCGGGCGAGCTGCGCCTGGGTGGCTCGATCACCGCCGCTTACTATCGGCAGGACATGACGCAGGTGCCACTCGGGAAGACGCTCTACGAGATCATCGAGGAGCTGCGGCCGACGTGGGGCCGAGGGCAAATCCAGGGTCATCTCGGCCGCTTCGGCTTTTCGGGTGATGAGGTCATGCGTCGCGCCGAGACGCTGTCAGGCGGGGAGCGCGCCCGCGTGGCACTCGCGATGATGATGTTGTCGGGCGCGAACCTGCTCATTCTCGATGAGCCGACGAACCACCTCGACGTGGAATCGATCGAGGCGATCGAGGATGCGATGGAGGCCTACGAGGGCACCGTCCTCATCGTGAGCCACGATCGCGCGCTGTTGCGCGCGCTCGCGACGCGGGTGTGGGTGCTGCATGAGCGGCACATCACCGAGTTCGAAGGGAGCTTTGGCGAGTGGGAGGCGGTCAGCCAGGAGCGTGCGCATGCGGCGTCGGTGCGCGCATCCGAAGAGGAGGCGCTTCGCCGGGTCCAGGAGCGCAAGCGCACGCGTCAGGAGCCGGCGCGATCGCGCGACACCAAGGACAAGAGTGGGGCACGTCGCGCACGAGTCGCGGTTGAAGACTCGGAGAAGCGCATCGCGACGCTCGAGCAGCAGGTGTCTGCGCTCAGCGCGGAGCTCGAGGATCCGGCGCTCTACACGACTGCATCCGGTCCCCAGCGAGCGCATGCCCTGGGGGCGCAGCTCGACAAGCTCCGAGCGTCCCTCGACAAGGCGCTTGCCGAGTGGACGAGACTCACGGAAGCGGCAGAACTAGCCGACTAGTAGCCCGGCCGCGGTTGGGTCACGCCGTGGGGCGCTGCAGCTCCCGCAGGCGACGGTCGGCTTCGTCACGGATACGCTTGAGCTGCTCCGCGCTCAGCCGCTGGTCGGTGAGCAAACGGATGACGAGGCGGTCGGCCGCTCCGTCGAAGACGGTGTCGAGTACGTGAAGGAGCGCGGCACGCGCCGCGTCGCGCCGAACGGTGCGAGGAAAGTAGGTGTAGGCGCGTCCCGCGATCTCGTGCCCGACGTGCCCCTTGGCCTCGAGCGTCCGGAGGACCGTGAGCACCGTCGTGTAGGCGAGGGCGTCCTCGATCTGGTCCTGGACTTCGGCGACAGTCGCCGCGCCGCGGTCCCAGAGCACCGCCATCACATCGAGTTCACGATCGGTGAGCATCGCAGGGACCAAAGGAGGAGTGTCCAGCTACTACAACGATAGTAGCTAGCCGCCTCCGCCGCCACTCAGAATTCCCCGATGAACCCGATCTCCGGCTGGAGCCGATGGCCGAACTTCTCCTCCACCGCCGCCTGGGCGATCCGGATGAGCTCGCGCACCTCCGATGCCTTCGCCCGCCCGAGGTTGAGCAGGATGTTCGCATGCATGTGCGAGATCTGCGCATCGCCGTGGCGAAATCCCTTGAGCCCGCACTGATCGATCAATCGACCAGCCCCCACGCCTTCGATCTTCTTGAAGATCGACCCCGCACTCGGGTGGTACTCGAGCCACGGATGTCGACTCCCGCGCCAGCTGAGGTTCTCCTGCATGACGCGCTGCATGACATCGACATCGCCACGCTCGAGCTGGAACGTCACCGCGAGCGCAATATCTCGCCGGCTGTGCAGCACGCTCGTGTCGTAGCCGAACCGCATGTAGGCCTTGTCGACGGTCCTGCGATTGCCCTCCTCCGAGAGAATCTCGCACGTCTCGAAAACCTCCTCGATGAACATCGTGCGCGCGCGTTCCGGTGCGGGCGACAGAAAGTGGAGATTCTGCCACACGGCGCCGCCCGCCGTGCTGGGGATCCCGACGTAGTGCTCCAGTCCCGACCACCCGCGATGCACGGCTTCCTTGATCAGGTCGGCGATGACGGCGCCGCTCTCCACCCACAGCCGCCCGGTCTCCTCAAAGCGATAGTGCTTCGCGGCATTGCGAATCAGCAGTCCGCGAAAGCCCTTGTCGCCGACCAGGATGTTGGCGCCGAGTCCGAGAACGAAATACGGGACGTCGAGTTCCCGGGCGGAGAGCACCGCGGCCGCGAGCTCGTCAGCGGTCCGGGCCTCGAACATGACGTCCGCGGGACCGCCGATCCGAAATGTGGTGTATGGAGCGATCGGCTCAGCGCGACGAAGGCGGGCCGGATCGAGGCGCGTCGAAAGCGCCGCCAACAGGTTGGGCATCGCGTGTAAGAAACACGGTCC
>JANOCW010000319.1:0-4089 GCA_031412375.1 Gemmatimonadaceae bacterium | reverse complement strand
CGCTACGTCGCCAGACACGGCGACGGCGTGGTCACGCGCTCGTCGGTGATCGTTAGCTCTCGCCCTTAGGGTACATCGTCCGCCCACCAACGACCGTCCTCGCCACCTTGATATCCTTGATCAGATACGGCTCACCCTCGTGCGGATCCCGCTCGAGCACCACGAAATCCGCGAGCTTTCCCGCCGTGATCGACCCCTTGATGTCTTCCTCGTACGACGCATACGCCCCGTGCAGCGTGCCGATGCGGATTGCCTCGTCCACCGTCACGCGCTGGTTCGCGCCCCACACCCGCCCCGCGTAGTCCGTGCGCGTCACCATGCTCTGGATCGCCATCAGCGGCTCGAAGGGACCCGGGCGATAGTCCGACGCACCGGGCACCCGGATGCCCGCGTCGAGAAACGATCGGTGCGCGAACATCCAGCGCATCTTTTCCTCCCCGTACTGCGCCCACTTCTCTCCATGGAAGTAGACGTACGTCCAGAACGGTGTCGGGATGACGCCGAGCTTCCGGATGCGTTCTATGATTGCGGGATTGACCAGCGAGCAGTGCTCGATGCGGTGACGGCAATCGGGGCGCGGCCATTTCCCCAGCGCACGCTCGTACGCGGTGAGCACCATCTCGATCGCCACGTCGCCGTTCGCGTGGATGCCGACCTGGAAGCCGCTGCTGTGCGCATCGTCCACCGCCGCGTGGATCTCCTCCTGGGTCATCGTGAGGATGCCGTAGTCGGTCGTGCCGACGTACGGTGTGCTCATGCGCATGGTGCGCTCCGATGCCGATCCATCCGCCCCATACTTCACGCCACCAATGCGCACCCACTCGTCACCAAAACCGGTGGTGATGCCCGCCGCCTTGAGTCCGGTGAAGACCCCACTGTCGCGGATCATGAGATACGAGCGATGCCGTAGCTCACCGTTCTTTCGGGTGTCGTCATAGGCGCGAATGTTCGACAGCGACGTGCCGGCGTTGTGCACCGTCGTGAGTCCCGCCGCCGTGAACAGCTCGGAGAGATGGCGCATCCCCGCCCGCGCGCGCTCGCGCTGCTGCTCCGGCGTGAACTGCTCGCGCTGCCCCACCCGCCCGAACACTCCTCGCGCCTGCTCGGCCACCCGGCCATTGTGCTCTCCGTTCGCATCGCGGAAGAAACGGCCGTCCGTGGGATCCGGCGTCTCACGCGTCACCTTCGCCAGCTCGAACGCGAGGGAGTTGTACCACGAGGTGTGGCCGCCGCGGTGCGCGATGACGACCGGATGCCTGGTCGTAGCCGCATCGAGGTCGCGTCGATGCAGCGGGCGATCGAGCTTCGTGTCATCGAACATGAAGCCGGAGATCCAGAACCCGGGGGGCGTCGTTGCCGCCTTCCGCCGCACCGCGTCCTGGATCGCCGCCACGGTGCGCAGGCCGGTATTCACTCCGTACAGCTCATCGATCCCGCTCTGGTGACAGTGGGTGTCGATGAATCCCGGCGTCACCGTCATGCGACCGGCGTCGATCACGCGCGTTCGCGGCATCGCGAGGTTGCGGACATCACTCGTCGATCCAACCGCGATGAACCGATCACCCTTGACCGCGAACGCCTCGGCCGTGGGCCGCGCCGGGTCCATCGTGTGGACGCGGGCGTTGATGACGATGAGATCAGGATCGAGCGTGCGCTGCTGCGCCGGTGGTGTCGCCTGCGCGAACCAACGCGCGAGCGGGGTGCCGCGCAATGCGGCGCCACCGGCGATGATCGCGCTCAGGCCAAGAAACTCGCCGCGCGTGTAGTTGGGCATGGGGCGCTCCTGCTCAGAGAGTTTGCCGTCGCACTCGCACGATCAGGGCGATCGCGCAGCTTGGCGCCCATCAGGGGCATCTGGCGCGAGCCGCACGGTGGAAGTCTGGGCGGAGCACCGACGGTTCGGCAATCCCGCTGCGCGAGTGCGGGGGGTTCTTCCGGAGCATGCATGGCAACCCTGCCATACCGCACCCGTTAGCCTCGCGATGAGGCCCTCATCGCGTTCTGCATGCCAACCCTGCCATACAGCACCCGTTGGCTCCCCCCCCCGCTCGGATGTACCCGCACACGCACCATTGCCCCTCATCCTCCGCTCGGCACACATTGTAAGCATGCCCGTCACGCACGCGGTCGAGCCGCCGGCGCGATCGAGGCTCGCACGGACCGGTCGCCAACATTCTGGGATCACCGCCAATGACCGCACTCTCTCGCCGCCAATTCGCCCGGCTGCTTGCCATCTCCGGGTCGGCCGCGCTGCTCCCCGACCTGGCCTTCGCGAGCACACGCACGTCGCGCGGCGATCTCGAATCCGCCCTCGCGCCGCTCCGCCCGACCCCAGCCGAGCCCGATGAGGCATTCTGGCGCGAGGTCCGCGCGAAGTTTCTCGTGCCGCGCGATGTCGGCTTCTTCAACGCGGCTAACCTCTGCCCCATGCCGCTTCCGGTGCTCGAGGCGATCGAGCGAAACGCGCGCGCCTACGAGGTCATGCCGTCGCCGGAAGTGCGGTCGAAGCTGATGCAGGGCCGCGAGGATGCGCGCAAGCTGCTCGCCGATGCACTGCGCGTGTCGCCTGAAGAGATCGTCATCACGAGAAACACCACCGAGGGAAACAACTTCGTCTCGAGCGGGCTCACCCTCGGCGCGGGCGACGAGGTCATCATCTCGTCCGACAACCACCCAAGCAATCTCGCCGCGTGGCGGCAGAAGGCAGCGCGGTTCGGCTTCACGGTCGTCACGGTCGCGCCGCCCGCATCGCATCCCGGTGCGGATGGCTACGTCGACCTGTTCACGCGCGCCTTCACACCGCGGACGAAAGTGCTGGCCGTGACCTACGTGAGCAGCAACTCGGGCGACATGCTTCCCGTGGCCGACCTGTGCCGCGTCGCCCGCGAGCGCGGTGTCCTCTCACTCGTCGACAGCGCACAGGCGTTCGGGGTCATCGACGTCGACCTCGGCACGATGCGACCCGACTTCTTCACGGGGTCGATGCACAAGTGGCCGTGCGGTCCGAAGGAGAAAGGCGTGCTGTACATCAATCGCGCCGTGCAGGACCGCATCGCTCCGACGATCGTCGGCGTGTATGGGGGTGCGGTCGGGATCTCTCGCACCTTCGAAGCGGAAGGCCAGCGCGATGATGCGGCGATTGCCGCCGTCGTCGAGGCGCTCCGGTTTCAAGGCTCGATCGGGCGCGACGTCATTGAGAAGCGCGCGCGCTCGCTGTCGGGTCACCTGATGAAAGAGCTTCGCAAGCTCGACGGGATCCATCTCTGGACCGATCCCGCCCCCGACCGCTCGGCGGCCATCGTCATTTTCAAACCCGGCGCGCTCGACCCCCGCCGGCTCGGCGACGCGCTCACCGCGAACGAGCGCATGGTCGTCACGGTGCGGCCTGCGAACGGTTCGAACCCTGGTCTCCGTGTCGCGCCGCACTTCTACAACACGATGGACGATGTCGATCGCTTCGTTGGGGTGATCGGGCGATACCTCAAACAGGGCGTGTAGCGCTTCGGCATGGCGCCGCCAGAGGTCTGGCTTCGTGGGCCCGTCGCTGACATTCCTCCGTTTCTCCAGCCGGTCGCCCACAGCCTGCTGCAATCGCGTGAGGAAGTCGCCGCAGTTGTTCCGTCGCTGTCGGAGGAGCAGCTCTGGTTGCGCCCCGGTGGCGCAGCGTCCGTCGGATTCCACACCCGGCACGCCGCCGGTGCCCTCGACCGGCTCTTCACCTACGCGCGTGGAGACGCCCTGTCGATCGCGCAGCGTCTAGCGCTACTCGCCGAGAGCGCGCCGCATGGGCTTCCGGAGGCGGCCAATCACCTGGTGACGGAGTTTGCCGCAACGGTCGAGCGCGCACTCGCGCAGCTGCGTGGCACCACGGACGGCGCGCTGCTCGAGCCGCGACTGGTTGGCCGGGCGCAGCTTCCGTCGACGGTTCTCGGGCTTCTTTTCCATGCGGCCGAGCATACCCAGCGCCACGTCGGCCAGATCGTCTCCATGGCGAAGGTCGTTCGCGGAGCGTCGGCATAGCCACGCTACCGTCCACCGTCCGAGCTGAGCACGGATGACCCCACTGCTGTGGGGGATCGTCGCGTTCAT
>JANOCW010000318.1:0-13751 GCA_031412375.1 Gemmatimonadaceae bacterium | reverse complement strand
CGGACGTGGAAGCGGAAACGCCATGCTGACTGATCGACTCACTCGCCTGGAGGAGCCATTGAACACCGCGCATCTACACCTGCTGCTCAACCATGTCCCGGTTCTCGGGGCAATTGGGCTACTCGGCATGTTCACGCTTGCCTTTGTCCGACGGGATGCAGCGCTGTCGAGGCTCTTGCTGGCAATCTCCGTGATCCTTGCCGTTGGAGCATTCATCGTGTTCCTGACCGGCGAGCCGGCCGAGGAGCTGATCGAGCATGTTGTGGGAGTGGAGACGAATGCCGTCGAGCCGCATGAAGAGGCTGCGCTCGTCGCGACAATCGCCTTCGCTGTGTTTGGAGCAGCGGCCCTTGTCGCGCTCATCGCGTATTGGCGCCGTGCGCTGCCGCGCTGGATCGCGGGAAGCGCGATCGTCGCCACACTCGTCGTGTCGGGGCTCATGGGATGGACGGCCAATCTGGGTGGGAAGATCCGGCACACCGAAACAGGTGCTGCGGCGGGAGCAACCGAGACCGATCGTGAGAATGAAGATGGAGAAGAACGACCGGGCACTCCGGACTAACCGGTCTCGCCCATACACGCCAACCGGGCGGGGTGAACCGGCGAGCTGTGCCTCTACTCGGGCACGGCTGCTGGCTTGCGGCGCCAGGATCAGGTCACTACATTACTGCATGGTTGTGTAGTTGACAACGTACCGCGTGGCCCGGCCGCGCACCATTTCGCTCACGCGAAGCCATGCACACGATGACGAATCCGCCGATGTCCCCGGTGATCGCGCCCGCCGAGCTCGCGACCCTGCTCAGGGACCACCCCGAGATCCGGCTGCTGGATGTTCGCACGCCGGCCGAGTACACGACCGCCCACATCCGGGGCGCCTACAACGTTCCGCTGGACACCCTCGGCGAACATGGCGATGACATTCGCGCCAGCGTCGCCGAACCCGTGGTGCTGGTCTGCCAGTCCGGCCAGCGGGCCCGGAAGGCCGAAGGTGCGCTTCGGACCGCAGGCATGCCGAACCTTCACGTTCTCGATGGGGGTGTGAATGGCTGGCTGACCGCAGGGCTGCCGGTCGTGCGCGGCGCGTCGAGAATGTCCCTCGAGCGCCAGGTTCGCATCGGCGCCGGCGCTCTCGCCGCGACTGGCGGGATCCTCGCTCTTACTTTCGATCCGCTGTTCGCGATCGTCCCGGCGATCATCGGCAGCGGGCTCGTGTTCGCTGGCGTGAGCGACATCTGCGCGATGGGGATGGTGCTGGCTCGGCTCCCGTACAACCGTCCAGCGACGTGCGACGTCGGCGCGATGGTGCGCGCCCTCACGACGGGTGCGCCGCCTGCGGGCCTCGGTCGAGCGGTGTCTGCGGCGACAGCGGCCGACAAACCTGCCTGCGCGAGCTCCTGATTCCGATGGACCTGCTCGGCTACCTGCTTGCCGCCTTGATCGGCGTGACGCTCGGGCTCCTGGGAGCCGGGGGGTCGATTCTCACGGTACCGATACTCGTCTACGTCCTGGGTTTCGCGGCGAAGCCGGCGATCGCGATGAGTCTTCCCATCGTCGGCACGACGAGCCTCGTCGGCGCGATCGGGCACTGGCGCTCGGGCAACGTGCAGCTACGCACGGCAATCATGTTCGGGTCGATTGCGATGATCGGATCGTTCGCAGGTGCGCGCCTGGCCGCATTCGTTAGCGGCGGCGTGCAGCTCACTCTGCTCGGCCTCGTGATGGTCGGGGCCGCATTCTCGATGCTGCGGGGCACCCGCGCCGTGCTGCGCGATGAACTCGGCAGCGATTCGCCACCCTTGGCGCAATCCCCCGGTGTGCTCGCGATGACTGCACTCGGAATCGGATTGCTGACGGGCATTGTCGGGATCGGCGGAGGCTTTCTCATCGTCCCGGCCCTTGTCCTGCTCGCACGCGTGCCAATGAAGCAGGCCATCGGCACCTCGCTCGTGGTGATAGCGATGAACTCCGCGTCCGGCGCGCTCGGCTACGCAGGCCAGTTCGACCTTCCGTGGACGTTCCTGACCGCCTTCACCGCCGTGGCGATCGGCGGTATTCTGGCGGGGATGCAGCTCATACGCTTCGTCTCACCGCGCGCGCTGCGCCGCGGGTTCGCCGTTTTTCTCCTTGCCCTCGGTGCGGTGATCCTCTATCAGAACCGTGCAACGCTGCTATCGGCGGTTGCCTTCGGCAATGCCGCGGCCCTGCATCGCGCGGTATCGACACCGTCTCCGCGAGCCCTCCCATGTTGCTGAAACGCTTCTACGACACGAAGCTCGCCCAGGCGAGCTACCTCGTCGGCTGTGCTGCCACCGGCGAGGCCCTGGTGATCGATCCAAACCGTGACATCGACCAGAACCTCGCCGCCGCGGCCGAAGAGAAGCTTCGCATCACCCACGTCACGGAGACGCACATTCATGCCGACTTCGTGTCAGGGAGCCGCGAGCTCGCCGATCGCGCTGGCGCGACGCTGTTCCTCTCGGACGAAGGCGACGCAGACTGGAAGTACGCTTTCGCAAGCAGCGCGCGTGCGAGGCTCCTTCACGACGGCGACTCGTTCATGGTCGGGAACATCAGGATCGACATCCTGCACACGCCGGGTCACACGCCGGAGCACCTCTCGTTCATGATCACGGACACACCGGCGACGTCGAGGCCAATGGGTGTCTTCACCGGCGACTTCATCTTCGTCGGAGACGTCGGTCGGCCCGATCTCCTCGAGAAGGCAGCTGGGATCGAAGGCACGATGGTCGCCGGAGCCCGGACACTGTTCCACTCGCTCCGGCGCTTCAGCGAGCTTCCCGACTACCTGCAGCTCTGGCCCGGCCACGGCGCCGGATCTGCGTGCGGCAAGTCGCTCGGCGCGGTACCATCGACGACCCTGGGCTACGAGAAGCTTGGCAATTGGGGGCTGAGGATCGACAACGAGGACGCCTTCGTCGCGGCGGTGCTGGCCGATCAGCCCGAGCCGCCCCACTACTTCGCCGAGATGAAACGCACCAACAGGGAGGGACCACGGATCCTTCACGGTTTTCAGCGTCCAGAGCGACAGCCGGCGTCACGCCTGGACGAACTGATCAATGCCGGTTCGGTGGTCGTCGACACGCGGAGCGCAGCGGAATATGCGCTCCGTCATATCCCGGGGACGATCAACATTCCACTGGGCAAGGCGTTCACGACATGGGCCGGATGGCTGCTGCCGTACGATGCCCCACTCTATCTGATTGTCGGCGACGACCTGGCCCGCGCAATCGATGAGGCCGTTCACGATCTCGCGATGATCGGCCTCGATCGGGTCGGCGGCTATTTCGGAAGCGATGTAGTGGCGGCGGGGACCATCGGGGTCGCGTCGGCGACCGTCCCGCAGATCGACGTGCAGGAAGTTGCTGCGAGGCTCCGCGAGAATGCGATCGTCCTCATCGACGTTCGCGGCCAGACCGAATGGGACGCCGGGCACATCGCTGCGGCCCGTCACATCCCCTTGGGTTATCTGGCGGAGCGCGTCCGCGGTCTGCCACGGACAACTCCGATCATTGTGCATTGCCAGAGCGGAGCGCGGTCGGCGATCGCCGCCAGCGTGCTTGAGGCACAGGGATTCACGTCGGTCAACAATCTCACCGGTGGGTTCGCCGCGTGGGCGTCAGCGGGGCAGCCGGTGGAGCGAGAGCAACGACCCAGCGATCCCGCCGCCATCGTCGACCGTCGCGTGGCATGAACTCACGAAGTCGAATGTTCTCGCGACTGCATCATCGCGACCGGAGGCATGCATGGCCAGCACACCACTGACCCCCGAGCTCCTCGAGATCATCGCCGAACGATTCAAGGCACTGGCCGAGCCGGTGCGGCTGCAGGTCCTGACTGCTCTTCGCGAGGGCGAGATGACCGTGACGGAACTCGCCGATGCGACGGAGCTCGGTCAGGCCAACCTCTCCAAGCATCTCCAGCTCCTGCACACGCTGGGCTTCGTGACACGGCGGAAGGACGGTCTGTTCGTCTATTACGCCCTTGCCAACGGCGACGTGTTCAAGCTCTGCGATATCATGTGCGGACGTCTCGGAGTGGAGGCATCGAAGCGACGGCGAGTGCTCGGCGCGAAATAGACAACCGGGCGACGTCAGGAAAACCCGACGCATTCTCCCATGCCGATGCAATGATCGAGAGAGCAGCTTGGTCGGTCCTCGTTTCCGGAGGTTCGGTGCGCCACCTCGAGCGGCATAGAACGGCACACATCGGCTGGCTGCGCGCCGCCGTCCTGGGCGCGAATGATGGTCTCATCTCGACGGCCAGTCTCGTGGTGGGTGTCGCTGCGTCCGGCACCTCACAATCGGCGGTTCTCCTGGCTGGCGTCGCCGGCCTCGTCGCCGGGGCCATGTCGATGGCGGCGGGCGAGTATGTTTCCGTCAGCTCGCAGGCCGACACCGAGGGTGCGGATCTCGCACGCGAGCGTCGCGAGCTCGCGTCGGACTACGCAACGGAGCAGGCTGAACTTGCAGCGATTTACGCGGATCGTGGCTTGACGCCGCTTCTCGCTACGCAAGTCGCAGAGCAACTCATGGCCAAGGACGCGCTCGCCGCCCACGCGCGAGACGAGCTCGGGCTCTCGGACGCTACGGCGGCGCGGCCGCTTCAAGCGGCGCTCGCCTCGGCGGTGACGTTCGCCGTGGGCGCGCTCCTGCCCGTCGTGGTTGCGGCCATGGTGCCGCCGGCGCGGTTGGCTGTGCTCGTCACGGCCAGCGCGCTTGTGCTGCTCGCGGTGCTGGGCGCATTGGCCGCGCGCGTCGGAGGGGCAGTGATGTGGCGGGGCGCCCTCAGGGTGACCTTCTGGGGCGCACTCGCAATGGGCGTATCGGCTGGGGTAGGACGATTCTTCGGCGCGACGTAGCCACATGGGGCGCGACCAGGAACGCAAGGGTATGCTTCTTCCTTCGCACTGCGGTCACCGACCCAAACGAGGAGACGACTCCAATGGTAGAGCAGACCAGCCGGTACGGGATCGGAACGACCGTACGCCTGAGCTACAGCGACGCTGTGGAGCGCACGAAGGCGGCGCTCGCGGCGGAGGGTTTTGGGATCCTGTCGGAGATCGACATCGCCGCCACCCTGAAGAAGAAGCTGAACGCCGAGTTCCGGCCCTATGTGATTCTCGGTGCCTGCAACCCGCCGCTGGCGCACCGGGCACTTCTGGCCGAGCGCGACATCGGGCTCCTCCTCCCCTGCAATGTCATCGTCTATGCGTCGGACGAGCCTGGGCAGTCCGTCGTTGCTGCGATGGACCCTGTCGAAGCTCTCCAGCTCACCGGCAACACGGAGATCAGTTCCGTCGCGGAAGAGGTTCGCGCTCGGCTGGAGCGCGTCCTCCAGGCCGTCGAACGCGATGCCAAGCCTCGGTCGGCATCTGCTCACGGTCCGGCAGGCGCACGACATGGTGGATAGAATCGACGCGCGGTGACACCCGCTGCCTGGTCCCCGAATCCCGCGTCGTGCTCGCCCCGACTACTGAACGCGTTCCATCGGCAATTGATAACCCTCGAGGCCCCTGATGCAGTCTGTCATGAGAATGATCCTGAAGTGCGGTGTGTCGCTGGCAGCACTCACTGCGATTGGCGCCTGCAGGTGGACGCGACAGGAGTACCGCTGACACGGCCGCACCCACGCCGGTTGATTCCCCGGCGACTGCCAAGACGACGCGTGCGTCCGGCGCTGTGACCGACCCTCAAATCGCGGCAGTCATCGTCGCTGCCAACAACGCTGACATCGAGGCTGGGCGGCTTGCCGCGACCTCGTCCACCAACGCAAAAATAAAGGAGTCGCACAGCGCATGATCACTGACCATGGCGGCGTGAACACGGCAGTGGCGGCGCTCGTGACCAAGCTTGGCGTAACCCAGGAGGAGACCTCCGTCAGCCACCAGCAGACGCAGGCAGGCGAGCGAGCGAGAGCCGCCATGGATGGGAAGACCGGTGCGGATTTCGACCGCACCTATATCGCGAACGAGGTGATCTACCACGAAGTGCTGCTCGAGTGATCGAGGAGACGCTCCTCCCGAACACGCAGGATGGCGAGCTCAAGGCACTCCTCGAGCAGACGAGGTCCGTGGTCGTTGACCACCTCAGGAGTGCCCAGAGCATCCGAGCCTCGCTCGGTAACAGCGACTAGCCGTTACCGAGGTCAGCCCTCAAAGGAGTGTTGCGAGCACGCTCGCCGCACGCTCCAGGACACGCTGCCTGAGTGGGCGCTGCCGGAATGTCACGAGTCGGATCTCCGCTGATCGTTGCAGATCATCGAGAAACAACGACTCCATGCTGCTACCCACGGTGCTGTCGAGCACAACGAGCGCCACCTCGTCGTTGTACGCGAGCGACCGGTTGTCGAAGTTCATCGTCCCGACTGCCGACCAGATGCCGTCGACGACGAACGTCTTGGCATGCATCGTCGTCGGCTGGTACTCGTAGATGCGCACGCCGGCCGCGAGCAGGGTCTCGTACCGGCTGCGACCCGCAAGCCAAGTGGTCCTGACATCGGTCATGGCGCTGTTGGTCAGAATGCGCACGTCGACGCCGCGGCGCGCCGCCTCGATCAGGAGCTGCACGAAATCCGCGTGGGGAACGAAATAGGCATTGGTAATGTAGAGCCGCCGCTGGGCACTCGCGATCGAGAGCGCGAAGAGACGCTCCGCCGCCGTGCTCCCGGTGAGTGGTGGGCTGTAGACCAGCGCCGCCGCTGTTACGGCGCCCGCCGTGCTCTCGGGCCGGTCGTCCAGAGGAAGAAAGCGTTCGCCCGTCAGCAGCTCGCCGCTTGCTTCGGCCCACTGCGCGACGAACACAGCCTGGAGCTGCGAGACCGCCGGTCCGGTGAATCGGACGTTTGTCTCCCGCCACTCCCGCGGCCGCCGTCCGACACCAAGCCACTTGTCGTCGAGGCCGAAGCCCCCCGTGTACGCGACCGCACCGTCGATGATGACGCCGCGGACGTGTGAGCGGTGGCTTGCACGGTCCAGGCTATACCAGCGTATCGGCCGGAGCGCGGCGACGCGGACCCCTGCCGAACGAAGAGTGTCGAGGTTGCGCGCCGGCAAGTCCTGCGCGCCGAAGGCGTCGTAGAGGAAATACACGTCCACCCCCGCGCGAGCGCGCTCGGCAAGGATGCGCGTGGCGCTGTCCGCCACCACGCCCGGACCGGCGTAATACATCTGCACGGTGACCGACCGTCGGGCTGAGCGGAGATCTGACCAGAGGGGCGAGAACGTGCCATCGCCATTGGTCAGCACTTTCACAGCATTGCCCGACGTCAACGGTGCCCCCGTGAGCAGCGCGAACGCCGGCGTGAAGTGCAGCGATGTGACGCCCGGGCGGTTTCCTCCAGTCTCGCGCGCGGTCACGTTCCGCACGAGGCCGCCGCGAAAGAGGTGCGGCAGCCCAACGAGGGCGAAGAGCACGAGCGGGATGCTGACCACCAGGAGAATGATCGTTGCCCACGCGATCCTTCGCCGAAGGCGGTACAGCCTTGTCGGCCACCCGCCATCAGCGGAGATGGCGGAGCCGAGGCGCTGGCGAATGCGGTGCTGAACGGTGCGCGCCGGACCTCCGCGCGAGGGCGGGGTCAGGGCGTCGTCGATCATGCCACTCGTTTACCGTCAGCGGCACGCGACGAACCCGTTGCAGTCGCGCCTGTGGCTGCTGCAACGCCCGGGCTCTCGTTCCCGGTCAGCTCAGCAGCAACGGGCTCAGGCCGGTAGACGAGGACCGGCACGGTGGCGCCACGCACGACCTTGTCGGCGACACTGCCGAGGAGAAGCCGCGATGCCGCACCCCGTCCGTGTGTCGACATCGCAATCGAATCGACGTGCTGCTCCTCCGCGGCGTCGAGGATCCCCTGCGCCGGCTGCTGATGCGTGACGACTCTTGTCTCCACGAGGGCGCCGCTCTCGCGCAGCTCCTTCGCCATCACCGTCAAATGCGATTGCGCCACCTCATGCCGCTGCTCGAGATCCGAGCGGTCGGCGAAGCCGGAGGTTGGATACATGCCGCCGAGCATCGGCAGGGGTACCACGACCGTCAACAGCGTGTACACCGTCGCATCGGGCGTACTGAGTGAGATAGCGTGATCCAGCACCTCGTCCGCCATCGCCGACCCGTCGAGGGGAACGAGGATGCGACAGAAGAGCGGCTCGACCAGATCGCCCGGCCACTCCGCCCCTGGTCGTACGAGCAGCAGCGGCACTGGTGCGTGGCGGACAAGTCCGTCCGCTACGCTGCCCAGCCACGCACGACTCAGCCCGCCCCGCCCGTGCGTCATCATGACGACGAGGTCATGATCGCGGTCGGCAAGATAACCCTGAAGCATGGGAACGACCGGACCGTCGAGGAAAACGGCATCGATCGGCAAGGAGGTTTCCCGGGCGAGCTGCGCGGCAGCCGCGGTGAGCTCCCTTCGCATTTCCTGCCGCAGCTCGTTATGGAGTCGCGTATCGTGCCTTGGTCCGCCGCTGGCGGACACCATGGGCTCGTGCACGTGCACGAGGTGCACAGCCGCATGGCTGCGTCGGGCCAGCGCGAGTGCGACGGGCACCGCACGTTTCCCGAACTCCGAGCCGTCCAGCGGGACGACGATTGACGTGTACATCAGGTGCTCCGGTTTCGAGATACTTGACCCAGGCATCACTCCGTGTTCAGCGCTTCGACGGTCGGCCGCTCATACACACCGGTGGTGGAACGCCGACGGCCGGAGCGGTGTGAGCGTGAGGTGCCGCGACACACTCAGCCGTGCGCGGCGCCCGCGAGCAGTGCTCGGCGACGGTGGAGGACGTTGTAGATGGGGCAGAAGGTCACGCCGGCAAACACGCCGTACAGGAAGCTCTTGAGCAGACCAACTGCGAACCCCGGCCACGTGAGCCACTGGAAGCCCGGCAGGATCTGCTCGAGAAACGAAGTCATGTGCAGGCTCCTGGGCGTGACAAGGCCATAGAGCACGCAGATGACGAACGCGACTCCAGCCCAAATCGCGAGGGTCCAGGTGACGAGCTTGGTGTCGAGCATGGTGCCTCCACTAGTGTTGGTGTCCGGCGGGGCGCCCTGCCTCGTCGGCCTCGCGAGGAGCGGTGCCGTCGATCTCGTCACGTGCGCGCGTATTTCGGTGGCCGCCATGGCCTCCATGCCCGAGATGCATGGCAAAGAACAGGAGGGCAAACAGCAACCAGAACCAGTTCTGCGAGAGCCAATCCATGAGTTCCTCCTCCGTGGTGATCGACAATCGTGCGCCGTAAAGATCGGTCCTGACGCTGAAGCCACGCTGAGGACGGCGTGAACATCGAGAAATGTGCGCGCGCCGTCGCGCCGCCACTCGGCGAGGCGTCCGCGCTCCGCGAATCGCATGACGAAGTCATACAGCACGGGGAATCCTCTACGCACTGGGAACCCCCAACCCCGTTCTGTCAGATTCTTGCGCCGGCGATATCCGTCACCGCCGGAGCGGGAACTGACGGCGACGGATTCCCTCGTGCCTCCGCCGTGCGCAGCGCCCGCTCCTTCCATAGCGAGTACACGGCCGGGATGACCACCAGCGTCAGCACGGTGCTCGAGATCATCCCCCCCACCATCGGCGCTGCGATCCGCTTCATGACGCTCGCCCCGGTACCATTGCCCCACAGGATTGGCAGCAGGCCGGCCATGATCGCCGTCACCGTCATCATCTTGGGACGGACACGCTCGACCGCGCCCTCGAGCACGGCCTCGTACAGATCGCGCACCGTTGGTCGCCGTCCTTCCGCGGCGCGCACGACGAGCTGCGCCTTCCACGCATGATCGAGGTAGATGAGCATCACGACCCCGGTCTCCGCCGCCACGCCGGCCAGCGCGATGAAGCCGATCGCCACAGCCACCGACCAGTTGTAGCCGAGCGCCCACACGAACCAGATGCCGCCGACCAGCGCGAAGGGCAGCGACAGCATGACGATCAGTGTTTCGCCGACGCTCTTGAAGTTGAAGTAGAGCAGGAGGAAGATGAGCGCGAGCGTCGCGGGAATGACGATCCGCATCGTTGCCGCGGCGCGCTGCATGTACTCGTACTGGCCGCTCCACACGATGGAATACCCGGGCTGCAGCGTGATCATGTCGGCCACCATCTTCTGGGCGTCCTCGACGTAGCCGCCGATGTCACGGCCAACGACATCCACATAGACCCACGCCGTCGGCATCGCGCCTTCTGTCCGGACGACCATAGGACCGGCCACCTGCTTGATGGTGGCGAACTGGCCGAGGGGAACCTGGGCAGTGCCTGCCGCCATGGGCGATCCGCCCATCCCGCCTGCTCCCATTGCCGGCGTGCTCTGTGCGGCGGACGCGCCGGCCCCGACGTCGTGATTCACCGGAACGAGCACCGATGCCAGTCGCTCCGGGGTGTCACGCAGCTCCTGCGGGTAGCGCAGCCGCACGCCGTACCGCTCACGCCCCTCGACGGTCTGGGTGATCGTCATGCCGCCGATCGCCGTGGCGATCACGGCCTGGACGTCGGCGATGTTCACGCCGTGCCGGGCCGCGGCTTCCCGATCGATGTCGATGTCCAGATAGTATCCACTCACCGCGCGCTCGGCGAACGCACTTCGTGTCCCGGGGATCATCCGGACTCCCTGCTCGATCTGCTTGCCGATCCGCTCGAGCTCCGCGAGATCGGGACCGAAGATCTTGATGCCGACGGGAGTTCGAATCCCCGTCGCCAGCATGTCGATACGTCCCCTGATCGGCATCGTCCACGCGTTGGTCACGCCCGGCATCTTGACTGCCGAGTCCATCTGGGCGACGAGGCGATCGTAGGTCATGCCGGACCGCCATTCGCGTTTTGGCTTGAGCGTGATCGTCGTCTCGAACATGTCGAGGCCGGCGGGATCTGTCGCCGTTTCGGCGCGCCCCGCCTTCCCCCACACGTGTGCGACCTCGGGAAACTCCTTGAGGATCGCGTCCTGCTGCCGCAGAATCTCCCGCGCGCGAGCCACCGGAACGCCGGGAAGCGTCGTCGGCATGAAGAGAATCGTCCCCTCCTCGAGCGGTGGCATGAACTCGCTGCCGACCCGCGTCCACGGGACCCACGTCAGGATGAGCACAACAATGGCGCCCATGATCACCGGCCCGCGCCGCGCCAGCACGAAGTCGATCACCGGGCGATAGACGCGGATCAGGGCGCGGTTCAGCGGATTCGCGCGCTCGCGGTACATCTTGCCGCGCACAAACAGGCCCATCGTCACCGGCACGAGCGTCAGCGAGAGGAGACTTGCCGCCGCCATTGAGAAGGTCTTGGTGAAGGCGAGCGGCTTGAAGAGCCGACCCTCCTGTCCCCCGAGCGTGAATACGGGTAGAAAGGACACGGTGATGATGAGCAGCGAGACGAAGAGTGCCGGTCCCACTTCCTTCGTGCTCTCAGCGACCACCCGCCAGCGTTCCGCGGTCGTCAGGCTCGACGTATTGAACGACCGGGCATCGCTGTTTTCCCCTCCCATCTTTGCCAGCACCGCACGCTCGAGGTGCTTGTGCATGTTCTCGATCATCACGATCGCGGCGTCGATCATCGCACCAATGGCAATGGCAATGCCGCCGAGCGACATGATGTCCGCACCGACACCGACCCACCGCATGGCGATGAACGCCATCAGGATGCCGATGGGGAGCGTGAGGATCGCCACGAGCGCCGAGCGCGCGTGGAGAAGAAACAGCAGGCAGACCAGCGCGACGATGAGCGCTTCCTCGAGCAGCTTTCCCTGGAGAGTCTCGATCGCCTGCTCGATCAGCTCGCTACGGTCATACACGGGTAGCACGACGACCCCTGCCGGCAGCCCTTTCTGCGCTTCGGCAAGCCTGGCCTTCACGTTGTTGATCGTCGTGAGCGCATTCTGGCCGAATCGCATGACGACGATGCCGCCGACGGCGTCCCCACGTCCGTCGAGGTCAGCGATGCCACGGCGGATCGCCGGCCCGACCGTGACGACGCCAAGCTCCGCAACACGAATCGGCGTACCGTCTCTCGTCGCGCCAACGACGACGTTCTCGATATCGCCGATGGATCGGAGGTAGCCGAGCCCGCGCACCATGTACTCGCGCTCGGACAGTTCCATGGTCATCGCACCCACATCGTTGTTTGCCGACTGGAGTGCGCTCATGACCTTCGTCACGGGAATGCCGTACGCGAGGAGCTTCGCCGGGTCGATGTCTACCTGGTACTGCTTCTCGAAACCGCCGACCGACGCAACCTCCGACACACCGGGCACGGCCGTCAGGGCGTATCGGAGATACCAGTCCTGGAGGCCGCGGAGCTCTGCCAGGTTCAGGCGACCGGTCGTGTCTTCCAGCGCGTACTGATACACCCACCCCAGTCCGGTGGCGTCGGGCCCAAGGGTCGGCTTCACCGCGACCGGGAGCTTGCCCTGCACCCCGTTCAGATATTCGAGCACGCGCGACCGTGCCCAGTAGAGATCAGTGCCGTCCTCGAAGATGATGTAGACGAACGAGACGCCGAAGAACGAGTATCCGCGCACCGTGCGCGCACCCGGCACCTTGAGCATCTCGGCCGCGATGGGGTACGTGACCTGATCCTCGACAATGCGCGGCGCCTGCTCGCTGTAGTTCGCCTGCACGATGACCTGCACATCGGACAGATCCGGAAGCGCTTCGAGAGGCGTGCTCCTCACCGCGAACACTCCGCCGGCCACTGCCGCAAGAGTGAAGAGGAGCACGATGAGCTTGTTCGCGACCGACCACTCGATGATGCGCTTGAGCATGATTGCTACTCCTTCGGCGGCAGCGGCTTGGGCGGCGTCGTCATCTCCATGCCCGGCATGTTCCCCATGCCGCCGAGCGCCGTACCAAGATTCGATTCGGCATCCACGAGGAACGTGGCGGACGCCACGACCGTCTCCCCCGCCGACAATCCTCGCAGCACCTCGATGCGATCGGTGCTCGAGGTGCCGAGGGCTACCTCGCGCGGCGTGAGGTCGCCATTCGCCTCGCGGACGAACACGATGCTTCGTTCTCCGGTGGAGAGCACCGCCGAGCGAGGAACCGTGAGGACGTTTGCGCGCTCGCGTCCGGCGATCCGGAGCGTGGCGTACATCCCTGGCTTGAGCGTGAGATCTGAGTTGGTCAGCACGACCCGGACGCGAACCGTACGCGTCTCGGGCTTCAGCGTCGGATAGATGTAGGAGATCCGGCCGGCGCGGTTCGCATTGGGAAGCGCCGCAAAGTTGGCCTCGACGCTTCCGCCGACCTGCACGGTGGAGAGGTCCTGCTCGAAGACTTCACCCTCCACCCACAGCGTGCTCAGGTCGGCCACCGTGTAGAGCGGTTCGCCCGCCATGACCTTCTGCCCCGCGCGCACGTTCTTCTCGAGAACGTAGCCGCCGACCGGGGCGCGCAACGTGAGGGTCTTCCGCACCTCGCCGCTTCGTTCGATCTCACCGATCTCGTCGGCGGGGATGTCCCAGTAGGCGAGTCGGCGCCGCGCCGATGACAGCAGGTCGTCCGCGCTCCGGCGCGTCTCGTCGCTGGCTGCGGAGACGTCACTCTGGAGACGTCTGGCGAGGAGCAGTTCCTCCTGCGCCGTCACCAGCATCGGCGAGTAGATGGTGAGGAGCGGTTGTCCGATGGCGACCGCCTGGCCAGTCGAGTTCACGATCAGCCGCTCAATGAAGCCGTCGACCTTGAGGGCGATCGTCCGCACTCGTGTCTCATCGAACGTCACCTGGCCGACGGTACGTACCTCCTTCGAGAGTG
>JANOCW010000317.1:0-4237 GCA_031412375.1 Gemmatimonadaceae bacterium | reverse complement strand
TACTTGATCGCGAAACCGACGCCGGTCGCGACGGCGATGTGTGCGCCGACGATTCCGTGGCCGCCGAGGAAGTTGCGGCTGCGATCGAAGAGGTGCATGGAGCCGCCCTTGCCTCCGGAGCAGCCATCGGCACGTCCATAGAGCTCGGCCATCACGGCGCGGGGCGTGATGCCGCGCGCGAGCGCCTGCCCGTGATCGCGGTACGTCGTGATGATGTAGTCATCCTCGCGCAGCACGGAGATCGCCCCGGTGCCGACGGCTTCCTGGCCAATGTACAGGTGACAGAAGCCCCCGATCTTTCCGAGGGCGTACGCTTCCGCCGTGCGCTCCTCGAAACGACGCTGCAGGAGCATTGATCGGAGCAGCTCGTGATTCAGCTCCTGATCGGAGGCGGCGTGCTTCCGGCCGCGTTGCAGTCCAGGCTCCTTCGGATCGTGCTTCTTCTTCGACATTCGCAGTTACTCGTGAGGTCGCGCGCCGCGGCGCATCGATGCGGGAAGAACCGTGAGAGAGGCTAGACGCCTGCGGCCTGTACCTGCTCCCAGGCATGATAACTCGAGCGGACGAGCGGTCCCGCCTCGACGTGCCGGTAGCCCATCGCCATTCCGGCCTCGCGCAACGCGCGGAACTCGTCCGGGGTGACGTAGCGGTCGAGGGGCATGTGTTTCTCGGAGGGGCGCAGATACTGGCCAAGCGTCAGGATGTCGACGTCTACCTCGCGCAGCTCGCCCATCGTCTGCAAGACCTCCTCGATGGTCTCACCGAGCCCGAGGATGATGCCCGTCTTCGTCGGAATGTCCGGGGCAATGCGCTTCGCCACGCGAAATATCTCGAGCACGCGCGGGTACCTGCCTCCGGGACGCGCGCGCCGGAAGAGACGAGGGACGGTTTCGGTGTTGTGGTTGTAAATCTCGGGCCGTGCCTCGAGCACCGCGCGAATGCTCTCCTCGTTCCCCTGGAAGTCAGGCACCAGCACTTCGACCGAGCAATCGGGGACGCGCGCGTGAATCTGACGGATCGTCTCGGCGAAGGCCCACGCGCCGAAGTCCGGGAGATCGTCACGGTCCACGGACGTGATCACCGCGTGCTGCAGTCGCATCTCGCCGATCGCCCGTCCAACCCGGTCCGGCTCGGTCATGTCGTAGCGTGGCGGGCGGCCGTGCGAGACGGCGCAGTACGCGCAATTCCGCGTGCACACATCCCCGAGGATCATGAAGGTCGCCGTGCCGTGGTCCCAGCATTCGCCGACATTCGGGCAGCGCGCCTCCTCACACACCGTGTGGAGGTCGAGCTCGCGCATGAGGTGCTTGAGCCGCGAATAGCCGGGGCCTCCCGGTGCCCGGACCTTGAGCCAGGACGGCTTGCGGTCGGGCAGGGGCTCGGCGCGATGGCGTCCCAGGATCTGATACAGCGTGTCGGCCATTCGGAGGGGCAGAGGGGTGCGGATCGGAAATGTACGTATGGGCTTGGGTGATCGGTAGCGTTGACGAAGGCGCGAACGAGGGTTGCGGCCACGGGCCGGCGCGTGCGTGCTCAGGTCGGAGCGAAGCGCTCGATCGAGAACGGCTGAAGATCGAATGGAGCTGCGAGACCGCGCACGAGCGCCGAGATGCAGTCGCCGGTGAGCGGAGCCATGAGGATTCCGTTGCGCGAGTGTCCGCACGCGTACAGTACGGCGGGATGATCCGGATCCCGTCCGATGACAGGCAGCAGGTCCGGAGTCACCGGGCGCAATCCGGACCAGTGGCGATCCGGCGTGGCCGCAGCGAGCGATGGAAGAATTTCGGCGCCCGCCGCGTGAAGCCTGTGTGCGGCGGC
This sequence comes from Gemmatimonadaceae bacterium, assembly GCA_031412375.1. Classification (GTDB taxonomy): domain Bacteria; phylum Gemmatimonadota; class Gemmatimonadetes; order Gemmatimonadales; family Gemmatimonadaceae; genus JANPKQ01. The sequence goes on along the minus strand of JANOCW010000317.1, from coordinate 2,419 downwards.
CAGGGTCGTACCGGCATCGAAGTCGACTCGTTCGCTCGTCGCTCCGACGAGCGTTTGTGCCGATCGCCCTGCCGTCGTGCTCGATCCAGCACGGGGAACGACGTAGCCTCGCGGTCCGAACACGACGTGGCGGAGCGGGTTTCCGTCGAACGAGAGCATCTGTCCGCGAAGCGGCGTGATCGGGAGCGACCGGGGGAGACCTCCGATCCCGGGCGCCCATGCGCCGGACGCGATGACGATGTGGCGCCCCTGATACACGGTGCCGTTGCTCGCACGCACGCCGGTGACTGAATCCGTCGACGTGATCATTGCGGCACCGACGGATACGGTCGTGATCCCGGACGCCTCGCGACAGAAGTGCCTGAGCGCCGACAGGAGTGCTACGGTATCCACCGCGCCGTCGAGTGGGTGGAGCACAGCTCCCAAGGCGTGAGAGAGCGGGGGCTCGAGGTCCCGAAGGGATGCTGCATCGAGCCATCGAGCGACTGCGCTGCCGTCCCGCGCCATCGCGCGTTGCAGGCCTCGAACCCCTGCCTCGCTGAGCGCGACTTGAAGAATGCCCTCGGTGTTGAGGGCGACGTGGATGCCCGTCTGCTCCTCGAGCCAGTCGACGAATGTCGGGTAGCCGTCGCGTGCGGAGGTGGCGAAGTCGTTCGCCGGCCCCGGAGTCCGGTCGATCGAGGGCGCAAGCATTCCGGCGGCGGCGGGAGACGCCGCTCCGGGGCGGGAGTCGTCGAGGACGATCGCGGTGGCACCGTCGCGTGCGAGAGCGACTGCACAGGCCAATCCGATGAGACCCCCGCCGATGATCACCGCGTCTGCAGAGAGAGTGCCGCTCATGGCGGCGCGGACTGCGCGAGCGTGGCGACCGGTCCGGGAGTTGCCTGAAACCTCTCTCGCTCACTGCCGTACGGCCTTCCGGACATGTTTCGGAGAACACGCATGCTACGCACCGTATTCACGATCGGGCTCTTCGCTCTGCTTGGCCTGTTCGCGCTCAACCTCGCCTTCAGCGTTCTCCCGATGGTCATCGGGCTCCTGCTGGGCCTTCTGGGCATCGCGCTCAAGATTGCCCTGTTCGGACTCATCGTGTACGTGCTGATCCGGATCTTCAGTCCGGAGACGGCGCGGCGGATGCGTGAGCGGTGGTCGGGCTCGGGCATGTAAGGCAGGACGCAGGCAACGCAGCCGAAGCGAGGGGACGCCACGGGGGCGCCCCCTAGCTTCGTCATCGGGGGCTCGGGGGCGGAGCCCAGTCGCCGAGCTCCTCGACGACCGACCAGGCGAGGAGTGGGACCATCAGCTCGTGGTGCCCGGTGACCTGAAAGCCCGCCCCCGAATCGAGGGTGGGACGCTCGACGACGTTGACGCGCGGGCGGTAATGGCGCTGCATGTCGAAATCACAGGTGACGAACCCGGTCGGCCGGCCGCTGCCCAGGTTGCGCGCGATGGTGAGCGCCTTCAGAAAGACTTCGGGCATGATCACGGCGCTACCCAGGTTCAGCACGACACCGCCGTCGTTCAGGCCTGCGAGCGCGGCGGCCAGTCGCCGGAAATCGCGGTGGCTCGTGTCCCCGATGGCCGCCCCATTCGCGGCGGGATGCTGGTGGATGATCTCGGCACCGAGCGCGGCGTGCACAGTCACCGGTACGCCGTGGCGCGGCGCGTTCAGGAGCAGCGAGAGCTCGGCATGGGCGAGCGACGGCTCGCTTGCGAGCGCCAGGCCGATGGCTTCACCCATGCCGCGCCGTGACGCCATCCCGGCCGTGATCGCGTCATTCATCCCCCGGCCGGTTTCCTCCGCCATGCCGAAGGTGCCGTCACGCAATCCGCTCGCGACATCCTCCGATGTCGCTCCGAACCGGGCCATCTCGTAGTCGTGGATGGCACCCGATCCGTTCATCCCGATGTGGGTGATGACGCCTCGCCGAATGAGATCGAGCAGGAGGGGTGCGAGGCCGGTCTTGACCACGTGGCCGCCAAGCATGACCACCACGGCACGTCGGGCGCGCGCGGCGGAGGCGATGGCGGCAACGACCCGGCGGAAATCACGGGCGACGAGCGCATCGGGGAGGGCACGCAGAAACGCGCCGAAGGATCGGTCCGCACCCGGAGGGGTGGCGACATCCTCGGCGCGGACCTTGTTGGGCCGCCGTGCGATGGGAACGGTTCGCACGGCGGACAGGTCGACTTCCGGCGTCGTTACCGACTGCGGGTCGTCGGAGTGCCCGGACGGTACGATTTGAGGTACAGGTTGATGGACCCGATCTTCAGCTTCGATTTCATCTGCAGCATGATGCGGCTCGGATCATCGGAGAGCCAGACCTGCGCCTCCCCTTCCTGGGAGAAAATGCCCTTCGTCTTGATGATCGGCTGGATCACGACCGCGTCGAACTCGCCGGCCGGCACCTTCACCCGC
>JANOCW010000316.1:0-2797 GCA_031412375.1 Gemmatimonadaceae bacterium | reverse complement strand
CTCGGCGCGGTAATCGTCATCCCCTGCTACAACGAGGAGAAGCGGCTCCGGCGCGCGGACATCCTCGCCTACTTCGAGCGCCACACCGATCTCGGGGTCATCTTCGTCGACGACGGCAGTCGCGACAGAACCGTGGACGTGCTGCGGTCGCTATGCGCCGAGATCGGACCGCGCGCTGCGATGCTCCCGCTTCCCGCGAATCGCGGGAAGGCGGAGGCGGTACGGGCTGGCCTGCGGAGCGCGCTGAAAGCACGGCCGCGGTACATCGCCTTCTGGGACGCTGATCTCGCCACGCCGTTGGAGCTGATCACCGAATTCCAGAAGGTTCTCGAGGAGCGGCCGCACCTCCTGATGGTGCTCGGGGCGCGCGTCAAGCTGCTCGGCTTCGACATCGAGCGTCATGCGGCCCGCCACATTTCGGGACGCCTGTTCGCGACCGCCGCGTCGCTGGCCCTTCGCATCCCGGTCTACGACACGCAGTGCGGTGCGAAGATGTTCCGCGTGTCGCCCGAGGTGGCGGAGGTGTTCGAGCAGCCGTTCAAGAGCCGCTGGATCTTCGACGTCGAGATCCTCGCGCGGCTGCTCGCGCGACGGCGGCGCGACGGCGCGGACCGACCCGAGCGCTGCATGTTGGAGTTCCCGCTGCCGCAGTGGGAAGACGTCCGCGGTTCCAAGGTGTCGCTCCGCTCATACATGCGCGCGGCGATCGACCTCACCCGCATCTGGTGGCGGCTGGCTCGCACCTGAGCTCCGGCGCGACGGCGCAACGCACGCGCCGGGGTGCGAATCCATGCAACGCGGCTCGTTGCCAATGGTGGCGGCGAACGGAAGGATGGGCTGAGCAGGAATCGGGTTGCTGGAAACGCCGATCGAGGCTTATCTCCCCACACGTCCTTCACGCCGAGATTCGCCATGAGCACCGCCTTGGACCAGATCGCCCGCAGTCAGACCCCCACCGACCACCTCACTCTCCGTGGGCGATCGGGGACTTCGACCTCCACTGACGGGCCGAGCCTGCTCGGCCCTGGGGACGGGGATGACCGTCCTGATGTCTCTGACCGAGCCGACTACGGCATCGTGAAGCGCTCGATTCTCTTCATCGAGACCCACGCCCGGAAACAGCCGAGCCTCGTCGAGATCGCCGCACACGTTGGACTGAGCGAGTCGCACCTGCAGCGGGTGTTCACGCGCTGGGCCGGCATCAGTCCCAAGCGCTTCCTCCAGTACCTCACCCACGAGCACTGCCGGACGCTGCTCAGGGAATCGCGCAGCCTTCTCGACGCGACGTACGAGGCAGGCCTCTCCAGCCCCGGCCGGCTCCACGACCTCTTCGTGACCGTCGAGGCGGTGACGCCGGGCGAGTTCAAGACCGGGGGTGCCGGACTCGACATTCGCTTCGGCATCCACGACAGTCCGTTCGGGGAATGCCTCGTCGCCACCACGCCGCGGGGAGTGTGTGCCGTCTCATTTCTTTCCGCGGAAGATCCCGGGGATGCGGTCGAACGCCTGCACGCCAGCTGGCCCGGCGCGACCATTCACGGTGACCAGGCTCGCACCGCGGAGCTCGCTCGGCAGATGTTCGACCCCACTGCGCGAGTGACCGACACCCCGCTGCGGCTCCTGCTTCGCGGCACCAACTTCCAGATCAACGTCTGGAAGGCGCTCCTCCAGATTCCCCTTGGCGCCGTCGCCTCGTACGAGCACCTCGCCGCCCTCGCCAATGTGCCCGGGGCTCCCCGCGCGGTGGGAAATGCGGTCGGAGCGAATCCGCTCGCGTACGTCATTCCCTGTCATCGCGTCATTCGCAAGACGGGTGACTTTGGCAACTACGGTGGCGGGCCGGAGCGGAAGAAGGCGATGCTCGTCTGGGAGTCCGCGCGGCGTGCGGGCCCATCGGAACCCTAGGTTGCCAACGGCGGGCTGAAACTCCATCGTCCGGCACCAATAACCGAGAGGTCTCGATGTCTGCGAACGCCACGGCTGCTCCCGCCAGCGCGATGCGGAGTGCGAAAGACCAGTTGCTCGACACGATGGAGCGAGAGCATGCGACCACCATGAAGGTGCTTCGGGCCTTCCCCGTTGGGCAGACGGACCTTCGTCCGCATCCGGCGTGCAAGACAGCGCGTGAGCTCGCGTTCGTATTCGCGCTCGAGCGCGGACTCGCCCAGATGGTGTATCACAACGCATTCGCGAAGGCCGGCCCGGCCGGCGTGGCGCCGACGGCTCCCGAGTCCTGGACCGAGGTGCTCGGCGCCATCGAACAAGGGCAGCGCGAACTGCTCGCGCTGGTCCAGTCGGCCGATGAGACGGCGTTGGGTCAATCGGTGAAGTTCTTCACCGGGCCGAAGACGCTGGGCGACTACACGCGCCTCGAGTTCCTCTGGTTTCTCGTGCATGACGAGATTCATCATCGAGGGCAGTTCTCGATCTACCTGAGGATGGCTGGCGGGAAGGTGCCGTCGATCTACGGACCGACCGCCGACGAACCCTGGATGTGAGGCAGTGCGGACGGGGTGGTCGGCCGGTGGTGCCACCTCAGGGAACCGCGGGACCTTCTTCGTCAGGGGCGCCCGTACCGTCCGCTACCCGCTCGGCGATCTGATCACGGAGGGTTCGAAGCGACGCGGCCGGGTCGGGTGGCCCGACAGCCACGCCGCCCGACTGCTCGTGGAGGCGGCAGAGTTGTGTCCACAACGCCCGGAGCATGTCGATCGACTCGTCACGCCTGTGCGCCTCGATCTCGCGATCGTGGCGCATCCCTCGCCGAACTGCGAGCTGCTGCCGTAGCGTTTCACGC
>JANOCW010000315.1:0-3149 GCA_031412375.1 Gemmatimonadaceae bacterium | reverse complement strand
ACCGAGCCGAACGCGGATACGGGATCACAGGCCAGTGCCTTCCGGTAGGCCTCGAGGAGCGTCGGGGCAGTCGCGAGTCCGCAGGGCGTCGTGTGCTTGACGATTGCGCAGCACACCTCGTCGGCAAAGGGATCGGTTGCGATCAGCGCCCCCTCGAGATCGAGTAGGTTGTTGAACGACAGCTCCTTGCCGCCGCGCTGCACCAATCCCGCAAGGCCGTCGCTGCCGGCCTCGAGGTAGAAGGCCGCGCGCTGGTCGGGGTTCTCGCCGTAGCGGAGGGTGTGTGCTCGCTCGAACGATAGCGTCAGGCGTTCAGGAAACATCTCGCCCCTCCGGTCGGCGAACCACGCAGCAATCGCCGCATCGTAGGCCGCGGTATGCTCGAACACCTTTGCCGCGAGCGTCCGCCGAAGTTGCGGGTCGTCGACGCGGTCGCGCATGGGCACAAGCACCCGCTCGTAGTCAGCCGGATCGACCACGACGGTCACCGACTGATGATTCTTCGCGGCGGACCGCAGCATCGACGGGCCCCCGATGTCGATCTGCTCGATGACATCCTCGGGCGATGCGTCACGCCGTGCCGCGGTCTCGCGAAAGGGGTACAGGTTCACGACGACGAGATCGATCGGCTCGATGCCGTGCTCGCCGATGGCTTTCATGTGCTCCGCCGAATCCCGGCGCGCGAGGAGGCCGCCGTGCACCACCGGGTGCAGCGTCTTCACCCGACCATCCAGCATCTCGGGAAATCCGGTGATGTCGCTGACATCCCGCGCCACGAGGCCGGCGTCCCGCAGCGCGCGCGCGGTTCCGCCTGTGGAGATGAGCTCCCAGCCGAGGCTGGAGAGCTCCGTCGCAAAGGGGATCAGGCCGGACTTGTCGGAAACGGACAGCAGTGCACGCATTGGGCGGAGTCAGGGAATGTTCGATGGCTGAAGCATTGAGGTCGACGACCGGGTCACATCAGCGTGGACCGGCAGGCTCGCGCGCCAGTGCGATGATGAGTCGGGTGAGGGCGCTCACATCCCGAAGATCCGCGACTTCAACCGGAGAGTGGCTGTACCTCCCCGGCCACGACAGGGGAATGTTCACCGCGCCGAACTTCGCCAGCGCCGAGCCATCGTTCCCCCCGCTCGTCGTCCCGGTCTGAACCGGAATGGCGTGACGCCGGGCGAGCGCTTCGACTCGGATTACTTCGTGGGGCGGAGCGACGCTCGAGCCGTCGAGTGCCCGGATGACTGCGCCGGCACCGAGCGGCAGGAACGCATAGCGCGGGCTCTCCAGCGGTGAGTCGGATGACACGAACGTATCGACAGCGTGGGTGCGGCGGACCGACGTGCCCAGCCGCGCAGCGAGTGCCGCGGCACCCTGGAGGCCGATCTCCTCGCGCGTCACCCATGCAAAGATCGTTCGTCCCGCCACCTGACTCGGGTTGAGGGCGTTGAGCGCGAGCACGAGCGCTGTCGTGCCCACCCGGTCATCCATCGACCGCGCCGTGAAGCGCGTCTCCCCGAGCCGCGTCGCGCACTTGACGGCGGTCACCGATGATCCCACCCGAACGCCCTGCGCGACGAGCGCCGCGGAGTCCATCCCGAACGTCGCAGTCATGGTCGGCGGCTGCTTCACCGCAAACGTCGATCGCGGGATGAAGACGCCGCGCAACGCGGAGCCGATGTAGCCGCCGCAACCGGCCGTCGAGGTCACGGGAAGGGGCGGCGGGACCTCCTGATCGAGGTGCAGCAGCGCAGCCTGTCCTTCCCACATCGACGGGAATCCACCGCCGCGGCTGCGCAGCGTCACCGTTCCGTCGCCCGCGATGTGAGACACGTCGAACCCGATCTCGTCCATGTGCGCGACGAACACCACGGTGTCGCGCTCCGGCCCGAACGCGACCGTCAGGTTCCCGGCCGAGTCGACCGTGGCGAGCCGGCGCGCCCACGCGGGGAGCTGGGCGCGCACGGCATTGCGGACCATGACTTCGTGTCCCGACACACCATAAATGTTCGCGAAATGTCCAAGCAGCTGTGCCGTCGGCGCGTGTGGGGCGATGCGCGGATGCGTCGGAGGGGCGGCGTTGACGACGACGCTCATCGAAATCGGTGCAGACTGGCCCGTCGCCGGCGGGTTGCCGGCAGCGCTCGCGATCCGGGAGAAGAGCTGCACGAGGTCGGCCTCCCGGACGCTCTCGGTCAGCGTGCCGGCGTACATCGATCGCACCCCGAACACGACCATTGCCTTCACCGAGACCGGACGGGGGAGGTTCTGGAACGGTCGCTGCACGATTCGCGAGACTGCCCCGGTGGTGGCTGCCGAATCCGCGCGCGTCAGCTCTGCGTCGGCCAGGATCAGTGTGTCCACAACGCCCATCCGCAACAGCGCAGCGCCAAGCCCCGTGTGACCGAAGCCGCCCTGCGCGGCGAGGAGGTAGATCGTCTCACCACTCGACGGCGCGACGCGGGATGCCTCTGCGACCGCCGTACAGCCAGCGCGCTGTGCCACGTGCGGGCCCGCGAGCAGGTCAGTGCCGTACAGCCACCCGGGCCACTCGCGCGCGACCGGATCGAGAATGCGGATGCCCAGTGCCTGCACCCCCGCCGGGGTGCGCGCCCCGACGTCGATCCAGAGATCGGCGACCGTGGTCGTCGCACTGTCGGACAGCCGGGAGTTGAGGTGTGTGCTCTTCACCATTGCGACGCCGGGGACCGGCCCGCGCTGGGTCATCACGCGAATGCGCTGCCCCTCGATGAACTGTGCCCATGGTGGCGACATTCGCATGCCGGCGCCCGCGGTGTGCAGCCGCAGGTAGCCCTCTTCGGTGACTGCACTGACGACGAATCCCGGCTCATCGAGCTCGCACGCCACCACCCTGCGCGGCGATCCGCTGCCGCGGGTGAGCACGAGGTTGCCGAGCGCATCAGGCGTCCATCCCGGATAGTGGCGCGCGATGACCTGCGTGGCGAGGCGCTCATAGCCCGGCGGAACAGCGAGCGCGATCCACCCCGCGACCGCGACGCGAAAGATTCGCGACCCTTCTCGCAGCACGGGCACCGTGCGTGGCGGGTCGAGGGCGACCTGTGCGCCGGCGACGGCCGGCGAGAGAGCGACGAGCGCGCTAACCCAGCGCGAGATCGATCGACTGAACACTGGCTTCC
>JANOCW010000314.1:0-2649 GCA_031412375.1 Gemmatimonadaceae bacterium | reverse complement strand
AGCAGACCGATCTCTCGGTTCCATACCGGCGCGATGGGTACTTCTATTATACCCGCACGATCGAGGGACAGCAGTATCCGGTTTACGCCAGGAAGCGTGGCTCGCTCGACGCCCCGGAGCAGGTCACGCTCGACGTGAACGCACTCGCCCGCGGGCAGACGTTCATGTCGGTCGGCGCGTATACACCGAGCGACGACGGGAACCTGCTGGCGTTCTCGACGGACTCCTCGGGGTATCGGCAGTACATGCTGCAGGTGAAGGACCTTCGCACCGGCGCCATCCTGCCGGATCGTGCGGCGCGAGTGACGTCCACGGCGTGGGCGGCAGACCATCGGACGCTGTTCTACACGGTCGAGGACTCGATCACCAAGCGCTCCCACCGCCTCTACCGCCACGTGCTCGGCTCACGGGCCCACGACCTTCTCTACGAGGAGAAGGACGAGCGCTTCAGCGTGCACATCGGCCGCACCCTGAGCAAGGCGTATCTCGTCATGAGCATCGGGAGCCTGACGACGAGCGAGATCCGCCTGCTCCCCGCGAACACGCCCCTCGGTGCGTGGAAGACCGTCGCGCCGCGTGTCGCCGAACGGGAGTACGACGTCGAGCACCGTGGGGACATGCTGTACATCGTGACGAACGACAAGGGGCGCAACTTCAGGCTCGTTACGGCGCCCGTTGGTGACCCGTCGCCCGCGAAGTGGAAGGAGCTGATCCCTCATCGTGCCGATGTCATGCTCGACGGCATCTCGGTGTTCGCCAATCACCTCGTGGTCTACGATCGGCGGAACGGGCTGCGCGAGATCGAGGTCCGCGACCTCCGCACGGGCACGGCGCACAAGCTGGCCTTCCCGGAGCCGGTCTACAGTGCGGGACCATCGACCAACGCCGAGTTCAATACGAAGGTCCTCCGCTACGCCTATCAGTCGTTCGTCACGCCGTCGTCGATCTTCGACTACGACATGGACACGCGGCGCACCACGCTGCTCAAGGAGACCGAGGTGCTTGGCGGATACGATCGCTCGCGCTACACCTCCGAGCGCGTGTACGCGCTGGCGAAGGACGGGACGCGAATCCCCATCTCGCTCGTGCATCGCAAGGATGTCCGTCGCGACGGATCCGCCCCGATGCTGCTGGGCGCCTACGGCTCGTACGGTTCACCGTCCGATATCGGGTTCAGCTCCAATCGGCTGAGCCTCGTCGATCGCGGTTTCGTGGTGGCGACGGCGCACATTCGCGGCGGCGGCGACCTCGGCAAGACGTGGCACGATGCGGGTCGAATGAAGACGAAGATGAACACGTTCACCGACTTCATCACGGCCGCCGAGCACCTGGTCGGGGAACGCTACACCGCGAAGGAGCGGCTGGTCATCGAGGGAGGGAGCGCGGGCGGACTGCTGATGGGCGCCGTGACCAACATGCGACCGGATCTCTTCAAGGCGGTCGTCGCGCACGTGCCCTTCGTGGATGTCATCAACACCATGCTCGATGAGACTCTTCCGCTGACCGTGGCCGAGTTCGAGGAGTGGGGCAACCCGAGGAAGCGCGACGAGTTCGAATACATCCGCCAGTACGACCCGTACATGAACCTGGCGCGGAAAGCGTATCCCGCGATGCTCGTCAAGACATCGTTCAACGACAGTCAGGTGCTGTATCACGAGCCGGCGAAGTACACGGCCCGGCTTCGCGCCATGAAGACGGATGCGAACCCGCTGCTGCTCGTGACGAACATGGGCGCCGGCCACGGCGGGGCATCGGGCCGGTACGATCGCCTCAAGGAGATCGCGCTGGACTACTCCTTCATGCTGTGGCAGACAGGGTTAGCGGGGCGGGCCACGCCGAGAACCGTCGAGGCGCAGACCGCCGATGCGGCTCCGCTGCCATCGATCACCTTGCCGCCGGAGCTGGCGCGGGTGCTCACCGACTACGAGACGCAGTGGCGGCATGGCGGAGATTCCCTGGTGAAGCTGTTCGCCGAGGATGCCATCCTCACGGTCGGCGGCAAACCGCCCATGCGGGGCCGTGCGGCGATCGGCGCGCACTATGCCGGGCCGAAGGGTCCGCTGGCGCTGCGGGCGATGGCGTATGCCGCCGAAGGCAACATCGCGTACATCATCGGCGGGTACGCGATGGAGCGGGGTGCGGCGGACATCGGGAAGTTCGTGCTGACCCTGCGAAAGGGAGCCGACGGCCGATGGCTGATCTTCTCAGACATGGACACCGGAAACTCGGCGCCGCAGCGGCGTCCGCCGCCGCCAGAGCCCTGATCCGGCAAGCAGGTTCAGCGGACGGCGGAACGAAGGGGTGCCACGGATGATCTTGACGCCGTCCTGCGAACGCGCCATCGTGAGTCTGGCGCCGATGCGCGCCCAACCTCTCGAGATTCCGCCCCAGCCGGAGTCCTGTGCGAGGCAAAGGGGGGCACACTCCCGGATGTCGGTATCGTCAGTCCTTCGTGCCATCGCGGGCGTGCTGCTGGGGAGCGCCCGTGGTGCACTCAGGAGAGACTACGATGCCACGCAACAAGGATCTCAAGCGCCTCGTGCGCGACCGCATGACGAAGACGGGCGAAGCCTACACCGCCGCCCGCGCGCAGATCGTGAAGAAGCCCCGCGTGCCGACGCGCGCCGCTGCTCCGACTGTCACAACTCC
>JANOCW010000313.1:0-5657 GCA_031412375.1 Gemmatimonadaceae bacterium | reverse complement strand
GAGATGAACAATGTGTTGACCGCGAATCCGATGATGATCATCAGCAGCGCCGACGTCGGCGAGTTTCGGATAATGAGCAGCCACGCTGCGACCGGGACATAGATGGACCACGATCCGACGATGGGAAAGAAACCGATGATGAACGACGCGAGCGCCAGCACCGCGGCAAGCGGAACGCCGAATGCGAGGTTGAGGACCAGGATCAGGACGGACTTCAGCGTCTGGGTGAACAACGTCGAGTAGATCGTGCCGTGGAGGACCCCGCTCACGTTGCTTTCCAGCGCCATCGAGAGCTCACCGTATCGACGGGGAATCTTGGCGCGAACGTAGGCCACGATGGTCTCGCGGTCGGTGAACATGTAGAACGCCGTGAACAGGAAGATCGTCGTCGCGACGGCGAAGCTGGCGATCGCTTCCTGGACGGCTTCGGGGATGCTGGCTCCGTAGTCGGTCACCCTCCGGACCCAGTCGGAAATGCGTTCGGTCGCGCGCTCCGTTCCCATCCACGGAAAGAACTCCTTCACGCTCCCGTCGATCCGGGTGACGACGGACGCATGGTTCTCCTGCAGGTAGCTGACCACACTGCTGATCTCGGCGTAGCTGTACGCCAGCGCGGCGAGGATCGGGATGATGACGATCGCCAGCGTCAGCAGTGCCGCGAGCGCGGGGCGGCGCAGCGCACGGAGCATCACCAGGTAGAGCGGGCGGAGAAAGACCGCCATCACGATCCCGATGATCGCCGCAATGATCACCGTGCGGACCATCCACAGGAAGAGCGCGAGGACGATCACGAACAGTGTGGTCGTCACGAGCATCCGGCGCAGCTCGGGGAGCGTCAGGTCGCCGACCCGCAGATCGGTGCGTCGGTCTGCCCGGCGGCGGTCCGTCAGCAGTGGCGCGCCGGGAGGTTCCATTATCCGAGCGCCTGCCCGAGGTCAGCAATCAGGTCGTCCGGATCCTCAATGCCAATGCTGAACCGCAGGAATCCGTCGGGAATGCCGATCTTCGCGCGGTCATCCGACGACATGTGCGCGTGTGACGTGTAGCGCGGCTCCGAAACCAGCGTGTCCACGCCACCGAGGCTCGCCGCGTGCGTGACGAGCTTGAGGCGGCGAATGAACCGTTCGGTGGCCTTGCCGCCGCCCGCCAGCTCGAGCGCGAGCATCCCACCGAACCCATCGAGCTGGCTGCGCGCGAGCTCGTGGTCCTCGTGCGACGGAAGCCCGGGATAGTAGACCTTCCGGATTTCCTTCTTTGTCTCGGCCCACTCGGCAACGCGCATCGCGTTTTCGTTCTGCCGTCGCACGCGGACGTCGAGGGTCTTCAGGCCGCGCTCCAGCAGCCAGCAGGCGAAGGGATCAGGGGCCTGGCCCCACACGATCATCTTCTGCCGCACTTCCTCGATGTACGATGCCGTGCCGAGCACGACGCCGCTGAGGATGTCGTGGTGTCCGTTCAGGTATTTCGTCGCCGAGTGGATGACGACGTCAGCGCCGTGCTCGATCGGGCGGAAATTGATCGGGCTCGCGAAGGTCGAGTCGACGACGAGTGCGAGGCCGTTCTCCTTCGTGAGGTAGCGGACGCTGTTGAGGTCGACGACGCGACAGGTGGGATTGACGGGAGACTCGAGAAAGATCGCGCGCGTCTGTTTACGGATGCGCTTCCGCCACCCGCGGCTCTCGCCCGGATCGACCAGCGTGACGTCAATTCCCATGGTCACGAATTCCTGGGTGAACAGGCGATGCGTGCCGCCGTAGATCCAGGAGCTCGAGAGGAGGTGATCACCCGGACGCAGGAGCGCGAGCATGGCGCACGCCGTGGCGCCCATCCCGCTCGACAGCACGAGCCCCGCCTCCGCACCCTCGAGCAACGCGATCCGCCGCTGCACGACTTCGGCGTTGGGCGAGTTCCCGTAGCGCCCATAGCGCAGCCCTTCGGCGGTGCCAATCTCCTGGGCGAAGTTCACCGACTGCACGATCGGCTGGACGACGGGCGAATCCGGCTCGACCGGCTCGCGGGCACCGTGGAGCGACAGGGTCGAAAGCCCATGCGATCGCGACTTGCGGTTTACCGGCTCATTCCTCTTCACACGAAGTCCCGGCGCCGTCCGGCGCTGTCGAGGTCAACCTTGACGACTCGCACGATCTCCGAGGGCGCGATGCCAGCGATGTCGCGCACGACCACACCGCCGCGCGGAACCGCGTCGTCGATCACCACTGTCGCGAGCTCCTGGCGCCGCGGACCATACACCCATGCCACCTCCCCGTCCGCCAGCAGCCGCTTCGCGGCATCGTCGGTCCGCATCCGCACCAGCGGACCGCGGTCCGGGTCACCGGAGCGTGTCGCGATGAAGCCCATCACCTGAAGCGGGGCGCTGTAGCCGGCAGTCACGGCGTTGCGCCGACCGCGACGTAGGCATCGTCGAAGCGCATGACGAGACGCCGGCTCCGCAGCGACGCCATCACGCCCTCCGTGTTGCCGTCCAGGCCCTCGAGCGCCGCCGGCAGGTCGGCGACGCTCACCTTCCCGCGATCGTACACCGCGCGCCACACTTCACGCTCGACCTTCGTCAGCGTGCCGAACACGTCCGCGGCGCCGTCGGCGTGCTGCAGCACCATCGCGAGTCCGTGGCGCTCGAGCACGGACTCGATGGCATCGAGATGGGACTCGCTGAGCCCCCGGAACAGGAAGTACGCCTCTCCCGGGGCATCGACCGCACCGTACCTGAGCAGCAACTTCGCCACGACTTCGTCGGCGCAGGAAAAGTCCAGCAGGCCGACGTTGGCGAAGTCGATGACGGTGAGCGTCCGGTCCCGGAGCTCCGTGAGCTGTAGCTCGATCTCCCCGCGAACGGCTGCGCCGGTTGGGCGCGTGACCAGATTGGAATAGAGTTCGCACACCGTGCGGCGAAGCACCGAGCTCAGATCGATGTGCGTGATCATCGCGCCACGATCCGCTCGGGGATCGTGATCTGGACCTGTGAGCCCGCAAAGCGAGGCAGCCGTTCGGTCAATGGAACGTCCTCGTCCCAGCTCGGCGTGATCGCGATGCGCGACGTGCCGCTGCGAACGGACAGCTTCCCGTCCCAGCGACCCAGGAACTTGCGCACGCCGGCGAGCCCCTGGCCCCGCCCGGGATCGCGAAAGCGGCTGACTCCGCGGATCACCGCTTCCTCGAGCGCCATCGCGTCGTCCCAGCGATCGCTCGTGCGCCACCCAGGCCCGCTCTCGAGCGACTGGCGGAAACCCAGTCCGGCGTCACACACGGCGATCACGACGACCCGACGTCCGAGTCGCTTCTGCCACCGGTAGGTCTGCACCGCCACCCACCCGCCGCGCCCGGCATGCTCCACGATGTTCTGACACACCACCGACAGGGTCATCGCAAAGCCCATGGTGACCTTGTTGTCGATGTTGAGCTCCGTCGCAAGGATCGCCTGGGCCTTCTGCTGGATTCGGTCGACGACGTCGTGGACGTCGGCGCTCCCGCTCACCGGGGTGATCTCGAGCAGCACGCTGGATTCGCCCGTCGTGCGCGTGCGTGGCACCGAGCCGTGGAGCTCGAAGAGATCCTCGGCGTACTTGAAGAAACCCGTGCGCGCCCAATACGTCCCGGTGTCGTCGGTCTCCGGGACCGTGAATCCGGGCCGGTCGCCGCGCGACTGGGCAAGCGTCAACAAAGCCGTGAGGCCGTAGGGCGATGCCCAGCGCGTGTGCCGCGCATCCACCAGAATCTTCTCGTCCCCGGGGAGCGGCGCGAGCTGCTCCAGGACTTGCTCGAAGGAGGCCTCATCAAGCGAGGGGGGGACGTTGATCACGGTGGTCACGTGCGGCTGAGCTCTCCCCGGAGGTAGTGAGCGAGCCCGGTCGCGCCCCGGTGCTCGACATTGCGCGCGGCGGCCCGCTGAGCGGCCCACATCGCGTCGGTGAACTTATCACCGGCGACCAGCCGGGAGAAATAGGTTGCGCCCCAGACATCACCGCACCCGGTGGGATCTCCCCCTGACAGCGCGCGCGTCTCCGCCGGCGGGACGAGCTCCGTCCGGATCGTACCCGTGACCCCACCGAGCTGGTTGGCGACCGGCGGGGAATCGAGTCGCTCGAAAGTCGCATCGGCGAAGTAGGCAACACCACGGCGACCGAGGGTCACTGTGAGGCAGCGCACACCCTGACCGAGCGCCGTTGCCGCAAGCGCGAGCGGGTCCGGCGCCAGCAGGCGCATCTCATCCTCGTTCACCTGGAGAAGATCGAAGCAGCGGCACCATCCGGCCACATTGGGCAGCGCCTGGGGCGTGCGAAGTCCGCTCGGCTGAACGGCGAGCAGCAGCGAGTGCAGGTCGCAGTAGATCGGGCCGCGGTAGTGCTGTCGCAGAAGCTGCGCGGTTTCCAGCTCGAGCTCGAACCCGCTGATCATGTTGATGTAGAGCGCATCGAGATCGCGGAGCAGCGGCTTGAGTCCGAGCCAGCTCCACGCGGGGATTCCGCCGGTCAGGACTTCGGAGCGCCTCTCCTCGGAGACATAGCGCAGCTCGACCCTGTTGTTCGGATAGGGCACCTCGATCACCGCGGCGTCCGGTGCGAGGCGACGGTACGAGCGAAGCAGCTCTCGCGCCCGGGATGCGAGGTCCTCCCCCACGCGGATGAGTGGGACGAACTCCCAGTCCGGGGGCAGGGCGGCGTCGAGTGCTTCGAGGGCGTAGGTGATGCCCCCCCACTCCTCCACCGGCGTATCCCGCGGATCCCGCCCGTAGATCACATCCCACACGAAGGTCCCGACGACGCCGATCCTGCGGCGGCGTGTCACCCGTCCCGTCCGAGGCTCGCCTTGAAGGTGGCTACCGCGCCAACGACGCCCGCCGTGCCCGGCAGCGTGCCGAGTACGATCTCGCACGCGTCCACTGCCGGACGAAACGCCCGGCGCCGGACCTCGGCGCGCAGGGGATCCATCAGCGCATCGCCCGCTTGCGTGACGCCTCCCATGACGACGACGATGTTCGGGTTCAACATGTTCAGCATGTTGGCGATGCCGGCGCCCAGGAACCGGGCGGTTTCACGGACGACCTCGCGCGCGAGGTCGTCGTTGCGCTGCGCGGCATCATAGACAGTCTGCGCCGTGATGAGGTCGAGCTGCCCTCCGACCATCTCCGTCAGCATCGATGCCTCCTTGCCCGCGAGCGCCTCACGCGCGCGCTCCGCGATCGCGGGACCGGATGCATACGCCTCGAGGCAACCGTAGTTGCCGCACTTGCACCGGCGACCCGTCGAGTCGATCGTCGTGTGGCCGACTTCCCCTGCGACATCCGACGCACCGTGAAAGAGGCGCCCGTCGATGATGATCCCGCCGCCGATTCCCGTCCCGATGGTCATCCCGATGACGTTGTTCGCCCCCCGCGCCGCACCGAGCCACCACTCACCCAGCGTCGCGCAGTTCGCGTCGTTGTCGAGGGTCGCCGGCATGCCGACGCGCTCCACGATCTCGGCGCGCAGCGGAAAGTTCTGCCAGCCGAGATTGGGCGTCATGAGGACTACGCCCTTCTCGCGGTCGAGCGGCCCGGGAGAGCCGATGCCCACGCCGAGGAAATCCGAGCGGCGCGCGCCAGTCTCCGCGATCGTCTCGGCAATGACCGTGTGAATCATGCGTGCGATGCGATCGACCAC
>JANOCW010000312.1:0-1585 GCA_031412375.1 Gemmatimonadaceae bacterium | reverse complement strand
CCGACGTTCCGGACACCGACGGCGATCCCGGGCATCCAGCGCGTCATGCCGACGCGATCGCGATAGTCGTCCTCACGCAGCAGCATCGCCTTGCCGAAGAATCCCCACTCCGGATTGCTCGAGAACGCGGCATAACCAGCCTCCACTCGTCCCCACGCTGAGAGGGAGAAGACGAGCTGCGAATTGAGGCTGTTGCTGTAGTTGATCTTCTGCTTCGTCGGATCCGGCTCGAAGCGCTTGCCGCTGTAGTTGATGAAGAAATCGCCCGTCAGTGGGGCAACCCACGCGGTCGGAATGTCGATGAGCCCGGTGCCCCAGTACAGCGTAGCTGGATATTCCTGCTGTGCTCCGGCGGGAGCAGCCGCGGCAAGCGCCGCGAGTACCGCTACCGCACGTACACGAAAACGAGAGATGACCATTGCTGTGCTGCCTCTCAGAGCGACGGCGGTGAAGAAGCGGAAGACGGCGGCGGAGGTTGCGTTGGAGGCGGACTCGCAGGCGGCGGCGTCACCGGCCGACCGCGCTCGAGGTCATTCAGGCGCTCGGTGGCGCGCCGGATGGCTTCGCGATCTTCGTTGATCTGCCCCTCCAACTCTGCACGCCTGCGGGCAATGTCACTCAGCTCGCCGGCCTGCGCCTGGCGGAGCGTCACCTCGAGCCCCGCAATGCGGCGATTGCGCGCGGCGATATCTGCGCGAAGGCGCTGCTGCTCGCGCGTCAGGTCGGTGATCCGGGTCCGAAGGATCACGCCGCGGGCGATGTCGAAGATGTTGCCCGCGTAGCCGAGGGCGAAGTTGATTTTCGTGTAGTTGTAGATCTGAGGCGCATCCTTGTTCTCGCGCCCACCTTCTTCCAGCTCCGTGCCGTACAGGGCAGCAGACAGTCCACGCCAATTGTAGACCACCCCCGCATTCCAATCCCACGCGTCGTTCTCGGCCAGCACGGTGAGCGTCGAATTCAGCGTGGGGTGGGTAACGAGGCGAGTACCGAGAAACAGCCCGGATGCGATGGTCCCCTTGTCGTTGTATCCACCGCCGTCGTTGTTATCTCCGTCCTCGCTGAAAATGCCGTTGCCGTACCCGAGGCTGAAGCTCATGCGGGTCGCCGGCAACCTGGCATTCATGCTGGAAAGGGTGAATTCCTTCGTCGCCACGCCGTAGAACGTCGGCGTGGTCTTGAAGTTCTCGTTGACGACGACTTCCTCATACTGTCTCGTGACCGAATCCAGCCTGATGTCGTGCCCAATCAGAAAACGCTCCTCATGATCGTACGGGCCGACATTGCGAACACCGATCGCAATTCCGGGGAGAAAGGCAACCTGCTTGTCCTTCAACAAGATCGCCTGGCCAAAGAAACCCCACTCGGGATTCTGGCTGTACGCCGAAATGCCAATGGAAAACCGACCGGCCCAGTGCGTATCGAGCGAGACATTCGTGTTGAACTGGGTCGCGAAACTCGCATCCGCGGAGCCGTAGTACTGAATGCGCTTGCCGGAGATGTTGAACCACCCATCGCCCGAATTGGGGCTCACCCACGCGACCGGCGTATTGATGAGTCCGGTGCCGTAGTGCATTGTGGCAGGATA
>JANOCW010000311.1:0-18487 GCA_031412375.1 Gemmatimonadaceae bacterium | reverse complement strand
CGAACGCGCGATCGGCTTTCGACGAACGGCGACCCCGCGGCGTCGAGGATGTCGCCGCGCGGCGCTGGCACGTCCGCCTGGGCGAAGTGCTGTCGCTGCGCACGCTCCTCCCACTGTCCACCCTGCCAGATCTGGAGATGTGCCGCACGCAGAAGGAGCGCGATCGCAAAGAGGACCAGGGCTCCGTGGACGACTCCAAATCGGCTAAGGCGTATCACGTGAAGATTTGCGCGGCAGGAAGACGAGCTGGGAACCAGTGGCGACGGAGAGCTTCAGGCGCTGTTCGGCGATCGACCCCAGCCTTGCCCGGCTGGAGGCGGTTCGGATCTGACTTTCGAGCGTTTCGCGCTCGGCCGACAGCCCGTCGAGGCGGTTCTTGAGCCGCTCGATCTCCCGCTGCTGCACAATGCCGTAACTGCGCCTTGTGATGACGCCTGTGGCTATCAGAACGAAACCTGCCAGCACGAGCGCGGCAATCGAGCGGCCGCGCAGCCTCACAGACCGCTTCGCCACGCGCGCAGCCTCGCGCTCCTCGCGCGTGGGTTCCGTTCGGTCTCCCCCGCGGAGGCAACGATCGCCTTGCGCGTGAGCAGCTCGCCGAGCGCCCGCCCTCGGCATTGACACTGGAGCATCCACGGCGGACACACACAGGTCGCGCTCCACTCCCGGAACGTGTGCTTCACGAGTCGATCCTCCCCCGAATGATAGGAGATGATTGCCAATACCCCGCCGACCTGGAGACGGTCGCGCAGCGCGGGGAGGGCGCGCTCGAGTCCGGAGAGCTCGTCATTGACCGCGATGCGGAGTGCCTGGAAGAGGCGCGCGAAATCGCCTGGTCCGCTGCGTGCCCCGAAGGCGCCTCGGATGGCCCCGACCAGATCGTCGCTCGTTTCAAACCCGCGGGTCTGCCGGCGGCGGACGATCTCTCGCGCCAGCCGGCCGGCCCGGGGCTCGTCGGCGTACTCGCGGAAGATCCGCGCGAGCTCGGTTTCCTCAGCGCTGTCGAGCAGCGCAGCGGCATCGAGCGCGCCGTCACTCCCCATCCGCATGTCGAGCGGTGCGCCCTCGCGGAAAGTGAATCCCCGCTCGGCGGCATCGATCTGGTGGGACGAAACGCCAAGGTCGAGAAGGATCCCGTCAAAGGTCCGGTCAGTGAGCGCTCCGATCTCGTCGATCGAGGCAAAATTCCCCAGGAACGCGCGGAATCGCCCCCCCGCCTCGTGCTCGGCGAGTCGCACCTGCGCCGACGCAATCGCTTCCGGGTCCCGATCCAGGCCGGTGACGTCAGCACCCCGCTCGAGGAGCGCCGCGGAGTGCCCGCCGCCGCCGAGGGTGCCATCCAGCACCCGTCCGGCATCCGCCAGGAGCTCAATGATCTCGGTGACGAGCACCGGTGCGTGGTAGGACGAGTCCCACTGTGGGACTGGATCGGCGGGAGGGCGCATTCTAGCGACCCTCGCCGCGGAGC
Organism: Gemmatimonadaceae bacterium; assembly: GCA_031412375.1. GTDB lineage: Bacteria > Gemmatimonadota > Gemmatimonadetes > Gemmatimonadales > Gemmatimonadaceae > JANPKQ01. The sequence goes on along the minus strand of JANOCW010000311.1, from coordinate 17,019 downwards.
GTCAAGCGTGCGATGTTTGCCCAAATGCCATCGACGTCTCCGTCTCGCGGCTCATGAACTCCACGAAGGACATCGCGCTCATTCTGCACGGCGCGCGCGCCGAGCATCCCCCCGTGCGCCACCTCGTGGAGTGGGTTCGTGAGAAGGGCCACAACGTTCGCGTGCGCGTGACGTGGGAGAAGGGCGATGGGGAGGCTCTCGCGCGCGAGGCCGCCGCGGTGGGCGTGGACGTGATTATCGCCGTCGGAGGCGATGGCACGGTGAACGAAGTCGTGAATGGGCTCGATCGCAGCGAGGTCGCGTTCGGCATCGTCCCGATCGGCACGGCGAACGACTTCGCGAAGCAAGTGGGAATCCCGCTGGATCCCGACCACGCGATGGACGTGATCCTTCAGCGCGACGCCGTTCGCATCGACACCGCCGTCCTCAATGGTCGCCGGTTCCTCAACGTGTCGAGCGGCGGCGTCGGAGCCGAGGCGACGGCGGAGACTCCCAGCGAAGCGAAGGAGATGCTGGGGATGCTTGCGTATGCGATCACGGGCGTCAGGAAGCTCGTGGACCTCGCACCCCACCGCGCCACGTTCAAGGCCCCCGGGTTCGAGTTGACGACGCAGTTCCTGCTCTTCGCTGTCGGCAACGGTCGCACGACCGGCGGCGGCACGCTCATTGTCCCGAAAGCGAGCGTCACCGATGGGCTGCTCGACGTCTGCATCGTTGAGGCGATGCCCCGCGCGGAGTTCGCGAAGCTCGTCCTTCGCATACGGCATGGCGATCACGTAGGCAGCGATGGCGTGCATTACCTCCAGGTTCCCTCACTCGACGTCACCGCGTCCGAGTCGATCAGTGTGAACATTGACGGCGAGCCCTCCGATGCGCGTCGCCTCGAGTATCGCGTGCGCGCAGGGGACTTGATGATTCACCTTCCGCATTTACCAGGCGAGCCAGACTAGGCGAACCGACATCCACACCTCTCATCGCGCACGTCAACGGGAATCCGGGTGCAGTTTCCACGTCCACTGCGTCCTCCGCGTCTTCTGCGTGCGCTTTCATGACCGCGCAGTGATCCCTGGGTGATACGAGCGACAAAGGCCCGCCGCCATCACTGGCGGCGGGCCTCGGTCGCTGCGATCAGGCCAGTGCGCCTACTTGCAGGCGGACTTGATGACCCCTTCCCAATACGGAACCTGCCCCATCGCGGCGTTCATGATCTGGACGGCGGCCTGCGGGTTGGTTGCGCCGCCAGCGCGAACCTGCGTCTGCGCCATGGTGGAGTACTGCTGACCGAGCCGTCCGAGCCTGCAGATCTCCGGCTTGCCGAGTGTCTTGGCATTGGGAACGATCTCCCGGTTGGCGATGCTGGTCGCGGCAAGAAACGCTGCGTAGCCGATCTGGAACTTCGCCGACGGGCTGGCCGAGATGGAGTCGGCGAGGGAGAACCAGGCAATCGACTGCTCGAGCTGCTCGCGGTAGGCCACGGCACGCGCCGCGTTCGCCGTGTCTGCACGCGCAGCGCTGAAGTTTCGCTGCCCCTGCTGAACCGCAAAGCTCGCAATGCGGGCGGAATCTTCGGCAGCCTTGGCCAACGTCGCCGACTGACGCAAGACAACCCCGACGCTGTCGAACTGGTTCAGGTCGCTGAATGTCTGGGCAATCGTCAGGTAGGCGATGTTCGCCTCCTGCATGTTCGGATTGATCTGGAGCGCCTTCCGCGCCGCGGCGATCGACTGCGGAAGCTGGCCCGCCTCGCGAAGGAACTGCGAGTGCAGCAGGTGGAGACGTGCGTTCTGCGGATACTTCGCCAGGCCACGCGCGATCGCTTCGGCCGCCTTCTGCGGCTGGCTGTCCGCCTTGTAGGCCGACGCAAGCAGCGGGAAGAACGTCGTGTCGGTCGCGCTGGTGTCGGTGCGAATCAGTGCCTCACCGGCGCCAATGGCTTCCTTCCAGCTGTTGGTTGCCGACAGAATGCGGAAGCGGAGACGGATAAGATCCGCATCGGCTGGATTGTCCTCGACCGCCTTGTCGATGATCCGGCGCGCCGCAGCAAAGTTGCGCGAGTTGGCGAGGTCTTCGACGACGCTCGTCTGCAGGGTGACGTTCGTCGGGTCGGTGGACAGCAGGGTGACGAGCAGCTCTGTCCCCTTGTCGGCGTTCCCCATCGCCTTGTACGCACCCGATGCCATCGCGAGCGCGTGGTAGTTCAGGGCGTCGATCTCGAGCACCTGATTGGCAATCGGGAGAATGGAATCCGGGGGGTACTTCAGTCCCTGGAAGGCCGACGCGAGGCAAATCCGCCCCCACGTGGACTGCGGATAGGCCGTAATCGCCTGACGCGCCGCGACTGCCGCCTCCTGGAACTTGTTTTCGCGCACCAGCGCTTCGCAGCGACGCTCGGGAGGCAGCATCGCCCGCACTGCCTTGATATGCTTGGAGACTTGCGCCATCGCCTGGTCGATGCGCTTCGCTTCGACCTGAGGAAGGGGCTGGGTCATCCGTGCGTCATTCGTGGAAACGAGCCGCGCATTCACGCGAATCGTTCCGCCCGAATTCTCGACACGGCCCTCGACGAATTCGTCTGCACGGAATTGCGCCGCGAGAAGCCGTGCGTCGTTGGTGCTGATCGGCTGGTCGTACGGGAAGCCGGCCGGTTCGAGGTTGGCCTTGACGTCGCCGGTCGGAATCGGCCAGAGATTCTTGCGCGGAATGTCCTTCGGCAGCGCTTCGCGCAGCTCCTCGGCCGCCTTGACCCCGAGGCCCCGATCGGCGCTCCGGAAGGTGACGACGAGAATGGCGTCCGCCTTGGGATCACGGGAGATGGTGCGCGTAGCCTGTGCAGCGAGCGGGGAGACCGCTCCTCCGAGCGCCAGCGCCACGACGAACCCCGACGCGAGCGCCATCTGATGCGTTGCCTTCACGTTGCTAGCCTCCAAGACGTTGAACATCCGTACACCGCTGGTACCCCGGGGGTCCACTGATGGCACAGTGGGCGAAGAGGGACTCGAACCCCCGACATCCTGTGTGTAAGACAGGCGCTCTAACCAACTGAGCTATTCGCCCGAAGATGTCTGGTGGTTCGCAGCCTGGCGGCCCGTGGTGCGCACGGCCCTCGGAGCCAGCCGGGCCAAAGTGCAGAAAACACGCCGTCGCTGCTGGTTACTTTAGTATGGCGAGCGGAACCAGTACGCAGTAGCCGATCACCAGCAGAATGGGCGCGAGCGTCTCACCCCCGCGGGCGAGATCCGCAAAACCAGCCAGCAGCGTGAGTGCGGCAAGGGCCCAGAGGATGGCCGATCGCGACCGCGGGCGAGGTGAGGTTTCGAGGGGGGCCATAAGGCCGGAAGTGTAGGCAAGTCGAAGAACGGTGTCAAGTTACGCCACTTCTGGTCCGCCACCCGGTTGCTGGCCCGAGGGAACTTCCCGAAGGATCTCCTCGAGAGCTTTCTCTCGCCGGGTCCGCTCGGCGCTCGCCTCCGCCTCCCGAAGCTGGTCGAGCCGCTGCCTGCGGCGCCGGCGCTGCGCCTGTTGTAGCGGGAGCAACACGGAGAGGATGCCGACGCCGACGATCGCCAGATCGGCGACCAGTGCCAAGCCCCCGAAGCGCCGGCGCGTCCGCGCTTGCCACCGTTTCTCAAATCCGTCAAACGTGATGGTGTAGGCCGCGCGCATCGCGGCGTCCATTGATCGTGTCTGGCGCCAGGAGTCGAAGAACAACCCAAGGCCACGCTCCCGGTCGAGCGACGAGAGCTCGGCCACGGCGCGGTACGCGAGGGCATACGCACCCGCCGCCTGCTGGGCGCCCGAGTAGAAGCTCTCATCGAGTGCCTGAAGGCTCGGTACACCGCGCAGCACGAGCGCGAAATTGGTCGCGAGCGTTTCCTCGCGGTCCCATTCCCCAGCGGCATACGCCGCGTACCCTTCGTCGAACCAACGCGGCGGGAGGTCGCCGAGCGATTCGTGCAGCGCGAGGTGGGCGAGCTCGTGGCGCAGGATCTCCAGCGGGTCACCGACTTCGGCGCCGATGAACCGACCCTGCATCACGATGCGCTGGGACCCCGGGAAGGCGACCGCGGCACCCCATTCGGGCGCGGAGGGGCCGATCAGCGCGCGAAATGCCGCATCGTTCGGGGCGATGTCGATGCGCACACTGGCCGTTGGCCGGGCGAGTCCGGGGAACGTGTCGTAGCGGACCGCGCTCTCGATCATGACGTGCGCGAGTGCCGAATCACCCGACCGCGCCACGATCGTGAAGCGGCCTCGCTCGAGACGAACCCTCCGCTCGTCCTGAGCCAACAGGTCGCGGGCCGTCATCAGGAGAGTACCGATGAGGAGCAACAGGACCGCGCACGCGGAGGTTACCGCGCGCGCGGTGGTGCCCCTCCAGCTTCGACGGTCGCCAGGGTCTCCGCGCACTTTTTTCCCCATGGACTGAACTTGTTCGCCGCGAACCCGTCGCGCCACGCCTGCATCGCCTCACCCTGCTGGCCGCTGAACCAGTGAGCGCGGCCGAGCTCGTAGTGGGCCTCGGTGAGATTGGGTCCGAGGGCGATCGTCTTCCGGAAAAATGTCTGCGCATCGTCGTACATCTCGCGCTCGAGATAGACGAGCCCAAGATAAAAGTGCGCGTACAGTGACGCCTTCCGGTCGTTGCCCAGGCGAATTGCCTTCGAGAGGTGTTCGATAGCCTCGCCGAAAATCCCCTTCTTCAGGCAAATGAAACCGACATTGATCCGCGCGAGGGCGTTCGCCGGCTGCCGCATCAGCACTTTCTGGAAGTTCAGGAGGGCGTCGTCATACTTCTCCTGATACATCTGGGCCCAGCCGAGGAGCGATTCGGACTGTGGGTCGTTCGGCGAGAGGGACAGCGCCTTGTTCAGCGCCGCCTCGGCGCCCACGTAATCCCCCAGGGAGATCTTGCTCCAGCCCTTCTCGATGAACGTCGACGCGCCAAGGTGATCGGCATGCATGACGGGCTTCTCGCCGGCGAACTGCGGTGCGTTCATCGGCGGCTGAGCCACGGCCGGCACCGGCGAGGCCGGTGTCGCGCCGTTGGGCGATGCGCCCATGCCGGTCGCCCCTTTCCACCGCTCGATGAGCTTCTTCACGTCCTCCTTCAACGCGCTCAGCTCGACCAGCTGCTGCTCGACTGCCTTGTACAGCGTCACGATGTCCGCCTTGACGGCATCGCGCTCCCCCTGCGTCCCCATCGCTTCGAGTCGAGCCGCAATCGCCGCGTGGCGGGCGCGTACATCCGCCACCGGATCAGCCATCGGAGTGGTCCTTCCCGTCGTCGTCCGAGCCGGTGATTCGCGGCCGAGGCGATAATGGCGTGCCCCAATCCGGCGTCGAGGGCACGACTGGTCCGCCGCGAAGAATCGATTCGTCGGGCTGGGGTGGCTCGTGGTGCGTGCCAAGCAGGTCGAGCACGCCGCTCGCCGTCGGGTCGGGGCCTCCGCGGACGATCGTCATTTCGTCCGTCGCGTCGGGCGCGACGGAGGGGATCGTGCTGGCATTTGCGGCGACGTGGGTGTCGTCGCTCGAATTGCTCGGCGCAGCGATTGGAGCATCGGCTTCCGGCTGCGGAACGGTCGCCAGCACCGCACGGTCGAACGCGAGACGGTCCTTGACCGCGAGCAGGCGGGTTACGTCGAGCACGATCACGAGGCGCTCGTTGCGTCTCAGGATTCCCTTGAGGAAATCCGCAGCCATTCCCTTGAACAGTGGTGGAGGTGGTGCGAGCGGCACGCTGCCGATGGACACGACCTCCATCACGGCATCGACGACCGCGGCGATCCACTCCCCCTCGGACGCGAGCACCATCAGGCGTGTCGCGCCGGTCGGCGCGGAGGCTTCGAGCTCGAACCGCACCCGGAGATCGATGACCGGCACGACACGCGACCGGTACTCGATGACACCCTGCACCCAGTCGGGCACGTTGGGAATCGGCGTCGGTTCCGCATAGCGCAACACTCGTTCGACGTCGTTGATGTCCGCCGCGAACACGTCATCGCCGAGCCGAAAGGTCACGATCTGGTGTCCGCCCGCCGCCGTCATGGCGCAGTCTCCACGGCCTGCCCCGTGAGGCACGCCGCGACGATGGCATCGGGGTCGACGATCGCGATGAGGTTGCTGCCCTGGCGGACGACGCCGAGGAGCACGCCGTCGGAATCGTCGACACCGGGTGCGGCGCGGACCGTCGCGAGGTCCAGCGAGATCACATCATCCACGTCGTCGACGGCGACGCCCACCCGGCGTGTGCCCGCGCGCAGGAGCAGGACGGTCGCGACACTTCCACCGAGCGCGACGCCGAGCGCCCGCACCGGTGAGCAGACCGGAATGAGGCGTCCGCGCAGGCTGAAGACGCCGAGCATTGTCTCGGGCATCTCCGGCACGCGGTAGACATCGGGCTGCTCCACGGCCTCCTCGATTGCGGCGAGCGATGTCGCAAAGCGCTCCGATCCCACGTGGAAGGTCAGCACGTCTTCCGTTCCGACGCGCGAGCGCACACGCTCCCGCCACGGGACCGTGCTCAGCGCAGCAGAGCGCCGCTCGGGACGTCCCTCCGCATCGTGCGCAGGAGGATCGGTTTGGGTTGGCAGCGACAGGTGGAGTTCCTCGGAGTCGACGGCGTCGTCGGTGGATGCGGCGATCGCCGGCTGGGTGCTCTTCATATCACGCGCTCCCCGGTCGCCGGGTCACGAGTTCGGTAATTGCCGGCGCGACGTCCGGGAGGGCCGCAATCCGGTCCGCGCCCGCCGCCGCAAGGGCGGCCTGGGGCATCCCGTAGATGATCGAGGTCGCGGCATCCTGAACGATCCCCGTCCCACCCGCCTCGCGAATTGCCCGCAGCCCAGCCGCCCCATCGCGTCCCATGCCGGTGAGCACCACACCCACCACGCTCGGCCCGAACAGCTCGGCGACCGACCGGAAGAGTGGGTCCGCCGACGGTCGCACTCCCCAGATTGGCGGCGTGTCGTCGAGCGCGATGATTGGTCCATCGTCGTCCATGACCACCCGCATGTGGCGGCCGCCGGGAGCGACGTAGACGTGGCCATGCACCACCGGCGCTCCCGCCTCAGCCTCCGAGACGACGAGAGGACTCAGCACATCGAGGCGTGCGGCGAGGCTCCGGGTGAATCCGCTCGGCATGTGCTGCACGACGAGCACCGCTGCCGGCAGCGCACGGGGAAGCTTCGGGATGACCTCGGCGAGCGCGCGCGGTCCGCCGGTCGACGATGCGATGGCCACGATGGTGTGGGCCCCCGCGATCGCGACGGGCCCGCTGGCGCGCCGTGGTGCGCCGGCACGGCCGAGCATCGGCACCCCTCGCAGGTTCACGCATGCCGCTGCGCGAAGGGCCCCGAGCAGCCGTTCGCGGATGACGGGGAGGTCGAGGCTGATCGGTCCCGATGGCTTCCGCACGAAGTCGACGGCACCCAGCTCGAGCGCGCGAATCGTGACGTCGGTGCCGTTCCCTGTCGACGCGCCGCTGAGGATGACCACGGGGCGTGGTGTCTCGCTCATGATGTAGCCGAGTGTCTGCAGCCCGTCGAGCTCGGGCATCTCGAGGTCGAGCGTGACGATCGCGGGATCGAGCGAGTGGATCTGGCTCAGCGCATCGAGGCCGTTGCGGGCGGTGCCCACGACACGGAACTCGTCGGACCCATCGACGATCTCGCTGATGAGCTTTCGCATGAATGCGCTGTCATCGACGACGAGGACTGTCCGCTTAGAGGACACTGTTCCCGATCTTCAGCGATCGTATCTCGAGCCGTCCGTCACGCAGGTGGAAGTACACGCTGCGACCGTGCTCCCCGCCGATATCCTCGCCCACGAGCGGAACCCCGGCGTCCTGCAGCGCCTGGCGCGTCGCTGTGGCATTGCGTTCTCCCATGTTGATGCCGCCGGCCGGGATCAGCGACGCAAACATGCTCGCCCCGCCGGCGATCTTCGCCGTGATGTCCGCGCTCGCACCACGCCGGCGCATTTCCTCCACGAGGAGCGGCACGGCCGTGGATGGAAACTTCGCGGGATTCGATGTATCACGCGAGAGCGACGGGCTCGGGACGAGAATGTGCGCGAGCCCGCCCACGGTGGTCCGGGTGTCGTACAGCGCGATGGCCACGCACGAGCCCAGTCCGACGGACGAAATGATGACGTCGCCCTGCGACACGGCGTAGTCTGCGACCTTGACGCGGATCTCCGTCATTGGCGGCAGAAGATCCGCTCGCGCCCCTTGACGGAGGCGAACATGGTGCGGGCGTTGCCGAGCAGCGTCTCGACCTTCCCGAGGACGAGATAGCCGCCGGGCATCAGCAGATCGCGAAAGCCCTCGAACAATCTCTCCTGCGTAGCGCGATCGAAGTAGATGATCACGTTGCGGCAGGTGATGAGATGCACCGCCGGCGACGGCGGCGATTCACTGAGCAGGTCGCGCCGCTCGAACGTCACGAGCGAACGGACGACGCTGTCGACCTTCGCCGGCAGCGTGCCCGAGAAATAGCGCGCCCGGATCGCGGGGGGCGTATCGGCGAACGCCGCCTCGGCAAAAACCCCGCGCTCGGCCGAGGCGAGGCTCTCGCGGTCGATGTCCGTGCCGACGATGCGGACGCGCGAAAGGCGGTGCAGTTCCCCAACGGACTCCGCGTGCTGGTGGAAGAGCACCGCGAGCGAGTAGGCCTCCTCGCCGGACGAGCAGCCGGCGCTCCAGACCACGATCTCCCTGTCGGGGCGCGCCCAGAGCAGTGGGATCACCGTGCGGCCGATGGCCTCGTAGGTCTCCCAGTTCCGGAACAGCTTCGTGACGTTGATCGTGAGCGCATCGAGCAGGCGCTCGTACTCGTGAGTGTCCCGATCGAGGACACTCGCGTACTGCACGTACGTGTGCGCGCCCGTGGCCCGCATGCGGACTGCGATGCGACGGCGGAGACATTTCTCCTTGTAGCTCGCGCATCCGAACCCCCGCTCGCGGGAAATCTTGTCCGTCAACGCCGCGAATTCGGCGTCTGCGCCAGGCTGGGCGATCATGCCGCGCCGCGAACTGCGCTCAGATTGGTTCGGATGATCGCGTTGCCTGGGTCGAGCTCGAGCGCGCGCTCCCAGCACCGGATGGCCTCCTCGGTCTCGCGTCGCCGGAGTCGAATGTTGCCGAGCTTGAGGAAGACGTCCTCGCCGAGCGATGGATTCAGTTTCACCGCGCGCTGATACGACTCGAGCGCCTCGTCGTACTGAGAAGCGCGGTAGAAGTAATCGCCGATGTTCTTGTGCAGCTGCGGTATTCCGCTGTCCTCGTGCGCTCCACGCTCCGCGCTGACGACCGCGTCCTGCTGGTCGCCGTGGCGCTCCTGTGCCGCCGCAAGGTTGTTGAACAATGCGGCGGAGTGGGGGTGGTGGCCGGTGCCCTCGACGAGCAGCGCGATGCTGCGCACGACATCGCTGGTGAGCGCGGCGGCGAGCGCGGCATAGTGAAACCAGGCGGCCGACGGCGGGCGCTTGCCCCACAGCGGTCGCGCGGCGGTGAGAATCTCATCAGCGCCGGCCGCACTGCCGAGGCGCAGCGTCAGGACGCCGAGCGATGTGTGCATGCGCGGATCATCGCTGCCACCGCGCAGCATCGCCTCCTCGAGCTCCGAGCGTGCCTCCTCGAACCGGCCGAGCCGCTCCAGGGCGAAGGCGAGATTGTGGAACACCGCCCCGCGCGCACCCGGCTGATCGGCCGCGGCGCGGAAGATCTCCGCGGCCTCCGGCCATTTCCCCTGCCTGGAATAGGCGAGCCCGACGTAGAACTGCGCACGGGCGTCGCCCTCGCGCAGTTCGAGCACGCGGCGAAACTCCCGCAGTGCCTCTTCGAGCATGCCGGTCTTGTAGAACGCGATGCCGAGGTTGCGATGCTCCTCGATCTTTCCGTCCGGCGCGGCGGCTGCTGCGGCACTCTTCGATTTGCCGACGCGATGCAGGAATCCGGCGGTCTGCAGGCCATACAGCGCCTTCCCGACGTTGAACTCGCCCATCCCTGATGCGTCGATCAGCGCGGTGACGTCCCGCCGACCGTCGATGAGGGGAACGAGCTGGTCCTGCTCCGGCGTGAGCGTGGCTTCGCTGCCGCCAAGGCGCTCCCGATCGAGATCGAAGACGACGTCGAAGCTCGGAATCTTCTTCTCGATCAGGCTCCACTCGTCGATCCGTCGCGCGCCCTCCAGCAGCAGCGACTCGGGATTGATGGAGACGAGGAGGTCCTGTTCCTCGGGAAGGATATCCGGCTCGAAGTTGAACGTCCCCGCGGTCCACGTGAACAGGAAATAGACCGCTTCCTCGATCTGCATGCGGATGTGCCGGTGCAGATCCTCACGGGTGATCGCGTTCCGCTCGAGAAGGATCTCGCCGAGGCGTTTGTCACGCACCTTGGCCTGGAACGCGATCGCATCCTCGAGTTGGTCCTGGGTAATGATGTTGCTCTTCACGAGGATATCGCCGAGGCGGTCGCGCCGGTTGACGATCGATGCGTAGGCGATGCGCCCCTTGTCGAAATAGATGTAGCCGAAGTTGCTGCGGTGGGTGACGCTGAGGCAGCCCGTCTTCTTGCCCATGGAGAGCAGCTGGAGCACGTCCGGCAAGCTCGCTTCCTTGAGGCTTCCCTTGATCGCCATTACCGGATCTCCTCGATCAGCCGCGCGGTGATGTCGGGCCAATCCCAGACGATCTTCTCGTCATCGAGGAAGAAGCTGTCGACGCGCTCATCCGAGGGCGCGCGCACCGGGGCCGGCGCTGCGGAAACGCCCTCCAACTCCCCACGCACATATGTCAGCGTGATCGACTCGCCGCTGACATCCGCGGCGGCGCAGATGCGGTGCACCGTGCCGATGATCTCGCGCACGCTCGATACCTGTCGATCGGCCAGGTACTCGATCACGTCCTCCGCGGCGGCTCGCTCGCGCTGCGCGAAGTGGCGGGCATACAGCTTGGCGCGGAGGTCGCGGTCGGGCGGCCCCATCTCGACGACGAGCCCGCCATCGAACCGCGAGCGCAGCCGCTCCTCGAGATCGCCGAGCTCGCGCGGAGTCCGATCGCTCGTGAGGATGATCTGCTTGCCGGCGTCCGAGCAGGCATTGAACAGGTGGAACAGTTCGTCCTGCGTTCGTTCCTTCCCGGCGATGAAATGCACATCATCGATGATCAGCGCGTCAGCTGCTCGGTAGCGGGCGCGCCACCGCTCCAGCGTTCCGTCCTGAATGGCCTCGATGAGCTCGTCGATGAACGTCTGCGCGCCCACGCATGACACCGTCATCGCCCCGCCGCTCAGGTTCAGCATCTCGTTGCCGATTGCGTTCGCTAGGTGGGTCTTCCCTACCCCACTCGACCCGTGCAGGACGAGCGGATTGTACTTCCGGCCTGGATCGGCGATCACCATGTCGGCGACCCGCACCGCCATCTCGTTCGAGGCCCCGACCTCGAACGACTCGCGCGCAAACGCGGGGGACGGGCCGACGGGAGGCGTATGACCCGCGAGCGCGCGTTCGGCGAGCTGCTCGGCATCGCCGACACGCTCGGGATCCCTGAAGACCTCATCGGCGCCGAGGGCGGGATCGACGCTGGTCGCGCGCTGCTCGAGGGTTCGGAGATGATCCACCGCGGCCGAGTAGCCGGCAATGAGCTCGTCGACATCCGGGGCCACGGTTGCCTGCAGCGCACGCTCGAGAATCGCCGTGCGATATCCCTCTCCGCCCCAGTACGCGATCGCCTCGCCGATCCGAGCCTTCCAGCCTTCGACGTGCTGGGCGACGGCGATCGCGACATCCGAGAGAAAGCTCTGGAACTCACCGGAGCTCTTGGCAACGGGAATCGTGATCGGCGTCGTGCCTTGCGCACCGAGGATCATGCGCACGTCCGGCGCCCCAACCGACTGCTGCCCCAGCGCCTGATAGGCAGCCAGGCGGTTCAGCGCGCCTTGCAGCTCGCGAACGTTTGCGAACTCGATCTTCGCCAGCTCCTCGATGACGCCGGTGCGGAAATGCAGCCCACGCTCCTCGCACTTGCTGCGAAGGATCGCCATGCGCGTCTCGTAGTCGGGCGCGCCAATGTCCACGATGAGGCCGCCCGCGAGCCGCGTGAGGAGCCGCTCGTCGACGTCGGCGATCTCCGAGGGCGGTCGGTCGCTCGTCATCACGATCTGTCGTCCGCTCCCCTGCAGCGCGGTGAAGAGGCGGAGCATTTCGCTCTGCGTCTCGCGCTGCCCCGTCAGGAACTGGACGTCGTCGAGGATCAGGAGGTCGACCGTGTGGAATCGCTTCTTGAATGCATCCGTCTCGCTGGCGGAGATCGACGCGTGGAGCTGCTCCACGAACTCGTCGAGCGAGAGGTAGATGACCCGCAGGTCGGGCTGGAGGTCGAGCGCGAGGTGGCCGAGTGCGCCGACGAGGTGTGTCTTGCCAAGCCCCGAGCCACTATAGATGAACAACGGGTTGTAGGTCGCGCCTGGCGACTCGGCGACGGCGCGCGCGGCGGCGACCGCGAGGCGATTCCCGGCGCCGACGACGAAGTTGTCGAAGCGATAGCGCGCGTCCGCCCGTGCCGTCATCGAGCGCTCCCCGAGCCTGCGCTCAGTCGCTTGAGGACGAGCTCCGAGATGCCGCGCAGCGTCTCGAACACCCCCGGGCCATGCAGCGCATCGGCTTCGAAGTGCGGCACGCTCCGGAAGTTGAGGGCATCCTCGAGCTCGGGCACGGAGAGGATGAGATCCTTCGGAAGGTCCTGCTTGTTGTACTGGATCACGAGCGGCACCTCACGCGCGTCGATGCCGTGCTCGGCGAGGTTTGCGTGCAGGTCCTGGAAGCTCTCGATGTTCTCCTCGAGCTGGCGGGCCTGGCTGTCGGCAACGAACACGACGCCGTCGGCGCCCTGCAGCACGAGCTTGCGGGTGGTCTGGTAGTAGACCTGTCCCGGCACGGTATAGAGCTGGAATTTCGTCGTGAAACCGGAGATCGCACCGAGGTCCAGGGGCAGAAAGTCGAAGAAGAGCGTGCGATCGGTCTGGGTCGCGAGCGACACCATCGTGCCTTTGCGGTCCTCGGGAACCTGTCCGTAGATGTAGTGCAGGTTCGTCGTCTTCCCCGACCGCCCAGGGCCGTAGTAGACGATCTTGCACGTGATCTCTCGGGTCGAGTAGTTGACGAGTGACAAGGGCCGGCCGCGACGGAATCGGTTAGACGCGCACCGGGCTCGCGGACAGCCCGAAGGGCTCTCCACGGCGCGGGCCGTCGGGGTGTCGGATACTGACTGCCCAGGGTGATGGGGAAGTAACGAAGTGCCCTGCCCCTCTCCTGGTTCGGTGCATCCGATATGGAATCATGTGCGGCCGAACAGCGCCGCGAGGTTGCGGTTCAGCTCTCCCTCGAAGTCGGTGGCGAGAACCGGCGGTCGCTCCACCGGCGCGGTGGGTGCTGCGCGTCCAAGCGCGGCGCGGAGCTCCTCGAAGTACAGTTGCACCAGCCCGAGAGAACTCTGGCGGTCGAAGACGGCGAGCAGGATGAAACGGCTGTCCCGCGCGGCGGCCGGCGCAAGAAAGATCTGACGTTCCTTCCCGGCGTGGTGCAGCACGTTGAACGGCTTCCCGTCGAGCTGCTTGCCCAGTTCGCCCGAGGACGCATGGATGGCTGCCGCGAGGGCACAGGCGGACATGACATCCACGGCCCGCGTGAATCCATGCTGCGCCAGCACCTGTCCACTGGGATGCAGCAGCAGCGCGAGGAGCACGCGTGCCTCGGTGACGAAATCGCGCAATGGGCGCTCGACCCACTCTTCCGCGACGGCAATGGTCACCCGAGCGTCTCCAGCGCACGCAGCATCTCGATGCGCAGCATCCCGACGTTCGACCGTGGCTCGGCCAGGGCAACGAGCACGAGGTCGTTCCGGCCGACGGCACACACGCGCCCCCGCTCGGCCTCGAGCTGGAGGAATGTCGCGGTGCCCACTCCGGCCGCATCGGCGGAGAGTCGCGCGCGGCGGTACAGCGATGCGGCGAGCGCGGCGACCACTGGTCCCTTCACGCCGACCTGGATCGAAGCGTCGACGATGAGCCCGTCGCTCTCCCCGACCACCATGCAGCCCAGCACGCCGCGCTGGCGGGTGAGTCCGGCCAGCATCTCCGCGAACGGGGACTTCATGCGGTCTCTCCCATCCACTGGGTCGCCCGGCGCAGTGCCTGCTCGCGAAGCCGTGCCACGAGCCCGAGCGGGCGCTCGCGCGCCGCCGCGACGAGCAGCAGCGCGTCCCGCGGGCCGGGCGCCATGGCGATGACGGCGGCCTCGGTCTCGAAGGTGATCGACTGCCAGTCGCCGAGCCCGAGATGCCGCATCGCCCGGCGCGCTTCCTCGCTCACGCCACTGAGCTGGGCCCCGATCTCCTCCGCGACGTCCACACCATCAGGGTCGACGTACAGGCCGGCGAGCACGAAGCCGTCGGCGTCGAGCAGCAGCACGGTTTGCTCCGCATCGCCAATGAGGTCCGCGAACAGCATGCGCGGCGACGGTCGAGGCAGTGGAGATACTGGTGCGGCGCTCTGCGCACCGCCCGCGGATGGAGTGGGCGCCGCGGAAGACGCTGCGGTGAGCGGCTGCACCGGTGCACTCACCGGGGCCGCGGGGGGCACGGACCCCGCGTTGGCGCCCGGCGTGGCGCTCGTCGTGCCTGGAGGTCCGGCGACCCCCGCACGAATGTGGGCGAGCGCAGTCGCGATCGTCTGATCGTCGGGATCGGCGGCCGCAGCCTCGCTCAGGAAGCGCTCCGCCTCGGCAGTGCGCCCCTGCTGGAAGCAGACGAAGCCCATGCCCTTCCGGGCGCCGATGTGCGTGGGCGCGAAGCGAAGCACCATGTCCCATTCGTCGAACGCCTGCTGCAGTTCTCCGCGATCCACGGCGATGCGAGCGAGGAGGTCGTGCGCATCGGCGTTGTGCGGATGACGCTCGAGACCGCGGATCGCGACCTTGTGCGCCAGGTCCGATTGTCCCTTCCTCCGAAGCGCCTCCGCGAGCGGGAGGAAGGCCATGCTCGCCGGGTCGCGCGCGAGCTCATCGCTGAGACGGCGGATTTCGTCAGCCATGGCGCGCCTCCTCGAGGGCCGTGTGCAGCGCGGCGGCGGCGCTCAGCGCGGCGCGAACGCGCTCCGCTTCCGGCGCGTCGGGACGCGCCGCAATGAAGTGTGACCAGCTCGTCGTCGCCGTTGCGAAATCCCCGCTCCGCGCAGCGGCAAAGCCCAGCTCCAGCTGAACGGTCGGATCGAATGGGTCGGCCTGGGCTGCACGCTTGAGCTCCTCGACAGCGTCGGCGTGCCGACCGAGAAGCGTCAGCGCGCGCGATGCGAGCCGCCGGGCGCTGACGTTGCGTGAGTCAGCCGAGATCACGCGCCGCGCACAACTCAACGCTTCGTCCGGATTCCCGGCGCGCAGCGCTGCCTCCGAGCGCGCGAGCTGGGCCGTCGTGCCCTCGGCCGCCCCGGCGGAGCCACCGCTGCCCGGGTTGCGGATCTCGACGATCCCGGTGGACACGAGCCCGTACATGATCTTCGCGACATCGAAGTCGCTGCGCGCCAGGTCGGTCGCGATGCTTTTCACGTCCCGCTGCCCGTCGATCATGGTGAGCACCTCCCACTCGTTGGGCAGCAGATCCAGCATGGCGGGATGGTCGCCGGGGGTAGGCGCCAGCACGGGAACCACGCCGACGTGCGCGACTTTCCCCTCGATGCGCGACCACTCGTCGATGCGGCGAGCCCCTTCCATCAGCAGGGATTCCGTCGACACGGATGCGGTGGCCTCGCCGGGTACATCGTCGACCGCGCCTTCCTCGAAGGAGAAGAAGCCTTCGTTCCACGACATCAGCTCGAACACGACGGCCTCGATCTGGCCGCGGACGTGGCGGTCGAGCTCCCGCGCGGTGATGGCGCCGATCTCCACCAGGATGTGTCCCAGCCGGACGCCATCGCCGCGAGTCCCCTGGAGCGACCGTGCCCGGTCGAGGTCCGCATCGGTGATCTTCCCCGCCCGGATCAGGATCTCGCCGAGGGGATGCGGATTGCTCCGGATGCTCGCGAACGCAACCTTGCCGTTGCTGAAGAACACGATTCCTTCGTTGTCACGAAGCGATGATGTCACCCGCAGCGACCCCGTCTTCCGGCTGAGGTCGAGCAGCTGGAAGACGTCATGAATTCCCAGCTCGCGGAGTGGGCCTTCGATCGCCATCAGACTGCCACCGGACGTTCGCTGAAGATGTGCTGGAGGTCGGCGGCCGTCCGGGCATCGCGGCGCGCGCGCTGCGCCCATTCGCCGTCCGGCTCCAGCTCGACCACCTGCTGCCACCGCCCGATCGCATCACGATACCGGTGCTGCTCGGCGAACAACGACCCTTCGTAGTACAGCGCGCAGGCGTTCTGCGGATCGAAGCGCAGCACGCGGGCAAACGCGGTCGCTGCATCGACCCGCCGTTCCGCCTCGAACAGCGTCTCGCCGAGCGCGAGCAGCGCCTGCAGGTTGAACGGATCGCGCTGGAGCAGCTCGATGATGGTCGCGAGCGCCTCGGCGGGCCGCCGCGCGCGCCGACGGAGTGCGCACAGTGCGAGCGTCGCCTCAGTGTAGGTCGGTACCGAGTCGAGGGCCGCGAGCAACTGCTGCTCCGCCTCGGGATCCTGCCCCGCCTCGCCGAGGAGGCGGGCGAGGTCGTATCGGACGATCGCGAAGTCGGGGTCGAGCTCGAGGGCATGTCGATATGCGGCGATGGCTCCGTGGGAATCGCCGACCGCCCGAGCGATGTCGCCCATCTGCTGGTGCACGTCGGCGCGCGCCGGCGAGAGCTTTCGCGCGCGGTCGAGCGCATCGATGGCCGCAGTCGGGTCGCCGGACTCGGCGCGCGCGCGGGCCGCGAGCAACAGGACCTCGACGTCGGACGGTGACGCGGCGGCGAGCCACTCCGCCACCGGCAGTGCCTCGTCGGCGCGCTGGAGCAGGAGCAGCACCCGCACCTCCCCAATGAGCGCCGGCA
>JANOCW010000310.1:0-4435 GCA_031412375.1 Gemmatimonadaceae bacterium | reverse complement strand
TACAACGATGGTCGCGGGACTTTTCGAAAGGCTCCCGCGAACGCGTTGCCGCGCGTCACCGAGAATGGCGGCTGCGTCGCGCCAGGGGATTTCGACGGCGACGGCGACATGGACCTGTTCGTCGGCTCGCGTGTCGTGTCGCGGAGCTATGGGCTTGCGCCGCCAAGCCACCTACTGCGCAATGACGGGCGTGGCCGTTTCGCGGATGTGACGGGGCAGGTGGCGCCCGAGCTGGCTCGGGTCGGCATGGTCAGCGACTGCGTCTGGTTGAAACCGTCCCAGGGCACACAGCCCGAGCTGGTGGTGGTGGGAGAATGGATGACCGTGCGACTCTTCGCCATGAACGGGAATCGGCTGGTGGATCGCACCGAGGCCGCAGGACTCGCCGGCACCGAGGGGTGGTGGAACAGCGTGACTGCGGCCGACCTGAATGGCGACGGGGCGGAGGATCTCGTGCTCGGCAACCTCGGGCTCAACGCCTATGTGACGGCGAGCGCCACTCGACCGGCTCGAATGCGTGTGCACGACTTCGGCGGCACCGGCGTGCAGAAGCAGATTCTCGAGTTCTACAAGGGCGATACGAGCTATCCCATCGCCGGTCGCGACGACATTGTCCGCCTCGTTCCTTCGCTGCGGAGCAGGTATCCGCAGTACGCGTCCTTCGGCGCGAGCACGGTGGACGACATCTTCCCCGCGGCGGACCTTCGCGCCGCTACGACGCTCACCGCCCACACGTTCGCCAGCACGGTCGCGTTGCGAACCGCAGGAGGCCGCTTCGCGCTGCGGCCGCTTCCGATCGAGGCGCAGGTCGCGCCGGTCTACGCCTCCCTCGCCGCGGACTTCGACGGCGACGGGCGAACGGACATCCTGCTCGGCGGAAACCAGCATGGCGTGCCCCCTATGCTCGGCCGCTACGACGCGAGCCACGGACTTCTACTTCGAGGTAGCGGCGACGGACAGTTCACCGCCGTCGACGCGCAGAGCAGCGGGATCGCGATCGAGGGACAGATTCGGGCGATCGCGCACCTTCGCCAGACGAGCGGGCTCTCCGTCGTGGTGGCGCGCAACAATGATGGCCTTCACCTCTTCCGCCTACACCGCGGGCAGTTCGCCCGCGGTGACGCACCCGCCAAATGACCGCACTGACTGCCGCGCCGTCCACCTCGGCCTCCACGATCGTGCTGCTCGCGCCGATTTCCGGCGTGCTCGTGCCGCTCGACCAGGTTCCGGATCCTGTCTTCGCCCAGCGTCTCGTCGGCGATGGCATCTCGATCGACCCGCTCAGCGACCGCGTCATCGCGCCGTGCGGAGGGCGCATTCTGCAAATCCACCGCGCCGGTCACGCCCTGACGCTGTCGGCACACGGCCTGGAGATCGTCATTCACGTTGGCCTCGACACGGTACGATTGAATGGGGACGGCTTCAGGGCGTTCGTGAAGGCGGGCGACGTCGTGAACGGGGGCGACACGCTCATCGAGTTCGATCCCGACGCGGTTGCACGCCGGGCCCGCAGCCTGTTGACGCAAATGATCGTGACGAACATGGACCACGTCGTCGCGATGCAGTTGCGGGCGGGGCGCGTTGTTGCAGGACGCGATGTGGCGATGGAGGTGGCCATCGGACAGCACGCCCTCACGCCTCAGGTGACGAGTCACGGGAGCTCGGTGGAGTCGCCGCCGATCATCATTCTGGTGGACACGGGGCTTCACGCCCGGCCCGCAGCGCTTCTCGCGGCAGCGACACGGCGCTTCACATCGGACGTGCGGCTGGTGAAGCAGGGGCACGAGGCGAACGCACGGAGCGTCGTATCGATCATGGCCCTCGAGGTGGCCCAGGGGGACACTGTCACCATCGTTGCACGTGGAGAGGACGCCGCTGATGCGGTTGCCACGCTGACGGACACGATAGCGAACCTGACGGAGTCCCACGTGCCCCCTCAGGCTCCGCGGACGCAGCCCGCCGCCGCGCCCGCGAGGCCGCCCGTTAGCCGGGAGATCGGCGTGCTACACGGGGTGGCCGCCTCCCCTGGAGCGGCAGTCGGGCAGGTAGTTCAGTTGCGCCACGACGACGCGGTGACCGAGGAGCGCGCAGCCGATCCCAATCAGGAACGGCGGGCGCTCGAAGCAGCCATCGCCGCGGCGCACCTGCAACTCGAGGCCCTCCAAGCGCGCCTTGCGTCCGAGGCGGACGCCGAGAAGGCCGCGATCTTCGCTGCCCATCAGGGGCTGCTCGAGGATCCTGAGGTGCTCGACCGCGCCGCCGCGGAAATCCGCATGGGCGCCTCGGCCGCCTTCGCCTGGCGTCAGGCGTATGTGGCGCAGGCAGACCGCCTGCGGGCGCTGACGAATCCGCTGCTCGCCGGGCGGGCAACGGACATGCGTGACGTCGGGCGACGCGTGCTTCACCATCTGGTGGGGCATGAAGGCGCCCAGCAGGCAATTCCGAATGAGGCAATCGTCGTGGCCGAGGATCTCACGCCATCGGATGCGGCGTCGCTGGATCGAACGAGGGTTCGCGGGTTCTGCACGACCATGGGGAGCGCGACATCGCACGTGGCGATCCTCGCTCGCGGCCTGGGCATCCCGGCTGTGGCGGGCATCGACGCGCGCGTGCTCGATCTAGCCGCGGGTACTCGCGTGGTGCTTGACGGCGATGCCGGCTTGCTGCGCGTGGCGCCGACCGCAGACGAGGAAGCGACCGTCGCCGTGCGCCGTGACGCGCGCGAGCGACAGCGCCGGACGGAGCTCGCGGTCGCGTCCGAGCCAGCGGTGACGCGCGACGGCCACCGCGTGGAAGTCGCCGCCAACATCGGCGATATTGCCGAAGCGCGGCGCGTCGTCCCCGCGGGCGGCGATGCCGTGGGCCTGCTTCGCACCGAATTCCTGTTCCTGGAGCGTCGCACTGCGCCTACGGAGGATGAGCAGACTGAGACGTACAGCGCCATCGCGCGGGCGCTCGGACCTGAGCGACTGCTGGTGATTCGCACGCTCGATGTCGGCGGGGACAAACCGCTCCCGTACCTGCCAATGGCGGTGGAGCCCAACCCCTTTCTCGGCGAGCGAGGGGTGCGGCTGACGCTCGCACGACCAGCGCTGTTCCGCGAGCAGGTCCGCGCCATCCTCCGTGCATCGTCCTTGGGGAAGATCGCGATCATGTTTCCGATGATCGCCACGCTGACAGAATGGCGCGCGGCGCGCGCGCTGGTGGAGCGCGAGCGCGCCGCGCTCGGTGTCCCGGCGATTCCCACGGGGATCATGGTCGAAACGGCCGCGGCCGCGCTCCTCGCCGAGCATTTCGCGCGCGAGGCCGACTTCCTGTCTATTGGCACGAACGACCTGACGCAATACACGCTGGCGATGGACCGATCGAATCCCCGACTCGCCCCGCAGCTCGACGCGCTGCACCCTGCGGTGCTGCAGCTCATCGAGCGGACCGTGGCGGGCGCGCATGCGCACGGGCGCTGGGTCGGTGTGTGCGGTGCATTGGCCGGGGATCCCGTCGCGGTGCCGGTGCTCATCGGCCTTGGCGTGGACGAGCTGAGCACGGACGTTCCGCTCGTACCAGCGGTGAAGGCGCGAGTGCGCGCGCTCTCGTTCGCGGAGTGCGTGGTCACTGCGCGTGAGGCTCTCGCCGCAGGCGATGGGACGGAAGTACGGACCCTTGTGGAGCGTCGACATGGCTAGTGCCGCGTTCAGGACCACCTTCGGGTGGCTGCAGAAAATCGGGAAGGCGCTCATGCTGCCGGTCTCCGTGCTTCCAGCTGCGGGGATCCTGCTTGGCGTCGGGAGCGCGAAGTTCACCTGGCTGCCGATGGTGGTCTCGAACGTGATGGCGCAGGCCGGCGGCGCGGTGTTCGGCAACCTGCCGCTCCTCTTCGCCCTCGGCGTCGCGCTCGGCCTGACGGGCAACGATGGCGTCGCGGCGCTCGCGGCAGCCGTCGGCTTCGCGGTGATGGCGGCGACGATGGGCGTGATGGCGCCGCTGCTCGGATACGAGCCAAAGATGATCATGGGCATCCCGTCGATCGAGACCGGCGTCTTCGGCGGCCTGCTCATTGGCGCGATCGCAGCGATCCTGTTCAACCGGTACTTCCGGCTTCAGCTCCCGGCGTATCTCGGCTTCTTTGCCGGGAAGCGCTCGGTGCCGATTCTCACGGCGTTCGCCGCGATCTTCGTCGGCATCGCCCTCAGCTTCGTGTGGCCGCCCATCGGACGCGTGATTGATTCCTTCTCCCGCTGGGCCGCCGCCGGGAATCCCGCCGGCGCGTTCGCGCTGTACGGCGTGGTCGAGCGCTCGCTGTTGCCCTTCGGGCTGCATCACATCTGGAACGTGCCATTCTTCTTCGAGGTCGGGCAGTACGTCGATCCCGAGACCGGCAAGGTGATTCGCGGCGAGATCTATCGCTTCACCGCCGGCGATCCGACCGCCGGCAACC
>JANOCW010000309.1:0-17094 GCA_031412375.1 Gemmatimonadaceae bacterium | reverse complement strand
CTCAAGGGGCTCGCGCGCCGACTCGGCGTCGCGGCCCTGGTGACCGCGGTACTGCCGGGCCTCCGGCCGGATCGCGGCGACCCGCGGCCGCGGCAGGACGACTTCGGTGCGCTCGGCGCGGTGAAGCAGCACGCGGACGTGGTCCTCGGCCTCTTTCGCGAGGAGATGTACCAGGCGCAGGGGGCCGAGGGGGCCACCGAGGTCCTGGCGCTCAAGAACCGGAACGGGGCGACCGGCTACGTCGACCTGTATTTCTACAAGCAGTGGATGCGGTTCGAGGACATGCTCGATCCCGACAGGTAGGGAGCGGGAGGCGAAGTGATCAGCGGTCAGGCGTCAGCCGTCAGCGATCAGGGGTGCGACAGGATTGACGAGCGAGAGCTCCCCAGGCGGCGTTCGCTCCATTCATGAAGCTGGCGTATATTGCTGCGAGGTAATCGGGCTTCATCTCTCGAATCCGTCCTCGCAGAGCACGCCATGGCTGGTCACAGCAAGTGGAAGCAGATCAAGCACTACAAGGCCGCGACCGATGCAAAGCGCGGTGCGCACTTCACCAAGCTGATCCGTGAGATCACGATGGCGGCGAAGTTGGGTGGAGGCGATCCCGCCGGAAATCCGCGACTGCGCACGGCGATCGATACGGCGAAGGCCGCGTCCATGCCGAAAGAGAACATCGAGCGGGCGGTGAAGAAGGGGACGGGCGAGCTCGAAGGGGTGAACTACGTCGAGGTGACGTACGAGGGGTACGGGCCCGGCGGCGTGGCGATCCTGATCCACGCGCTCACGGATAACCCGACCCGCACCGTCGCAGACGTGCGCCATCGCCTCTCCCGCGGAGGGGGAAACCTCGGCGCGACGAACAGCGTCGCCTACATGTTCGAGCGGAAGGGGCAGATTTACATCGAGGCGAGCTCGAAGCTCGATCCTGACGCACTGCTCGAGATGGCGCTCGATGCCGGCGCCGAGGATTTCGTGACCGAAGGGGAGCAGCATGTCGTGACCACCGATCCCACGGCACTGCACGCGGTGAGGACGGCGCTCGAGGCAAAGGGCGTCGCCGTCGGTGAGGCGGAGATCACGTCGCTCCCGAAGAGCACCGTCCGGGTAGAGGGGAAGTCGGCCGAGTCGCTGCTGAAGCTCCTCGAGGAGCTGGAAAACCTCGACGATGTGCAGAAGGTCGCGGCCAACTTCGACATGGACATGGCGGAGATGGCGAAAGCGTGAGCGCAGGCACGTGATCGTCCTCGGCGTCGATCCGGGGACGGCCGTGACCGGATACGGGGTGGTGCGCGGCGACGGATCGGCTTCCTCCGTGCTGATCGAATGCGGCGTGATTCGCACGCGACCGCGCGAGCTACTGGCCGCTCGCCTCGCCGAGATCTACGACGGCATCCGGGAACTCATCGCGCGGCATCGGCCGGAAGCGATCGCGGTGGAGGATGCTTTCTACTCGCGCAACGTTCGGACGACCCTCGTGCTCGGCCATGCCCGCGGTGTGATCCTGCTCGCGGGGCAGCAGGCAGGGCTCGAGATTCACGAGTATCCGCCCGCCGAGATCAAGAAGGCGATCGTCGGCAACGGTGCGGCGACCAAGGAACAGGTGCAGTTCATGGTCACGCGCCTCCTTCGGCTGAAGACGGCTCCACAGCCGGCGGATGCGTCGGATGGCGTCGCGGCCGCACTCGCGCTCATCATGCGTGCCCGATTCAACCATCGGGTGCATACGGCCATGCTGGCGGCGGGTGGAGCGAGCCCCGCATCGCCGTCCAATCCGGCCGCACGAGGGCGCGCGTGATCTCACAGGTGGCCGGTACGCTCACCGCGAGGGAGCTGGATCGCGTCGAGATCATGACGAGCGGCGGGGTGGGCTACGAGGTGATGGTGCCACTCAGCGTGTTCGAGACCGTCGGGCGCCTGGGCGAGCAGGCATCGCTTCACACGCATCTCGTCGTGAAGGAAGACGGATGGCAGCTCTTCGGCTTCGGATCACTGTACGAGCGCCGCGTGTTCCAGAAGCTGCTTGGCGCGAAGGGCGTTGGCCCCGCGCTCGCGCTCGGGATGCTGTCCACGCTCACCGCGGAACGCGTCGTTCGCGCGCTTCGCGATCACGACATTGCGACGCTCCAGAGCGTGCCGCGGGTGGGCCGCAAGAAAGCAGAGCAGATGATCCTCGACATTGCCGACAAGCTCGACGATCTTGGCGGGCCGGCCGGAACGGGTGGGGTGCGACCGGAAGGGGGAGGCGCCGAGGACGCGATCAGGGCGCTGGTGTCCCTCGGCTACAATGCAATCGATGCGGAGCGCGCAGTGCAGGCGGCGCTCGATGGCGGCGCGCGCGGGCAGCCGGCCACTGAAGTCATTCGCCGCGCACTGGCACAGGTTACGGGAGGACGCTGATGCTCACGGCTCGCCGCACCGCCACCTTCACCGAATCGGTCATCCGCGAGATGACCCGCATCGCCAATCAGCATGGGGCGATGAATCTGGCACAGGGATTTCCCGACTTCCCGATGCCGGAGCCGATGAAGGATGCCGCCTGTGCCGCCATTCAGGGTGACGTCAATCAGTACGCGATCACCTGGGGCACTCCCGCGCTCCGTCTCGGCATCGCGGCGAAGTATCGGCGCTGGTACGACATGGAGGTCGATCCCGAGCGCGAGATCACCGTGACCTGTGGTGCGACGGAGGCGATGGCGGCGGTGTTCCTCGCGCTGCTGAACCCAGGGGACGAAGTCATCGTGTTCGAGCCGTTCTACGAGAACTACGGGCCCGACGCGATCCTCGCCGATGCGAAACCGGTGTTCGTCCCGCTCGAACGGCCGGACTGGCGGATCGATCCGGACAAGCTCCGCGCGGCCTTCTCGCCGCGAACGAAGGCCATCATCGTCAACACGCCACACAATCCAACCGGGCGCGTGTTCACGCGTGCCGAGGTCACGATGATCGCGGAGCTGTGCAGGCAGCATGACGTGTGGGCGATCACCGACGAGATCTACGAACACATTCGCTACGCTGGCGGGCACCACCCGATCGCGACGTGGCCGGGCATGCGTGAGCGCACGGTGACGATCTCGGGACTCTCGAAGACCTTCAGCTGCACCGGCTGGCGGCTCGGCTACGCCATCGCACCCCCGAAACAGTCGGTGGCCATTCGGAAGGTCCACGACTTCCTGACAGTGGGCGCCCCGGCGCCGCTCCAGGCCGCGGGGGCGGTCGGCATGGCGTTCGACGCGGACTACTACAATCACCTCGCCGTCGACTACCGCGCGCGCCGTGATGTTCTCGTCTCAGCGCTGACTGAAGCGGGCTTCGCGTTCTCCGTGCCCGAGGGGGCGTACTACATCCTCGCCGACTTCTCCGAGCTCAGCGAGCTCGATGACACCGCGTTCGCGCACTGGCTCGCCGAAGATATTGGGGTCGCCGGCGTTCCGGGCTCGAGCTTCTATCATGACCCGGCGATGGGGAAGTCGCTGATCCGATTCGCCTTCTGCAAGAAGCTCGATACCCTGCGCGCCGCAGGAGACCGACTGGCGTCGCTGCGCGCGCGAGTCTGACGGCAGTCGCCATCAGGCTCCGGCATCGCCGGTGGACGCGACGCCAGTGCTCAGGGCAGCAGCGCGGTGATGTCGTAGATGTGCAGCGCCGGGTTGGACGGGTTCTTCGCGCCAAAGACGTACGTTCGCCCGCCGATTACCGCGATCTCCCCGGTGTGCAGTCCCCCCGCCACCACGACGGACCGCTTCAGGACGGGACGTGCAGGGTTCGCGCGATCGAAGATGTAGAGGCCTGGAGCAGTGCCGCCCTCTGCCGTGGCGACGAGCAGCTTGCCATCGGGGGTCACCGCGACGTCGCTCACTGTCCCGATTTCCGGAATGACGATGGAGTCGGCGATCGTCGGCGCTCCCCCGGCCGACAGCGACCACACCTTGATCGTGTTGCCCCGCACGCCGGCACGACTGCCCCACGTGCCGCTGTACGCCCACGAGCCCGCGACCCACAGGTCGGACCCGAAACGCTCCGGAACGTTGTTGCCGCCGCCCTTGGTCGCCAGCGTCACTGGGTCGAGCGCCCAGACCCCGCTGATCATGTCGGAGGTGTACAGCGTGTTCCCGGAGAGCATGACCCCCCAGGTGAAGGTGTTCGCCCCACCCGGCCTGACCTGCGCCACGATGCGGCTCGACATGTCACCAGAGAGCACGCCTGAGACGTCCACCGCGATCACGCCAGCGTTGTAGTAGGCGGCGTAGAGCACCTGCCGCGCCTCGTCCATCCAGAAATTGTGCGTGCCCGCTCCCGCAACGCGGATGAAGCCGACCTCCGCCGGAGCATCGAGGTTCGACACATCCACGATGTGAATGTCACCGGACGACGAGCTGCCGATCGTGGCCGGTCCCTCCTGGCCGATGAAGAGGTATCGCTTCTGCTGGGTCACCGGATTGTGGAACCACCACGAGTTGTGCACCTGCGCGCCGCCGGCGACGCCGTTCGCGCTCGTGATGATCGACGACACGAGCTGAGGACTGCTGGGTGAGCCACTCTTGCGGCCGTTGCCGACGTCGTAGATCAGCATCCCGGTATTCCACGCGCTCACGAACGCGAGGCCGTCACGGACGTAGGTGTCGTGAATGCCGTAGGCGGGGGGAATGGGCACGGTTGCGACGAGCGTCGGTAGCGGCCCGCTGGGCGTTCCCGGAACGCGCGGGGCAGACGTCGAGTCCCGGCACCCGGTGATGCCGGCGGCGAGAAGAAGCGACACGAGATGTTGGAACCGCATGTGGAGCCAGCCTTGGATGCCTTCGGACATCCGCATGTAGGTCAGTGTGAGGGATGCAGCGCGCCGTTCGATGCGTGGGACGACGCGAGGACGCCGTAACGTCCCATCCGATGGCCACGTCCCCCCCAGCCTGCCGTGATACCAATGCTCAGCGACTGGGCCCGGTTCGAGCCGTAGGTACCCACCACATCGAAAACGCCGTCACTCGTTTCGGTCACTCGCCCAAACGTACCCTCGACGAAGGGCATAATCTGGATCCGCCCGCGAGGGTCGGCAACATCGCGGCTCAGCCGCACGGTGTGCAGCGTCCACTGCGTGATGCCAAGGATGCTGTTCTCGAGATGCGGCCGCTGCGACCGAAAGGGATCGAACAAGCGCTCCTCCTCCGGGCGGTCCGTACGCTCGAAGCGATACGCCGCGCTCCAGCGCCCGCGACGAACCATTCCCTCGCCGAGCGCCGAGCTGAAGACGAAGAAGCCATCGAGCTCCGACGTTCGCGCCCATTCGGCCAGTGCGTAACGCTCCCCCCATGCAGGCTGATCGTGCCACCGTGCGGAGAGGGACAACTTGTCGGCGTCGCCACCGGCCCCGGGTCGATGCTCGGGCGAATGAACATCGGCGTATGATCCCTGGAGCTCGAGACGTGCGATCGGCCGGACGGTGGCCCGCCCACTCCAGGAATCGCCGAACCGCCAGCCTCCGTCGGGCAGCCTGAGCAGCGGCCACTGGCCCGGCCGCTCCGGTTCGTCCCCGTTGAACAGCGCCGCCTCGATCGTGACCGGCCCCACGTCGTACTGCAGCATGGCGATCGCGCGTTCGAGAATCTGGGCCAGGTGATGGTTCACCGGATACTTGAGCAGCGGACGGACCATCGGGTCATCGGTGCCGAATGGAACGAATCCCTTCCCGATGACGATCGCCATCCGCCCCCGACCGTCGAGTGAGCCGAGCAGGTCGATGGCCGCGACGTTCAGCTCGTGCACGACTGTGTGGGGGTGACGGCGATCGATGAACCCCTCGCCCCACGCACCGGGCGAGAGCTCGCCGCCGGGAATCGTGAGCGCTTCGAGGTTGAGCGTCCCGGTAAACCGGATGCGGCCGTCGAGTCCAGCCACCTCCGCCATCAGCGTCGGCTGCACCAGGCGAATCTCGGTGCGCGCGTCACCGAACGGAGTGGGCGCGGCGCGCGTGGCGGCGACCACCCCGTGCACCATCGGCGAGACCTGAACACCGGACTGCGCGTGAAGTACCGACGCAGTCGCAACGAGGAGCACGCCCACGACACCACCGCCCCCCATCTGTCGGCGTGTCCCGGTGACGCCGATTGCTGTCAGGTGGGCCGCGCCCCCGCAACGAGGTCGTGTCTCCGCGTGTCCCGCGCTGCGATCACGAACCCAAGGCCGTCGCCGACGGGCCCGTCGCTGACCGACGTACAAATTCCCGCGGCGCCGTCATCGTGAAGTCGAACGCGCTCGGGGGCACCGCGGTGTCTGCTCCCAGTCCGCGAGCGACACCAAGCATCAGCGCGGCAAAGGTTTTCTCGAAGGGATCCTGTGCAGCGCTCCACTGTGCCTCGAGAGCCTGCTCGGGAATGTCGGTCACCGCGAACGGCTTTCCATACTCCTCCTCGAACATCCGAACCGCATCGCGCTGGCTGATCGCCTCCGGTCCGCCGAACGGGATGGTCGCATTGCGCGCAGCAGGCACGGTCAATGCCCGCACCGCAACCTCGGCCACGTCCCCCACGGCGACATAACGAATGCCGGTGGTTCCCGGCCCGTAAACCTTGGCCGTTGCCGAGGCGGGATCGGCGAAGAGGTATGGGCCGAGCCAACTCTCCATGAAGAGTCCGGGCTGGAGAATGGTGTAGGTCAATCCACTGCGCTTGAGGTGGGCCTCCACATCACGCTTTGCCGCTGTCAGCGGTGACTCGGGAACGCGTGTGGTGTCGAAGGAGACGAACACGAACTGCTTGGCTCCCGCGGTCTTCGCTGCATCGATCAGGTTCCTCGACCCGGCCCCATCGGTTGCGGAAAACGAATCCCCCGGCTGCGAGGTGCCTATCGTCGAGACTGTCGAGATCACCGCGTCCACGCCGCGGGCGGCAGCATCGAGAGAGCGGCGGTCCTTCAGGTCACCGTGAACAACCTCCGCGCCGAGGCCCTCGAGGATCGCGGTCTTGTCGGGCGCCGACGTCGGCCGGACGAGCGCCCGCACTGCCTGGCCCCGGGCGCGGAGCCGACGCACGATCTCCGAACCGAGCACTCCGGTAGCACCTGCCACGAGGATCATCGACTCGCTCCGCATGAAGGATTGGGAGCGCAGTATGGCACAGCCGCGGCGGCGCGGCAAACACCAGCTACCGGTCGCCGAAGGTCAGTCCGAATGCCGCCATGTCGTCGGAGCCGAACCCACTCCGCCGACGCCCGACGCTCGCCGAGATGCTCATCGGCCCGACCTCGATGCCGGCGCCAGCGCCGAGCTGATATCCACCGGTGATCTGCGCGTAGCCGGCGCGAAGCGGGAGGAAGGCGAATGGCCGGATTTCGGTGGCGACGCCCGCATGTGAACGGGGGCCGATCTCCATCCCAGCGCCGACATGCTGTCGGACGTCGACGCTGAGCAGGACCCTGTCGTTCACCCGCCACGCCCCACCAACGACGAGCTGACGCGCGTACCGGAAGCTTCGCACCGCTTCCTTCAGCTCGACAGGCGCGTTCGCATATCCCTCCATGGCGAATTGCGCGTCGCCAGTCGTCCCGTCGAATCGCACCGTACCGGGGCGATAAAGGAAGCCGGTCGTGTCCCACGCGAAAGAGTTGTACAGGTTCTTCACCGTCGCGCCGAGCGAGAGCGGCCCACCACGCCACGCCGCACCGACATCGACGCCGACGCCGTGACCTCGGTCGATCGCCCTCCGGCTCGCAACGCTGTCGCTCTGGATGACGGGAAACGCGACGTCGATGTCTCCCGCCGTTCCCGACACCGTGCTCCCGAGGTTCCGCCCGAGCACCAGCGCGTTGCCGACGGTGTACTTCAGCGTGACGCCCACGGTGAGATGCTGCTCGACCACCGGAACGAGAAATCGTATGGGCAGGGTCTGGGCAAAGCTCACGGCGGCCGTGGACGTCACCATTCCCTGAATGTTGGAGTTGCCAAGCTCGAACGATTCTCCGGTCGACCGCTCGGCGTTTCCGAAGAGCACCAGCTCCGCGGCATCAGGACTGAGATTCGCGACGACGTGCGACATCGTCGAGAGCTGGAATCCGAGGCGCCCGATGTTCATGGCGAGGTAGGTGAGGTCGGCGCTCGCCGTTCCGTCCTCTCCCCCGTGGTCGATGATCCGGCGGAGCCATGCCTGCTTCACCGCATCATCGAGAAATCGCGACTCGTAGCCCGCAATGTCTCCCAGGGTAACGGGCGCGATCCCGGCGGCACCGCGCACAGGAAGAATGCCGAGGGAGAAGCGCGGGTTGTCCGGCATGCCGAGCATCGCGGGGTTCCACGCGACCGCGTTGAAGCCTCTCGCGATCGCCGAGTAGTTGTCGGCCATGCCGAGCGCCGGCGCGCTCGCACTGGGCAGCTGCGCACGGAGCGGAAGCGCGTACGCGCAGGCCATCGCCAGCGGAAGAATTGCGGCACGCGCGATGACGCGCGCGGTGGCGATGGTGATCATCGTCCCTCCTCAGGCATGTTGGTGCTGAGATAGAGTTCAAGGCGACCAGCGGCGGTGAGCGAGTGTCCGGGCAGCAGGGTCACGAGACCCGCGGGCGATGCGCTCACCCTGCCGGCCACGGACAGCGTGACGGGCGCGGGACCAAGGAGGGAGCGGAGCTCCGCGCCTGAGAATTCGAGCGACACTCTCGAATCCCCGGGCGCCACGGCGACCGGTCGCACGAGCGTCGTCCCGCCCGCGGACAGCGTCGCGGTGAGCACCCCGCTGACAGCAAACGGGTTCGCGATGTCCAGCAGCAGCGCACCGCGGACGATGCGGCGAGTGAGCTCCGCGTCGATTCCCGAGAGATCGATCGCCAGGGGCGCCGTCGCCACCATCCTGTCCTGCACGCGCACCTTGGCAGCGCTCGCACCAACCGACGCCTCGGCAGCCTCGATGAGCACGAACTCGGCGGTGTTGATCGTGACCGGGTCACCGGCCGGAGACTGGAGGGTGACGTCGAAGTTCACCGATCCCCCGATCGTGCGTGGAAGGCCGACCGGCGACATGGTAATTGTCTCGTCGAGCGTCGAACCCGGTGCGAACGACGTGACCGCCCCATCGATGGTGTGAGTGCCGAGCACCGTCGATCCGTTGCTGATCACGATGCGGATCTGTCCGCGCGCCGCGCCGGAGCCCGCTCCGGGACGGAGCGGATCGAATCCGAGCCGGTTGGTGACGCGCACCTGAATGGACCCGCGAGTAAGCGCGATCGAGTCGAGGTCGACTGGAAAGGGCACGTCTGATCGCAGCGTCGCGGTAAAGGCAGGCTTCGGCACCACCAATCCATTGAACGGCACACACGCCGGGCACAGGTCGGCCAGGGTCTGCGACACGGCTCCGCCGGTCACCGAGAGCAGGAACGCGTTCTCCACCAGTGACACCTGGCTGGAAAAGAACGCGGTAACGGGGATGGTGGCCGTCTCGGTGCGAACGAGCCAGTGGGTTTCCCACCGGGGGGCGGCGCTCGGGATGTCGCAGGCGCCGACAATTCCTGCGCCGAACAGGAGCAGGGAGATTCGCAGCCCGGACGTGCGGGCGGCGGAACGCGCGAAGGTGGCAGTCAGCACGGATGGCGGGGGTGTGGCGTGGAGCAGGAAGGGCGCTAGGGAGCGCTCATGATTCCGCGGCGCGGAGGCGGGCTCAGCCATTGAAGGACGAGGTGGTTGTCGCTCGGGAAACGAATCCCCCGTTGCGCCCCGGACCTGTCCGAACGACACGGCGCCTTTCCATCTGCACCTGAATTTCGGCTTGTATTCGGGCTATGTTGCGGCAGCACTGCTTGGCCGAATTCACGATCCGAGGTAGTGTATCCGCATGTCCCGCGCAGAGATCACCACACCCGAGGTCCTTGCCGACGAGTCCGTCGTCGAGTTGTCGCTCCGTCCCCAGCGCCTCGCCGAGTTCATCGGGCAGGAGCGGATCAAGGAGAACCTCCGGGTCTATATCGACGCCGCGCTGCTTCGCCGCGAGCCGCTGGACCACACCCTCTTCGTCGGCCCCCCAGGTCTCGGGAAAACCACGCTCGCCGAGCTGGTCGCGCGGGAGATGGGGGTCAACATCCGGACGACGTCAGGCCCGGCGCTCGAAAAGCCCGGCGATCTCGTTTCGACGCTCACCAACCTGCGGGCGGGGGACATTCTCTTCATCGACGAGATCCACCGGCTGCGCCCGATCATCGAGGAGTACCTCTATCCCGCGATGGAGGACTATCGGATCGACATCCGCCTGTCCGAAGGCCCGAAGGCGCAGACGATCTCGATGCCGATCGAGCGATTCACCCTGGTCGGCGCGACAACGCGTCATGGAATGCTGACGGCACCGATGCGCGCGCGATTCGGCATCGACCTTCGGCTGAACTACTATCCCGCGGCGGATCTGGAGCAGGTGGTCCGCCGCACCGCGCTCGTGCTGAAGGTCGAGATCGAGGACGACGCCGCGGCCGAGATCGCGCGACGCGCCCGTGGGACGCCGCGTCTGGCGAACCGCCTGCTCCGTCGAATTCGCGATTTCGCCCAGGTGAAGGGCGATGGCCGGATCACCCGGGATATCGCACGCCGCTTCCTCCACATCCTCGACGTCGACGAGGTCGGCCTCGATGACATGGATTCACGCATCCTCCGCCTCATTATCGAAAAGCACGACGGCGGGCCGGTCGGGGTGGCCAACGTCGCGGCGGCGATTGGCGAGGATCCGGCGACGATCGAGGAAGTCTACGAGCCCTTCCTCGTGCAGAACGGCTATCTCCAGCGCACGCCGCGGGGGCGCGTCGCGACGGCGCAGGCGTACCGGCACCTCGGCTACACCCCGCCGAGTCGTGGCGATCAGGCGACGCTGTTCTAGGTCGGGGCGGGAGGTGAAAACGGAGTGAGCCTCCCGCCCCATCTCGGTCAGCGCACCGCCGACTACGACTTCGATCTCCCGGCACGTCTCATCGCGCAGCATCCGGTGACCCCACGGGACTCATCGAGGCTGATGGTCATCGATCGCACGACAGGGACGATCAGCCACCGACGGTTCGCGGATCTGGCGACGATGATCCCCGCCGGCGATGCCATCGCGCTCAACGTCTCGCGCGTCGTCCGGGCCCGCCTGCTGGGAACGAGGGACTCGGGCGGGGCCGCGGAAATCTTCCTGCTGCGGCAGCTCGATGAGCGTTGCTTCGAGGCCATGGTCCACCCAGGCGGAAAGCTCAAGCCCGGTCGGGTCGTGCACATCGCCGAGGGGCTCGACATCGAGATCCTCGAGATCACCGAGCGTCGCACGCGCATCGTCCGCATCATCTCGGCCGTGCCCGTGGCCGACGCGATCGAGCGGCATGGGCACGTGCCGCTGCCACCGTACATCGCGCGCTCCGACGCGCCGTCCGATGCCGAGCGCTACCAGACCGTGTACGCCACGGAGCCGGGATCGGTGGCGGCCCCGACGGCCGGCCTTCACTTCACCGCCGAATTGTTGAACCAGCTCGAACGAAGCGGGGTACGCAAAGCCGAGATCGTGCTACACGTCGGCACGGGGACGTTCAAGCCGGTGGAGCAGGATGACCCCGCCGCTCACGTGATGCACGAGGAGCTGTATACGATCAGCGATGTCGCGGCGGATACCCTCGAGGGGTGTCGGCGCTCGGGACACGCGATCTGGGGCGTCGGCACGACCACGGTGCGCGCGCTCGAGAGTGCGCTGACCGTGGACGGCGGCTTCGCACGCGGGAGTGGCGAAACGCGCATCTTCCTGCGGCCACCAGCGCCGGTGCGCGCCGTGGACAAACTGGTCACGAATTTTCATCTTCCGCGCTCGACCCTGCTCATGCTCGTCTCGGCGTTCGCGGGATATGAGCTCACGATGCGCGCATACCGGGAGGCGATCGATGCGGAGTACAGATTCTACTCGTTCGGCGATGCGATGGTCATTGTGTAGCGCACTGGTCGTTGCCGTGGCCTGCACCACGACGACGCGGTACTATGTGCCCACGCAGGGCGAGGCGAGGCTGACGCCCAGCGAGGTGCGCGACCAGGGAGAGCCGCTGTTGAACACGCAGTGCCCGCGGCTGCTGAACGGGGGCCGATTCGCGACGGGACAGGCGCGCATCATCACCGAGCTGGATCGATCCGGCGCAGTGCAGCGCGCGCGCGTCACGCGATCGTCCGGCGACCAGGCGATGGATGACATTTTCGGCGCGCTCGTCGCGCGGCTGCAGGTGGATCCACCAACGGGGATGACGAAGGACACGGGCGAGCACCCGATCTACATCGGATACTCGTGCGCGCCGGAGAACAGCGCGATCACGCTGAACATTACCGGCGTGGAGAATCCGCGGCTTCCGCCCGACGCCCCACCAGTGCCGCCGGCCAGTCCAAGTCCCGCCCCGACGTCGTGACCTTCCGCTTCGAAGTCGTCACCACCGCCGGCGCCGCGCGCGCCGGCGTTTTTACGACCCCGCACGGCGCCATCGAAACGCCGGCGTTCATGCCGGTCGGAACCCAGGCCACGGTGAAGACGCTCGACCCGCGCGAGCTGCGCGAGGCCGGTGCGCGGATGATCCTGTCGAATGCGTACCACCTTCACCTTCGACCGGGTGATGAGCTCATCGCGCAAATGGGCGGACTGCACGCATTCATGGCGTGGGACGGCCCCATCCTCACCGATTCGGGCGGCTTTCAGGTGTTCTCGCTCGAGACCCTCCGCACGGTCACGGAGGACGGCGTCGAGTTTCGAAGCCACATCGACGGCTCGAAGCGGCAGTTCACTCCCGAGTCGGTGATGACGATCGAGCGCAACCTCGGCGCCGACGTGATCATGCAGTTCGACCACGTCATCCCCGGTCAGTCGGAGCTCGACGCGGCGCGCGATGCGAGCGAGCGGAGCGTGCGCTGGCTGGCGCGCTGCCGGGACGCCATCGCGGCGCTGGAGCGCGAAGCGCCACGCCCGGCGGGATTTGAGCAGGCCCTGTTCCCCATCCTGCAGGGAGGGATCCATCCCGACCTTCGTCAGACAGCCGCGCGGGAGATCGTGGCGATGGGCGACTGGGTCGGCATCGGCATCGGCGGCCTGTCCGTGGGTGAGCCGAAGCCCGACATGTACGAGACACTCGAAGTCAGCAACGAGGCGCTTCCGACGGATCGGCCGCGCTACCTCATGGGGGTGGGCTTCCCGGACGACCTGGTGGAGGGTGTGCGTCGGGGCATGGATCTGTTCGATTGCGTCGCCCCCACGCGGATGGGACGGAACGGACCCGCCTTCACGAGCGATGGGCGCCTCAACGTGCGACGCGCTGAGCTCCGCGCCGATCCGCGGCCGATCGACG
This sequence comes from Gemmatimonadaceae bacterium, assembly GCA_031412375.1. GTDB lineage: Bacteria > Gemmatimonadota > Gemmatimonadetes > Gemmatimonadales > Gemmatimonadaceae > JANPKQ01. The sequence continues at coordinate 3,801 of JANOCW010000309.1, read as the reverse complement.
AGCACTGCCTGTGCACCACCTGCACGCGCTTCTCGCGAGCGTACATCCGCCACCTCTTCACGGCAGACGAGGTGCTGGGACTGCGCCTTCTCTCCCTGCACAATGTACATTTCCTCATTGCGCTCATGAGCGACGCGCGCGCCGCGATTCGCTCCGGCACCTTCGACGCCTGGAGCCGCGACTGGCTCCTCCGCTATCACACCCGACCCGCACTGGTTCCATGACCCATACGCTCGCCCTGCTCGCGATCCAGGCTCCCGGTGGAACACTCGGTGGCATCCCGTACTCGTTCCTGATTCAGATCCCGCTCATCTTCGCGATCTTCTACTTCCTGATGATCCGTCCCCAGCAGAAGCAGCGTCAGGCGCACGAGGAGCGCATCCGCAACGTTCGAAAGGGGGACGAGATCGTGACGGCGGGTGGCATCGTCGGGAAGGTCGAGAGCATTCGCGAGACGGTGAAGGACGGGGCGTCGGTGAAGACGATGGAGGACCGCGTCACCATCCGCTCGGCCGAGTCGCGGCTCATCATCGAACGTGGACGGATCGCGCGCATCATCACGGAGCCGGCCGTCGAGCCGAAGCCGACGGCGTGAGCCTGCTCGACATCCACGTGCTCGGCTCCCCGCTCCTTCGCAAGGAGACGCGACCCGTCGTCGAGTTCGATGCGTCGCTGATGCAGTTGATCGACGACATGTTCGAGACGATGTACGCCGCCAAGGGGATCGGCCTCGCCGCACCCCAGGTTGGCCGACTCGAGCGAGTCGCGGTCCTCGACGTGGACGACAAGCCGCTCGTCATCGTGAATCCAGAGATCGTCGAGGCCGAGGGGACGGTGAAGGGCGAAGAAGGTTGCCTGTCGATTCCGGAGATCTACGCGGACGTCGAGCGCTCGTCGCGGGTGATCGTGTCGGCGCTGGACCGCGAAGGAAAGCCATTCACGATCGAGGGAAGCGACCTGCTGTCGCGCTGTCTGCAACACGAGATCGATCATCTGCACGGCAAGCTGTTCATCGACTATCTCAGCGTGCTCAAGCGCCGGTCCGCCCTCGCCAAATGGGAAGACATGCGCAAGGATTATCCGGCGCTGCTTCGAAACCTCGCGCTCGAAACTGCGGGAGAGCACCACCACGACGGAGAGCTCTGAGTGCGGGTGCTCTTCTGGGGCACTCCCGACTTCTCCACGCCTCCGCTTCGCGCGCTGCTCGGTGAGGGATTCGACGTGGTTGGCGTCGTCACCCAGCCAGACAGGCCGGTCGGCCGGCACCGCAGCACGCTGGCGCAATCACCGGTCAAGCAGGTCGCCCTCGCAGAGGAAGTGCCCGTGCTGCAGCCGGAAAAGCTGCGGGATCCGGCATTCATCGATGAGCTTCGCGCGCTCGCGCCCGACATCTCCATCGTCGTCGCCTACGGGCGGCTCCTGCCGCAGGCCGTCATCGATCTCCCGGTCAATGGCACGCTCAACATCCATGCGTCGCTCCTGCCGAAGCTCCGCGGTGCAGCGCCCATTCAGGCCGCGATCAGAGATGGATTGACGGAGACCGGGGTCTCGATCATGCGGATGGTGCTCGCGCTCGATGCGGGACCCGTCCTGCTCCGGGCCGCCACGCCGATCGCCGACGATGAGACGTACGGCGAACTGCAGCTTCGGCTGTCGGAGCTTGGCGCGCTCGCGCTGCTCGAGGCGCTGACGATGAGTGCCGTGGGCGAGGCCATCGAGGAGCCGCAGGATCCCGCGAAGGCGACGTACGCCCCCAAGATCGATCGGGAAATGGCTCGAGTGGACTGGACCGCCGACGTGAACGTGGTGTGCCGCATGATCCGCGCGTACGACCCGCGCCCCGCTGCGTTCACGGCGCTCGGGGACACGGAGGTGAAGCTGTTCGGTGGACGGCCCATCCAATCCGCGCGCGGAACGCCCGGCGAGGTACTCGATGTCGATGAGAGCGGGATGCTCGTCGCTTGCGGGGACGGGGGCGTCCGCGTGGCGTACGTGCATCCATCGGGCAAGCGGCGATTGGCGGCGCTCGACTGGGCTCAGGGACGAGGGGTCGCCGTCGGCGACAGGTTCGGCACTTCGGGACGGCCCGCCCCGTAGGGGGACTGTGCACGCGCCGTCACGGGTTCCGGTCCTTCACGCGGTCACGAACGACGAGATCGTGGCGCGACCCGGATTTCCGGACCGTGCGATCGCGGTGATGCGGGCAATGGGTGCGCGTGGCGCCGTCCACCTGCGGACCCAGCGGCTGACAGCGGCCGAGCTTCACGCACTTGCCGTTCGGCTGGTCGAGGTCCAGCACGAATCGGAGTGCTGGCTGGTGATCAACGACCGCGTCGATGTCGCGCTCGCGACCGGCGCACGCGGGATCCAGCTCAACTCGCGCTCGATGCGAATCGCCGATGCGCGTGCGATCGCCCCGCTCATCGCCGTCGGTGCCAGCATCCACACCGCGGAGCAGGCCCTCGCCGCCGAGGGCGAAGGGGCGACGTGGGCCGTGGCGGGGCAATCGGCCGACACCGAGAGCCGTGCCGGTGCCGGGGTGGGCGCCGAGTCGTTCATCGCCCGCGTCACGGAGCGCACCACGCTGCCTGTGATCGCGATCGGAGGCATCACCCCGGAGGACGTCGCAAGCCTGCGCCGCGCGGGCGCGTGGGGCGTAGCGGCCATTCGCGGAATCTGGGGGGCGGCTGATGCCGGACAAGCCGCGACCGACTATCTTTCGCGCCATGACGCTCACGAAGCTTCGTGAGGTGACAGCACCCCCGGTCGCCTGATGTCCGAGATCCGTACAGGCACACCCGCATCGACGGCGGCGCAGGGCGGCGTCACCGACGCCCGTCGCATCTGCGCCGAAGTGTGCGCCGACATGCGGGGGGGCGAGCTGCTCGATCCCTCCTTCGAGCGCCGTGTCGAGGCGCTCGATGCACGAGATCGACGGTGGGCGCAGGAGCTGGTCTACGGGATGCTGCGTCGCCGGTCATGGCTCGATGCCATCATCGATGCGCGCGTCCGTGGCGGGCTTGCCCGGCTCGATGCCGACGTCGTCGATCTTCTCCGGCTCGGTACCTACCAGTTGCTCCGCATGCGAAGCGTGCCTGCCTATGCGGCGATCGCACAGACGGTGGAGCTGGCGAAGCGCCGTCATGGCCTCGGCGCAAGCAAGCTCGTGAACGCGGTGCTGCGGCGTGTAGACCGGGAGCGCGATGCGCTCGTGCTGCCGAGCCCGAACGATCCGGTGGACGCCCTCGCCGTCACGCACTCGCACCCGCGCTGGCTCGTCGCGCGCTGGGTCGCGCGCTGGGGAGCCCAGGAGACGGAGCGGCTGCTGACGGCGAACAATGCAGAAGCGCCCGTGATCATCCGACCCTTCGGCGTCGTGCGCGAGCAGCTCGAAGCATCGCTCGAAGGCGCCGGCGTGCACGTTGAGGAAGTCCCGCTCGTGCGGGACAGCATCCGCATCAGCAGCCCCGTTTCGCTCACGGAGCTGGGGGCGTTTCGGCAGGGCCTGTTCTTCGTCCAGGATCCGGCGTCGACGCTGGTGACCGACTATGCAGCCATCCCGGCGGGGGCCGTCGTCGCGGACCTCTGCGCTGCGCCAGGCGGAAAGACCCTCGAGCTTTCGCGCACGGCGAGTGTCGTATACTCCGCCGACCGCTCGCACGCGAGGCTTCTGCGAGTGCGCTCGAACGTGCAGCGCCTCGATGTGCGCAACGTCCAGATCCTCGCGAGCGACGCCCGCCATCCTGCGGTGCGCCCCGTGGACGCCGTGCTCCTCGATGTTCCGTGCACGGGCACCGGAAC
>JANOCW010000308.1:0-1958 GCA_031412375.1 Gemmatimonadaceae bacterium | reverse complement strand
GCACTGCTGCTGAGCCCCGCGCCCACCGGGACATCACCCATCGTGACGCCGTCCCATCCACAGACCGCGCGACCCGAATCGCGCAGCGCCCAGGCAACGCCCCGAACGTATTCGACCCATCCGCCGTCGCCGCGCGCGCCGCTCGCGGGATCGAACTCCCGGGTCTCACCGAAATCGAGGGAATGTACCGAGACCTGTCCGTCTCGCCGGGGGCGCAGTGCGATCCACACGGCACGGTCGATCGCCATCGGCAGCACGAAGCCGTCGTTGTAGTCGGTGTGGTCGCCGATGAGGTTCACGCGCCCCGGGCCCCGTGCGACGAATGTGGCGGGCGCACCGTGACGTGACGCGAACTCGTGGAGTACCCGCTCCCGCGCACCACCGACGCTGCTCGACACCAGGACCTCAGTCATCGCCCGCGCGATGCTGCAGCTTCGCCTGAAGCAGTACCACGCCAAGGAGGAACACTCCGCGAACCACGAACTGCCACCACGGACTGATCGTCCCCTCGAGATTGAACAGGTTGAAGATGATGCCGAGCAGGAGCACGCCAATGAGCGTGGCACCAGCGCCGCCCTGGCCCCCGGTGAGCAGCGTGCCGCCGACGACCACGGCCGCGATCGCGTCGAGCTCCCAGCCCATGCCGGCGACCGGCTGCCCCGCGCCGAGTCGCGCTGCGAGAATGACACCGGCGACTCCGGCGAGCACACCGCTCAACACGTACGTGCGCACCACCACGCGATCGGCCTTGAGCCCCATGAGCCGCGCTGCTTCCTCGTTGTCCCCGACCGCGTAGACGTATCGCCCGAAACGCGTATACCGCAGCAGCAGCCACCCAAGCACATAGGCGAGCGCGCAGATGATGACGGGAACGGGTATCGGGCCGATCGTGCCGCGGCCGAGCCAGGTGATTCCCGTCGACGCACGATCGACCGGGATCGACTGTTCGGCCGTCACGGCGAGCGCAGCACCCCGGGCGGCGATCAGCATCGCGAGCGTGACGATGAACGGCTGAATCCGCGCCTTCGCGATCACGAGCCCGTTCACGAGGCCGAGTGCCGCTGCTGCGGTGATACCGCCGCCAACCGCGACGAGCGCGCCATGCGGCGACAGCGTGGCGGTGACGACGCCGGCCACGGCAAGCAGGGCGCCGACGGACAGGTCGATTCCGCCCGTCAGGATCACGAACGTCATGCCGAGCGCGACCAGGCCGAGCATGCTGTTCTGCCGCAGCACGTTGAGAAGATTCTCCGGCGTCCCGAACGCGTAGTAGCGCGACGCGCCGAAGATGCAGACGGCAACGAGCGCAACGAGCGCACCCTGACGCTGCAACAGGGAGATCGCCTTCGCACCGAGCACGCGTCCGCGGGTCGGCGGAGCGGACCGCACGGAGCCTGTTGGGGTGACAGCGACTTTCTGCATGATCGACGCGGCGGTTCCGGTGGTGGGGCTAGACCCGTTTGGGCCGCTGGAGGTAAACGGCGATGACGATGATCGCCGCCTTGAGCGCGAGCGACCACGCATACGGTACGAGGAGCATGTTGAAGCTCGTCGCGATCACCTGCATGATCAGCGCACCGACGACCGTCCCGAGAATCGTTGCGCGACCTCCGGACAACGCCGTACCGCCGACGACCACTGCGGCGATCGCATCGAGCTCGACGTTGAGACCGATCTTGGCGGCATCACTCGCCCCGAGCCGAGCCGCAACGATCAACCCGGCCAGACCGGCCAGCATCGCGCTCGCGGCATACACCGTGACGATCGTGCGACCGACCGGAACGCCGGCGAGCCTCGCCGCGGCGGGGTTTCCACCGGCGGCGAGCACGTAGCGCCCGAACGGAGTCTCCCGCAGGATGAACGCGCCCGCGACAACCACGAGGACCGCGATGATCACCGGCACCGGCACGGGCCCGAGCATCCCGCGGCCGATCGCCTGGAATCCGGCATGATCGATC
>JANOCW010000307.1:0-21607 GCA_031412375.1 Gemmatimonadaceae bacterium | reverse complement strand
CGCCACCGGTGCATGGCAGGCCGGTGAGGATCGAGCCTGCTTCCGGCTTCTCGTTACATGCACCCAGCGTGATCGCGACCGCGATCAGTGGAAGAAGCGTGACACGCATGCGAATCTCCCGGTAGTAGTCGACGGACGAATAGACTCGGCAATTTCGTCGAGCGACTCGAACTTGCGAAGCCTGTGCCATGGTGTTGGCAGGCGGTGACGTCGGGCATGGCGTGGTCGCGTGACTCGACGCCATCTTCTCTCGAATCACAGAGCATTCCCGGACACCAAGGACTGGATGCTGCTCGTCCTCCTCCCGCTCGCCCTCGCCATTCAGCAGCCGGCGGTCGACCCGCAGTATTCGAGCGACGCACTGCGCGAGCTCATTCGGGCGGCTGCCGCAACGAACATTCGGGTACCACGCGGACTCGCGTCGTATACGGCGACGGTTGAAACCGAGGTTGCGCTCGTGAGCGTGAATTCGCGAGCACGCGAGCAATCGATCCAGGTCGAGCAGGTGGCGCAGTCGATCGCCTGGGATCGGACCGGTCAGGTCGATCAGCGTGTCGTCGGGTATCGCTCGCAGGCATCGATGTTCACCGGTCTCACGGCACTCACCGTCCCCACCTGGGTCGTTCCCGTGCTGTACGGAAACCGATTCAGCCTGTTCTTCGGGCCGCGGGCCGGCGCACGCGCGTCGCGGGACACAGCCGCGACAGTGCGCCGTGTCGACGCGGTTCACCCCCTCGCCGCTGATCGGGATGCGATCTATCGCTTCTCGGGCGGGGATACGGTGGCGGTCGTTCGACCGGGGGCGCATGGCATTCCGGTGGTTCGCGTGCACGTCGATCCCGCCGGCCTGCCATCGGTGCGAACGACGGCCCTGCGCGGCGAGATCCTCATCGACGCGGCAACGCATCAGCTCGTCGCGCTGCGCGGTGAGCTGGTCGAGATCGGCGGCGCGGCGAGCCTGCTCGCGCGCGCTGGGCGCCAACTGATGCAGGCAGTGGCCTACGTCGATTTCCAGAGCCGCGAGGTCGAGCAACTCTACTGGCTTCCGGCGGTGCAGCGCATCGAGCTGCAGATCGCATCCCCGATGGCTGGCGACGCCCGGGCCGTCTGGCGTTTTCAGTCGCGATTCGACGATGTCGAGATCGTGCAGTCCGACACGGTGCTGGCGCACGTCGCCGTGGACACGCTTGCCGCGCTTCCCCGGCGCCGCATCGTCGCGTCGGATGCGGAGCTTGCATCGTACAGCGCGTGGCGCTGGGCGATCGGGGAAGGCACAGCGGATCTCCGTGCCGGCGACTTCGACGACGTTGTCGGCGGCGGCCTCACGACACACGGTGCGCGCGTGACCGTGGGCCTCCACGCACGGCGTTTCGATGACGTTCTGCGCTTCAATCGGGTCGAGGGCCTGTTCACCGGCCTCGGTGGGCGCGTCCGCGCATCACGCCCGGGTGGGAATGTCGCGCTCGGTGGAAGCCTCGGCCTGGCGTGGCATGAACGCGCGGTACGCGGCGGTGCCTACGCAGAGTGGGATGCCAGGCAGTGGACGATGTCGGTGGCGGGCGAGCGAAGGCTCGACATTACTAATCGCCTTGGCGACACCCGATCCCAGGGCAGCGGCACGCTCGCCGCACTTCTTGGCAGCGATGACGCCGACTACATCGATCGGCGGGAGGTCATCGCCGTGCTCGAGCGCAACCTGGTGAAGGAAGCAGCCTGGCTCGAGGTCCGGGCCGGTATCGCCTCGGAGCGCGGAGTGAGTGCGTCGGTGAGCCAGGGACTCTTTCGTGTCGATTCCGCGTTCCGACCGAACCGTCCCGTCGATCGAGGTTCGTCGGCGCGAGTCGGGGTCGCCGTCGTCGTGCATCCGGATGTATTCGCCGAGTTTGCGCGTCCCGGCTGGACAACGGGATTGCGGGTCGAGCAGGGCGCCGGTGACCTGAGCTGGGCTCGTGTCGAGGTGGGCGCCGCGGCGCGCGCGACGAAGGGTCGCGTCACGTCCACCGGCCGGATCGATGCCGGGCTGGTCGAGAGCGGGCGGATTCCGTTGCAACAGCTCTTCGCCATCGGTGGGGTCAGCGATGTCCCCGGCTTCGAATACAAGGAGTTCGGTGGCGACAGGGCCGTGGTCTCCCGCGCAACCGTCCGCTACGCGCTGCCCATCCTCCAGGCTCCGCTGCGCCTGCCCATTCGAAGATCCCGGCGCGGGATCCTGCCGCCGCTCGCTCCGATGCTCGCGATCGGGGTGCGCAGCGTGTGGACGGACGCCTCGTCCCCGGCTACCCTCAAGGCACTGAGCCGGCTTGGCATTCGATCGCCGTCGGGAACGCTGCTCTCGCGGCCAACGAACGGCATGCCCGCGGCCGCATCGGCGGGCGTGCTGCTCTTCGGCGGCGGACTCTTCATCGGTGTGTCGCGACGGCTCGATACGGCGGCGCGATGGTCGTTCACCTTCGCTCCGAGTCTCGCGCTCTAACGTCTCGTGCCTTTCCCCGATCCCTCCGCGACCATGCCACGATCGCTTCCACTCCTGCTGCTTGCCGTTGCGCTGGCCATCGTCGCGTGCACGACACGCGAGTCGCCGCCCTCGGCGGGCGCGACTCCCGAGGATCAATTCTGGTCGGGCATCACGAAACTCTGCGGCAAGGCGTACGCCGGTCGGGTCGTCGATGTCGCTCCGCCCGACACGTCGTTCGTGGACAAGGTGCTGGTGATCGACGTGCGGGGCTGTGACGAACGCGAGATCCTCATCCCCTTCCACGTCGGCGAGAATCGCTCACGGACGTGGATCATCACCCGAACCGATAGCGGGCTCCGGCTGAAGCACGATCATCGGCACGCCGACGGCGTCGAGGATTCACTGACGCAGTATGGAGGCGACACGCGCGAGGGAGGGAGCGCGGAGAAGCAGGAGTTCTATGCCGATGCCTACACGGCGGAGCTCATTCCCGCGGCGGCGGCGAACATCTGGACGATGGAGAAGCTCGCCGATTCGATGCTCGTCTATTCGCTGCGGCGTGAGGGGACGAACCGTCGATTCCGCGCGGAGTTCGATCTCAGGCGCCCGGTGCCACCACCACCGGCGCCATGGGGGCACCCATAAACGTCAAGAACAAACTCAGCGCCCAGCTGTGAGCTTTCAGGCTGAAGCTGTGCGCTGCGTGGGCGCGGGGTCGAGTGGAAACGGCGAGGTGCCAGCGACAAGCTGAAGAGCGGGTAGCTCCGAGCCTTCAAGCAGGAAGAGCGGCGGATACTGGTGTTCCGACCGGTTCACCCTGGTCGTTGCGGACCACGGCGGTGGTGGTTGCACATCGAGCCGTGTCCTGCAGGAAAGCTCGCCGCTATCAGCTCTGTAGCTACCTGCTGGCACCTCGCCTGTTCAATCCGTCCCGCATCACCGCCTCGGCCAGACCGTCCCCTGCACCCTCGCCACCGATGCCACGCCCTTGTACGCGAACTTCTGCACGCGCTTGCCCTCGTAGGTCTCGGTCGTGTAGATGTTGCCCTTCGAGTCGGTCGCGATGCTGTGCACGGCGAAGAACTGCCCAGGCTGTCGCCCGCCATCGCCGAACGTGGTGAGGATCTCGAGCGACTGCCGGTCGATGACGTACACGCGCTGATTCTTGCCGTCGGCGAGATAGATGTACTTCTGCGCCGCATCCTTCGAGAACGCGATGTCCCACACCGATCCGTCGCCGCGCGTGAGCGGCGCGATGACCTTCTCCTTCACGAAGCCGCCGTCCTTTCGGAAGACCTGAATGCGATCGTTCGGGCGATCGCAGACGTAGACCAGCCCATCCGACGACGGCTCGGCGCAGTGCACCGGGGTGCGAAACTGCTGGGCGAGCGGTGCGCCCGGATCGTAGGGGCCGATGTTCGAGTCCGACGGGACGTTGCCGTAGGCACCCCAGTAGCGCTTCACTGCGCCCGTCGTGATGTCGAGCACGGCGACGCGTTTATGCAGGTAGCCGTCGGCGACGTACGCCTCGTTGGCTGACGGATCGAAGGAGATCTTCGCCACTCGGCCGAAGTGTGTCGTACTGCGGCTGTTCGCGGGCTGCTTCGCCTGCCCGATCTGCATGATCAGCTTGCCGGCATGAGTGAATTTCAGGATGTGTGAATCGCCGGCGCCGTTGCCGCCTATCCAGACGTTGTCCTGATGATCCAGCCCGATCCCGTGATTCGATTCAGGCCACTGGTAGCCATCGCCCGGCCCGCCCCATGACGCGACGAGATTCCCCTCCGGATCGAACTCGAGAACCGGGGGCGCCGGAATGCAGCACTCGCTGAGGGGCGGGTTCGCTGCCGCCCCCGCTTCTGTTCCCTCGATGACCGTCTGCTGGCGGTGCACAATGAAGACGTGATCACGACTGTCGACGCCGATCCCGATGGTCGAGCCGATGACCCAGTGATTCGGCAGCGGTTTCGGCCACATCGGGTCGACCTCGAAGCGCGGCGCCTCCACGGTCTGCCGCGCCTGCGTCGATCCCTCGAGTGCAGCCTGGCCGACGCCGAGTGCCGCGATGCAGAGCGCCAGTCCGGCTCCGACCGCGATCGTCCGACTGCGCGTCATTCCTGTCCTCCGTCCCGTGGAACACCCTGGTCCCTGCTGGTCACCGGTGCGAGCCCCCTGAAGAGAAACTTCTGCACGCGCTTTCCTTCGAGGGTCTCCGTCGTGTAGATGTTGCCCTTCGAGTCGGTCGCGATGCTGTGCACGGCGAAAAACTGCCCGGGGCCGCGACCGCCGTCACCGAACGACGTCAACAGCTCGAGCGACCGCCGATCGAGAACGTGCACTTTCATGTTCTGGCCGTCGGCGACGTAGAGGAAACGCTGCTGCGGGTCGCGCGAGAATGCGACATCCCACACCGACCCCGCGCCGAGCGTTCGTGGCGCGATGATCGTCTCCTTCACGAAGCTGCCGTTCTTCCGGAAGACCTGGATCCGGTTGTTCGACCGGTCACAGACGTATACAAGCCCATCGTTGGAGAGCTCAGCGCAGCGCACCACGCCGAATTGCTTCGACGGTGGAGCGTCGGCCGAGTAGGCGGGCATTGCTGCATCGTCGGGACGATTGCCGTAGGCCCCCCATGAGCGCTTGATCGCGCCGGTTCGCGTGTCGATGACGGCGACACGCCGGTTGCGCGAGCCATCGGCGACGTACGCTTCGTTCGCACGCACGTCGAAAGAGATGCCGGTCGCACCGCCGAAGCTGACCATGCTTGCGCTGTTGGGCGGAAGCGCGGCCATGGCGCCACCACCGCGACCGCCTCTGGCTCCGCGGCCCGCCGTCGGCGCGACGCCCTGGTATGCCGTGTCGGCGGCACCCGCACCTCGACCTGCCCCACCGCGCCCCGCTTCGGCCGCCTGACCGTATTGCGCGAGGAACCGTCCACCGCGCGCGAACTTGAGGATCTGGGTGTCCGAGCCGCCGGCCCCACCGATCCACAGATTGTTGGCGTTGTCGACCGTGACACCGTGGATCGACGACGGCCACCGGAATCCCGCGCCGGGGCCACCAAAGCTGCCGACGAGATTTCCGTCAGGATCGAACTCCAGCACCGCGGGCGCGGGGAAGCAGCATTCACCGGTCGGCGGATTGGTCGCGGCACTGATCTCGGTGCGCTGGTTGAAGCTGTCGGTGAGATTCACGACGAAGACATGATCGCGCGCATCGACCGCGACGCCGACCGCCGAGCCGAGGAGCCAGTGGTTCGGCAGCGGCTTCGGCCAGAGCGGATCCACCTGGAACCGGGGGGCCTGCGCGACCTGAGTCTGCGCCGCCACCAGCGCGGCGCACCCGATGCCAAGGCCTGCATTCCCGAGGATCGTCGCAATGACCACCACGTTGCGGCCCTGCCTCATCAGCACCCTCCGGTTCCGGTGATGTTGCGATTGCGCCATTCTATGCCCGTGACTCAGATTCGGCCAGAGTCGCGGTTGCCCTGCCGCGCAGCACCCATGACGGCACCACGATGATGCACGACACCGGCTCCCTGCTCGCCCGATGCGCGATCACCGCGGCACTCGCCGCGGCGATGCTCCTGCTCGTTCCATCACGGCCGTCCGCGCACGAGATCCCGGCACGGGTCACCGTGCTCGCCTTCGTGAAGCCGGAAGGTCAGCGCCTCAGGCTTCTGGTGCGCGTTCCGCTCGAGGCGATGCGCGACGTCGATTTCCCGCTGCGCGGCCCCGCCGGCTTCCTCGACATCGAACGCGCGAGCCCGCTCCTGAACGACGCCGCCCGGCTCTGGATCGCCGACTACATCAAGCTCTACGAAGAAGGCACCCAGCTCGTTCGCGAGCAGATCGTCGCGACTCGCATCTCGCTGCCATCCGACCGGTCGTTCGACAGCTTCGAGAACGCGCTCGCGAATCTCCGCGCTGCTCCGGTCGTCGCCGTGACCGATCTCCCGTGGCAACAGGCGAAGCTCGATGTGCTCCTCGAGTACCCCATCTCCTCGGACCGCGCACGCTTCTCGATTCACCCTGCGCTCGCGCATCTGGGAATGCGAACCACGACGGTGCTTCGCTACCTCCCCCCTGGTGGGGACGAGCGCGCCTTCCAGTACGTCGGCGATCCCGGAATCGTCCGTCTCGACCCCCGCTGGCATCAGGCTGCGCTGCGCTTCGTCGGGCTCGGCTTCCGCCACATCCTCGACGGAATCGATCATCTGCTGTTCATCCTCTGCCTGGTCGTTCCCTTCCGCCGCATCCGTCCCCTCGTCGCGATCGTCACCTCGTTCACCGTCGGCCATTCGATCACCCTCGTCGCGTCGGCGTTCGGCATTGCACCAGGCGCGCTCTGGTTTCCGCCATTGATCGAGACGCTCATCGCGCTGTCGATCGTCTACATGGCCGTGGAGAACATCGTCGGCGCGCGGCTCGAGCGCCGGTGGCTGATCGCGTTCGGCTTCGGACTCGTGCACGGCTTCGGGTTCTCATTCGCCCTTCGCGAATCGCTGCAGTTCGGCGGCGGGCACCTGCTCGCGTCTCTGCTCACCTTCAACCTCGGGGTCGAGCTGGGTCAGCTGCTCGTCCTGGCGATCGCGATCCCGCTGCTTCACCTCCTCTTCCGCCACGTCGTCGCCGAGCGGATGGGGACGATCCTGCTGTCGGCGCTCGTGGCGCACACCGCGTGGCACTGGATGCTCGAGCGCGGCACGACACTCAGGCAGTACCGGTTCGAGTGGCCGACACTCGACACGGCGCTGCTCGCGAGCGGGATGCGCGGGGCGATGCTGGTGCTGATCGTCGTGGGTGCGGCGTGGGGACTCACCGCGGTGCTCGGGACGATGACGGCGAAAGGGTCGGAGATCGAGGAGAAGACAGCGGAGAAGCTGTGAGCTGACCGGCTGAAGCCGAGCGCTGCCCGGGCGCGGCGTCGAGTGGGAAAAAGCGAGGTGCCGGCTACAAGCCGAGGAGCTGCGAGTTCCGAGCTTTCAACCGGGAAAGCTCGCGACTCCCAGCTCTGTAGCTACGAGCCGGCACCTCGCCCCTTTCAACCCTCCGCGCCGAGGATACCCCCGGCAGCCGGCAGCTCCCGCGCTGCCAGCTCACCTAGCGTGGCGGGTACCTCTTCAACGCCCGCTGCCCCACCTCCGCCCCGTACACGACACCGTTTGCATCCACCGCGACGCCCTCGGCCGAGCTCGTGCTGCGGGGCGCCGCTTCCGGATCCGGGATAAAGCCGGTCAGCCGCCCATCACGCGCACTGCCGATCCGGATGCCGCGCTTCCACTCGGGACGCGTGGGCGCCACCGACCCGGACTCCGAGTCCGCGACGTAGATGTTGTCGTTGCGATCGATGTAGATCCCGCTGGGGCGGCTGAACTGGTACCAGGTGTCGAGCAGCTTTCCACTCTGGTCGAGGATCTGGATCCGGTTGTTGCTGCGGTCGCCGACGAAGATCCGTCCGCGCGAGTCCATCGCCAGCGCGTGTGGCTGGTCGAACTCCAGCGGGCCGGTCCCCTTCCTCCCCCACGACTCGATGTACCGCCCATCCTTCGCAAACCGGAGGATGCGAGCGTTGTCGCCTCCGTGCCCCTCGGCGACGAGAATCTCCCCAGTGGGCAGCACGAGCACATCGTTCGGCTGGTAGAAGTAGTCGGCTGCCACGGCGCCATCCACAATGATCAGCGGCCCCGGCATCGATCCCCCGGGCTTGCCGAGCGTCATGAGCAGTGCGCCGTCAGGGCTGAACTTGTAGACCTGCATTCCCTTCGTCGGCGCTGGCGAAGTTGCCGAAGCAGCGCCGGCTGCGGCACCACCGCGTCCACCGCGTCCCGCCGCGACATTGCTCTGGCCGTCGGTCACCCAGATGTTGCCGTCACGATCGACGTGAATGCCGTGCGGAAAGTTGAACAGTCCGCGGCCGAAGCTCTTCACCATCTTTCCAGTGGCGTCGAACTTCATGATCGGATCGACGTTCACCGAGTCGCGGCAGCTGTTCACACCGCACCGCTCGGCGACCCAGATGCTCGTGCCGTCCCTGTCGATGTCGACGGCACTGGTCGAGCCCCAGGTGCGTCCCTGCGGCAGCTTCGCCCAGCCTTCGATGGTCTGATAGCGGTTGGGATGATCGTTGGTCGGCTGCACGCCGGCTGCGCCTTGCGGCTGCGGAAGGGCAGCCTGTGCCGGCGGCGGACCGCCGCGGCCACCCGCCGCCGCACTCCGCGGCAGCGTCAGCGCCGTGAGCACCGTGTTCGCGCCTGCTCCACTCGCGAAGACGAGATACTGCCGGCCCTGGTGCATGTAGGTCATCGGCACCGCGCTCGTGCGCGCCGGGATCGTCACCGCGCCAAGCTGTTTGCCGGTGGACTTCTCAACGGCGTAGAGTTGCGGCGTGCTTCCCGGCGGCCCGCCGCTCCGACCCGTCCCATAGATCACGAGCGACTTCGTCGTAATGACCTGCGCCAGGCCACGCCCGCTCGCGGGCGGGAGCGTCACTCCCGCGAACATCGCGTCGGTGCTCGCAACGGGTATGGGTCCGCCGTTCGGGATCCACCATGCCTTCTCGCCGCTGTTCATATCGTACGCGGTGATCCCGCCGTAGGGCTTCGGCTTCACAATCGAGACGCCGCCGATCGTCGAATTGCCGGCGCGGCCCTCGAATCCAGTGCCTCCGCGTCCACCGCGGCCGCCGACGCCGGGACGCTCGTACCCCTCGGGCGGCGCCAGCGCGCCGGGCGTTCCACACGCATCGTGTGGGGAGCTGTACCGGAATTCCGAGCACGGATCCTTGGTCAGTGTCGTCGTGCTGAGCGAACTCTGCGATGCGACATACAGCATCCCAGTCTCCGGATCGACCGCGGCACCACCGTCGATGTTGACTCCCCCGGCCGCGCCCGGCGCGTACCACGAGCAGGTGAAGCCATTCGCGCCCTTGCCATCGCTCGTCGACGGCGGGATGTAGTACGGCCCCATGCGACAGCGCTTCGCGATCTTCAGCGCGGAATCTCGAATCGCCGGCGTGTAGTCCATCAGGTCCGACTCGACGAGTCCCTGCTGCGCATACGGCGCGGGCTTCGATGGAATCGGCTGCGTCGGGGATGTCTTCTCGCCCGGAACATCGCTCTGCAGCACCGGCGTCTCGGGCATCGGCCAGATCGGCTCGCCCGTCGCGCGATCGAAGGTGTAGACCCACCCCTGCTTCGTGGTCTGCGCGATGACCCTTCGCCGCTGGCCGTTCACCGTAATGTCCATGAGGTTCGGGGACATCGGCGTGTCGTAGTCCCAGATGTCGTGGTGCACCATCTGGAAGTGCCATCTCCGCTTGCCCGTCTTCGCATCGAGCGCGACGAGGCTGTTGCCGTACAGGTTGTTGCCCGGGCGGTGCCCGCCATACTCGTCCATCAGCGGCATGCCAACGGGGATGTACACGAGGCCCAACTCGGGATCCGCCGAGTAGGTCGCCCATGCATCGTTCTTGCCGACGCCTTCGCTGCCGATCTCCGAGCCGCTCTCCCACGTCTCCGCGCCAAACTCACCAGGCTGCGGAACGAGGTTGAACTTCCAGAGCTGCCTGCCCGTGCGGATGTCGAACCCGCGGATGAAGCCGGGAAGGTTGCGGACGCGGATCGGATAGTAGCCGTGGATCGACGAGTTGCCGACGACGATCACATCGCCGACGATGATCGCCGGCGAACTGTTCGCGATCTGCCCGTGCACAGGGTCGATGCCGACGGTGCCATCGGCACCGGTCTTCGTCACGGGATCCCACTTCTCCCCCGGGCGAGCGCGACGCGCCGGAGCGGCATCGCTGATGATCAGCGAGCCCGTGTCATCCACAGCCAGCGGAACGAGCGGAAAGCCCAGGCCGCCCATCAGGTCGACGACGCCGTTCCGGCCGAACTTCGGATCGGGGATGCCGGTCCGCGCATCGAGTGATGCCATGTGGTAACCCGGCGTCACGACAATCACGCGCTCCTCGGTGCCGCTGTTCCAGTAGGCCAGCCCTCGTCCGGCGAACTGCCGCGGAGCCTTCTGCCAGCGGATCCCTTCGTCCAGCCGCCACATCCACAGCGTCTCACCCTTAGCCGGATCGATCGCCGCGGCTACCCGACGCGTCGTCGCGACAGTGAAGATGCGTCCCTTCGCGTAGAGCGGAGTGGTTCGATAGTACTCATCGCTTCCCAGGGAGCCGGCGTTCCACTGCCAGGCGACCTGGAGCGAGTCGAAGTTGGAGGCGTTGATCTGGTCGAGCGGTGAGTAGCGTGTGCTCCACGCATCGGCGCCCCAGTAGCGCCATTCTCCGTGCGCATTGCCTCGCACCAGCGCCGGGGCCTGCACAGCGCCGATCACGGTTGCGCCAGCAAGCCAGGCACCCGAGAGCGTCATCCCCCCGAGAACGGCCATCGCCAGCCTGCGTCGGCTCATCGAACGATCCGCCATTGTTGCGTCCCTCTTCCTGTGAGTGGTCGCGCCGGACATCGGGAATTCCTGGCACCGCCGCCAAGCCAACGGCTGGAGGTGCGTCGTCTACGGTCCCTTCCTCGGTGGATCGAAACGAATTTTCTGGAGCGCGATCGAGTCGGCAGGCAGCGCATCCTTTCCAGCCGGCATCCCGTTCAGCTTCAGGATGTAGGCGACGATCGATGCATACTCCTCGGCGCTGAGACTTCCCGGTTCGTTCTTCGGCATCGCGGACTTGATGAAGCCGTAGAACTCCGAGACGGGACGTCCCGACCAGTTGCTGACGAACACATCGCCCATATGTGCGGCCGTCGTGTGACAGCCGGTGCACATTCCCGCATACGCCTCGGCCCCGCGGGTCGCCTGCTCGGGGGTGTAGACACCAGCGGTCGATGACCGATGGCCAGACGGGAGCTGTGTGCCGGCACTCGTCTGCTGGGCCCCCGCGCTGCCCCCGACTGAGAGCAGTAGCGCGATCATGATTCCTGTCCGTGTCACCATCGCCGACCTCGAGTCGATCTCGTGTTGCGCGCCGAGTGGGCTCTACCACCAAAAGCTATCGGGGCGAGCGACAATTGTAGCCCGGCCACGAGCGCGAGACCAGCGGCTGGGCTGCTCATGGCTCATCGGCCGCGCCCATGTCGATTCGAAGCTTTCTCAGGCTGGCAGGGTCGGTCGGGAGCTGGCCTTTCCCCGCTGGATGCCCATTGAGCTGGAGGATGTACGCGACGACATCGGCGTACTCCTGCTCGCTCAGGCTGCCGGGGTCGTCGAGCGGCATCGTGTTGTACAGGATGTCGTAGAGGTCGAACACGCGGCGGTTGTTCCACGTCGCGGCGAAGGTCGCACCGGAATGCTGGGTCGTCACGTGGCAGCGCGCGCAGGCGTTCGTGTACACCTCTCGCCCGCGAGCGGCCTGCGCGGCCGTGAACACGCCGCTGGCCGCCGAGACTTCGCCCGCCGCGATGTCCGTCACCGGGATGTCGGTCACCGGGGCTGGGGCAACGACTGCGACGGAATCAGTGGACTCCGCGCGCTCATCGCTGGCGGCAGCGCACGCAACAGCGCCCAGTGCGGCCCAGCCCATCACCAGCGTTCGTCGGCGCGTCGGCCCCATCGATATCCTCATCTCGCGGCGAACCATCGGCTGCTCCCGTCCCTATTATACGCTCCGGCGGCCGGATGCGATGAAGTCCCCGATCAGCGGTTTGATTTCGCTGGTCGCGCCGCCCATCTTGGCCCGCTTCTCACGCCATCCACAGGAGTGGAGTCAATGTCGACCGTTCCGCCCCCTTCATCCCCGATACCTCCGGACGACAGCGCGGACGGCCTGCGCCGCCGGGATTTCCTCAAGGTTGCGGGGGCCGGGGCCGGGTTGCTGCTGCTCGGAGCATGTGAATCGCAGGAGACGCCTGTGCCTGGCTTCGTTCCGAAGCGGCGCTTCTCGGGATTCGGCGGGTCGAACGCGAACGTCGTCGTCATTGGCGCGGGTGCGTGGGGCGGGTGGACAGCGTACAACCTGTTGCGCCGCGGCGCGAAGGTGACGCTCGTCGATGCGTACGGACCGGGCAACTCGCGCTCGACCTCCGGCGATGAGACCCGCGGCATCCGCTCATCGTATGGCGACCGCGATGCCACCGGCGATGTGTGGACGCGCTGGGCACGCGAGGCGATCGTGCGGTGGAAGGCGTGGGATGAGGAGTGGAGCCGCGACCTCAAGCTCAGCCTCTTCCACACCACCGGCGATCTCATCATGCGCGCGGAGTGGGACCCGTTCATCACGAAAGTTGCGGCGGCGTGGGAGAAGCACGGGATTCCGCACGAACGGCTGACGCCCGATGAAGTGCGGAAACGATGGCCGGTGATCGCGATCGACGACATCACCGCAATCGTCCGTGAGCCCGATGCCGGCGTGGTTCGGGCGCGCCGCTCGTGTCAGGCTGTCGCGTCGGTCGTGGAGAAACTCGGTGGCCGTGTCGTGACCGGCCGAGCGCGCGTTTCGAAGGTGAACAACGGGCGGCTCGAGGAGATCTCACTCGACACGGGGGAAACGCTGCGCGCCGACACGTTCGTCTTCGCCTGCGGGCCGTGGCTTGCGAAGACGTTCCCCGAGCTCCTCGGCAATCGCATGCGCAATCCGATGGGATACGTGTGCTACTTCGCAACACCGACCGGCGATCATCGGTTCGAGCATCCAAACCTGCCGAGCTTCAACTTTCCCGGTGTGACGGGATGGCCGACGCTGCCACTGGACAACCGCGGCTTTCGCGTGCGCGGGAGCGTGCGGGCGCCGAATCCGGCGGCGGTGGCGGGTGCGCCGGGTGCGTCGGGTGCCGGAGCTGGAGGAGCTTCGGCGACTGCGCCGCGCGCGAGTGGCGAGGCGGCAGGGGCGACGGCCGCGCGACCACGCGGCGACAGCGCCACCCGGGCGTCGGGCAGGGCGCGCGACGCTGCGCTGGCGAGTGGTTCCGCGACAACCGCTCCGGCGGCAGGTCGCCCGAACGGAGGAGATCCCCAGCGTCCCCCCGTTCCCGCGTCACAGCTCGATCCAGACCTGAGCGACCGGTGGGCCGATGCGAGCCGCGTCGAGGGGCCGCGTCGCTTTCTCGCGATGCGCTTTCCGATCCTCAAGGACACGCCGCTGAACGAGACCCGGTCGTGTCACTACGAGCAGACATCGAGCGGCAACTTCATCATCGACATCCATCCGCAGATGTCGAACGTCTGGATTGCCGGCGGTGGCAATGCCGAGGGCTTCAAGTTCGGGCCCGTCGTCGGCGACTATGTTGCGCAGCGAGTGCTCGGTGAGGTCGGCGATGCCGAGATCGCGAAGGGCTTCCTCATTCCGAAGGATGAGTACGAAGTCACGCCACCTCCAGCGGATACCAGCCGAGCTGGCCGCGGGGGCAGCCCCGTCGTCGCTCCCGCACGCCCGCTCGAATCACAATGAAGAGGATCACAATGCAGACCATCCATCACTTCGCCGTCGCTCACACTCTCCGCGCCTTCCTGATCGTTGGTGCACTCGTGGCCAGCGCGATCTGGCCGGCCCCGGCATTCGCGCAGGGCGGGGGCGCGGGCGGCGCGGGCGGGCGCGGTGCGGGCGCAGCCACCGGCGGACGCGGTGGCGACTCGACGGCGGCGGCGGGACGTCAGGGTGGCGGCGGCCGAACGGGCGGGCCGCCGGCGGTTCCACAGGGAGTGCTCGGGCGAGTACCGATGACCGCCGCCGACAGCGCGATCAAGACCGTCGTCGACCGACTGGACTTCGAGAGCTACAAGGGGCTCGTCAAGGGACTCACCCAGTTCGGCGATCGCGAGCAGGGCACCCCGCGCAACGCGGCCGCGATCGACTGGATCGAGGCACAGCTCAAGGGCTGGGGCTACACGACGGAGCGCATGAAGTACGAGTACCAGGGATCACCGCGCGAGCAGGTCTTCGCAACGAAGGTCGGCGGCACCGCGCCGCAGGAGATGTACATCATCGGCGGGCACATGGACGGGCGCGGCGGCGGCGAGGCGGCGAACGATGACGGGTCGGGCACGGCGCTCGTGATGGAGATCGCTCGCATCCTCGCATCCCCGGACGTCCGTACCGCGCGCTCGGTGCGCTTCGCGCTCTGGAACAACGAGGAGACGGGACTCAACGGCGCGCGCGCCTATGTCGAG
Organism: Gemmatimonadaceae bacterium; assembly: GCA_031412375.1. GTDB lineage: Bacteria > Gemmatimonadota > Gemmatimonadetes > Gemmatimonadales > Gemmatimonadaceae > JANPKQ01. Next base: position 7,027 of record JANOCW010000307.1, on the reverse strand, counting down.
CAGCGCGCCGCGCTCCAGGGCATCGAAAACCCCGCGCGCTCGGGACGCTATCCGGAACCGAAGTGGCTCGGCATGATCCAGCACGACATGATGATGTGGGATCACGGCAACCCGGTGCAGTTCCAGCAGAGCCTCGATGCCGATGTCGACATCGAGTTCCAGCTCAACTCCGTAAAGGCGGCGGAGTCGGCGCAGCTCGCCCTGCTGCTGCTCAACTCGAATCGCGTCTTCGCCACTGACTATCCCGCGGCGATGAGCAACTCGATGAGCAACACGGATTCGGGGCCGTTCATGGATCTCGTCGCCGCGGTAAGCCTGCGCGAGAACCGCCGCCTCTACGAAACGGGCAGGGGCGCGAACCCGCACTGGCACCGCGCGACGGACCTGTACGTGAACTTCTCGGACGCCGATTTCCGCCTCGCGTTCAACGCCGCGCAGACGACCCTCGGCGCCGTCGCGAGGCTCGTCGAAGCGCGCATTACACCGAAGTAGCGCCCCGCTCCAGCGTCAGTGCGCGGCGGAGTCGATGGCGACCGCGCTCCCCGTCGCCTGCACCGGATATGACTCCGCCACCGGCCCGGTGAACCAGACTCGCACCCACTGGCCGACCCGCAGGGCGTTGAAGTCGGCCGGCTCCCGGCCGCGAACGATCGTCGTCCGTTGCCCGATGCGTACGCTGGCTTTCGCCGACCCCGAAACCTCCTCCGGGCGCTCCTCGACGCGAATGGTCCCGATTCGCTCGCCGGAGCGGGTGACCTCCGTTACCCGTCCTTCGATTGACGCCGGACTTTCTGGCAGGCTCGGCGGTGAGGTCGGAGAGCACGCCGCAACGAGAAACCCGGCTACGACTGCGAGGATGCTTCTGATCATGGCTCCTCCAGACTCGGTCTCGCCTACTGCTCGGCTGGATACTTCGCGGCCAGCTTCCTCACGGTGTTGATGTTCCGCAGCGTCGTCCGCGACGCGAGGATTCGCTCGAGCACGGCGTTCGAGACCTTCGACTCGCTCACCCTCTCCCGGGCGAGCCAGTAGAGCTCGCGGCCGTGCAGGTGAAAGTCGTCGATTCGGGATCGAAGCGCCAGCAGTTTCTGCCGCGCGTCATCGCCGGGCGCGTCGCGCAGGAAGCCGACGTAGAGCGCAGCGCCCGGGCGATCGAGCTCGTCGCGCGCAAAGGGTTCGTAGGCGGCGATAGCGGCGAGCTCCGTAGGCGAGCGCACGAAGGTCGCGACCTCGTAGCCCAGGGAGGTCTCCAGTCCCTTCTCGATCTGTTGCTCGATCACCGCCGAGCTTCGGGCCTTCGACTCGAAGATGACGTTGCCGCTCGCGATGAACGTCTCGCTGTCTGCAAATCCCATCGCGGCGAACAGTTTCCGCAGCTCCTCCATCCGCACGGTGCGTCCGCCGACATTGATCGCCCGGAGAAGTGCGATGTAGCGAGAGGTGCTCATGGCGCACGGACACCGAGGGCAACGCTGGCTCTGCCTGTTCGCAGCGGGCGTTCGTCAGGGGGTCGGCCTTCCGCCATTGTCCGTCTCGCCACTTCCGTCCGCTTGCGCCTCCCCATCGGCGCCGTCACCCGCGTTCTCGCGGCTTCGCTGAAGTCGGTCCTCCCGCTTCGCATCCTTCTTCTTCTTTCGTTCGGCTTCCTTCTTCCGCTTCTCGAAGTCGTAGTTCGGCTTTTTCGCCAACGGGTGAGCCTCCACGCCAGAGTGACCTGCAGCTGGGCGATACGGCGGACCGCACAACCCTGCACTACGTGACCGCTGAATGATAGCCCGGGAGCCGCGGATCGGCTCAGGGATCTGTTGATTCATCGAGCGATTTTCGCAGGCTTTCGCGGATCTCCCGCGGAAGCTTGTCCCACCTGGCACCACGGATCGCCCCATCGAGGGCGTACAGCAGGTTGAGCGTGACGTCCCCAGCGCGATTGATCGCGACACGACGGAACACCTCGAGCGCCCCGAGCCGGCGGAGCTCGGCCTCGGTGTGGATCCCGGCCGCCTCGAGCCAGCCCGCCGAGACTGGTCCGAGGTTCGTCAGTTGCGCCAGCTCGGATGAGGAGCGTCGCGCGGACTTCACCACGCTTCGTCCGCCGTGGGTCCGTAGATCGATGGGATGGGTACGTCGAGCAGGCGCAGGTACACCGTCAGCTGTCCGCGATGATGAACGAGATGGCTGATGTGCATGCGTACCGCAGCCGCGCGTGGCGTCGTGAAGAGCACCCGGTCACCCTGCTTGAGCGACCAGGGAACGCCGAAGTCGGCGTCGGTCGACGCGGCCAGCGCCTTCCTCGCATCGGCCACGTGCCGGTCGAACTGGTCGAGCAGTGAGTCGGTCTTCTGGAAGCTGTAGCCCGGCGAGCCTGTGAGGTTGATCTCGGTCTGGCGCAGCGTCGTGGTGATCCAGCCGGGCATCGTCGCCACGAGTTGGGCGAGGTGCCCGAGCGCGAACGATTTCGCGTGGGGCTTCCACGTTCCCTTGTCGCTCGGCACCCGCGCGAGGAGCTTGCGGGTCGTGGCCATTTCCTGATCGAATTCGGGTGCCAGCATCTCGGCGAGGCTCATGACGGTCGCGGGGTGAGGGGAAAGGTCGAGTGGACGACGCTCGTCGCACTCAGGCTCCGACCGGCGATGAGATTGGCAAGGCTCAGGAAGAGTGGAGTGGGCAGCTCCTCGGGATCGAACCAGCCCACGGCTCCGACCTCGGCCGGGTCCCGCACTGTCGGTTCACCGCTGGCGATCTCAGCGTGCATCCAGATCGTCAGGTAGTGTTTGCCATCGTCAGCGAACACGTCGTTCGTCACGGCGAGGAATTCTGCACCGTAGAGCGTCAGACCCGTTTCTTCCTCGGTCTCCCGGATCGCGCACGCTTCCGGCGTCTCTCCGAACTCGAGGTGCCCTCCCGGCGGCGACCACGATCCGGCGCCGTGGGACCGCTGACGGCGAAGCAGCAGGACGCGCCCAGCGCGCGTCACCAGACACGCGACACCAACGCGTGGAACAGCCTGGCCTGTCATGATGCTCCGATATCGGCCTGGTAGCCGATGGCTACGGCACGTAGCCGCGGGCGGCCATGCGTACACCGGATGCGTCGTAGGCCGCTGCCGGCATGTCGCTCACACCGGTGGCATCGATCCACTTGTTGTAGAAGTTGAACAGTGCGCACACCGTGATCGCATCGTAGATGGCTTCCCCACTCCATCCCGCATTGATCGCCCGCTGAACATCCGCCTGCTCGAGCCGGTTGGACGCACGATTCATCGCCTCGAGAAATTCGAACAGGGCCTTCTCTCGCGCGCTGATCGGAGCCGTGCGGTAGTCGTCGAGCACGGCATCCACCAGCGCTCGATCCTCGAGCAGCGTCGCCGCGACCGCGGCGTGCGAGCCGATTCAGAATCGGCACTCGTTCCGTTGCGACGTGAAGGCCGCGATCAGCTCGCGAAATCCCGGCGAGAGGGGAGACGGGCCGCGCATGACACCCTGGGTAAACGCCGCGAGGTGACCAGTGCGATCAGGCTTGTATGCGAAGAGGTGCATGATCTGCGGCACCGGCAGGCCTGCGTTCCGCAGCGCGGCGATCGGCGCGGCGAACGCCCCGCTCGGCGTGGCCTGCTCCACATCGGTCAGGAACATGGGGTGCATGGCGAAGTCCGGAAACAAAGGGGCGAGCGTGTGGTCGAGCGGTGTACGTTTGTCCAGCATGAACTCTACGTTGGTTTGGAGCGGAGCGTACTGACAACGTCGCGCGCCTATCCCGTCGCCCGCCCCAGGTCCACGACGATCGCGCGCCACTTCCCCTGATTGAATCGCAGCACGCTCAACGCACAGCGGATCGCATGGCCGATGAGGATCGCGATCCAGATGTCGATCGGGTCGAGTGTGCCGGTTTCGCGAATCACGAAGCAGATCCCGAGCGGCACGAGGATCTGGGAAACGATCGAGATGTAGAGCGGGCTTCGGGTGTCGCCCGTCCCCTGCAGCCCGCCCGTGTAGGTGAGCGCAACGGAGATGAAGAGGCCGGAGAGGCTGAGCACACGGAGCAGTTGCGCGCCGATGTCGACGACGCCAGGCTCATCCATCCCGAACACCGCGAGCAGCTGCCGGGGGACGAGTAGAAAGAAGGCGCCGATGAACGCAGCACCGGCAAAGCCGATGCGCGCGGCGACGTGTACACCCTGGACCGCGCGATCAGGCTGGCCCGCGCCGAGGTTCTGCCCCGCAATCGCCGATGCCGCTCCCATGAGGCCGACGGATGTCCACGTGATGAGCGAGAAGAGCTGCGAGTACGAGACGGCGAATGCCGCCTGCGCCGCGGCACTCTGCGCGAGCGAGCCGATGAAGGCGAGCATGAGCACCCCGCCGATGTTCATCGCGATTCCCTGGATTCCGGTCGGCAGGCCGAAGCGGAACAGCGAGCGGATGATCGTCCAGTCCGGGCCGAACCCCTGCCCGCGAGGAAACGACACCACCCACCCACCCCTCCAGAGTTTCGTGATCGCGTAGAGCCCCACGAGCCCGGACGCCGTCACGGTCCCCATCGCTGAACCGACCGTACCGAAGGCGGGGATCGGACCGAGTCCGCGGATGAAGATCACGTTCAGCACGAGGTTCAGCACCGTCATGGCGACGCCGAGGACCATCGGTGTGCGCGCGTCGCCCGCCGAGCGCAGGGCACCGCTCAGCATGAAGAACAGGAGCATCCCGGTGCTGAACATGAACATCACGCGCAGGAAGGGCATCGCTTCCGCCTTCACCTCCGGTGCGGCATTCACGAGATCGAGCAGCCAGGGCGACGCGAAGTAGCCCACCGGTGCCATCACGAGCAGCGAGATTCCCACTGCAGTGAGGAACGCCTGATACACCGTGCGATCGACCTTCTCCGTCTCACCGGCGCCGGCGAAGCGAGCGACGAGCACGCTCATGCCGGTGAACAGGGACGTGATGAAGACGATGACGACGATGAAGATCTGCCACGCGACGCCGATCGCCGCGTTGCCCCTGAAACCGACGAGGTGCCCGACGAGCGCGTGATCGACGATCCCCTGAGCGCCGCCGATGATGTTGGTCAGCATGGTCGGCCACGCGAGTTTCCACACCGCTCGGCCCAGCGGCCCTTCGATGATCGACCGGTCGTACCGCCGAGCGGCAGGAGGCGGAGGCGCTGCGGGCGGCTCGGACGACGCGGGCGCGAGCGGCGCGGCCCGGGAGGGATCAGTCACTGGAGGATCGCGAAGCAGTCAAGGGGCGGGGCGGTGCGCGAACATCACGAGATGGACGCCGCTTCGCAGGATCCGCTCACGCGAATCGCTCGCGCGAGCGTTCCGTGGCTTTCCGCGCTTCCTCCTCGCGGTTCCGTGGCGGTGCGCTCGTGCTGAGAGAATGAATCAGGCGGTGCGCGGCGGCAGTCACTTCATCGACTGCGCGCTCGAACGCCGCCTCGTTCGCGCGTGATGGGCGGTTCGAGCCACTGAGCTTTCGGACGAACTGAAGCGCCGATGCGCGGACCTCCTCGTCGGTCGCTGGCGGAGCAAAGTTCGCCAGGGTCTTGATGTTACGGCACATGTGGTCCTCGGGTCGCCGGCGGCGCGTGGGGTCGGAGACAATCTGCAGCGAGGATGCCGGCTCGTCCATGCAAGCCGCGCAACCGGGACCGCGCGGCCATCCGCGCCTTCGGCGGCAAGGTCAACACACTTTGAGCATGAAGAGCATGAAGACAGACCGAAGGTTTCATGAAGGAAACGGAAAATACTGGAGGGCGAGGTGTCTGGCTGAGGAGTGCGGGACTCGGATCCGACTGCCGGAAAATCTCCTGAACCGTGAAGATTGGAGGCCTCATCAATCAGTTTCCGTTGCTTGCTTCATGATCCTTCATGGACCCTTCATGCTCTTCATGAGGAAGCTCTTTGCTCTTTGCTCGTTGCGTTCTTCGAGTTCTCTGCTGGCTCCACGCCGTGCGCGCCCTTCACGAGCCAATCTCGATGACTTCATCAGTCGCGACGGCAAACACTCGGTCGCCGCTCTGCGCCATCACATCAGCCAGCCCGGTGAACTCCCCGAAGGCAGGCAGCACGCCGCACGCCCGGCCAAACCAGAAGCAGGGCAGGCGCTCCCGCATCCGTCCTGGTCCGATGAGTGGCGCGCCCGGATGGAGGTGGCCGGCGATCACGTAACCGTCGCTGCTCGCCGCAGGGTGGTGCGCCAATACGAAGGGCTTCTCGAGCAAGGGTGCATCGACGCACCTGACACCGAGCTCCGCGGGTGGATCGCCCGCGTGGCGGTCATGGTTTCCTCGCACGAGCACGAGCTCCAGCAGCGGATGCAGCAACTTCCAGTCAGCGAGCAGGCGCAGGGTTTCCGGCGCTCTCCCATCGCGCGCATGGAGATAGTCCCCGAGGAAAACGATTCGCACTGCGCCCGTGCGCGCAATCGCGCGGTCGAGCCGCGTGAGGCCCTCGCTGGTCGTACCGCGGGGGACGGGAATCGCGCTCGCCCTGAACGCTGCGGCTTTCCCCCAGTGAGGATCGGCGATGAGCAGCGTACCGGTGCGCGCCCACCATGCAGCACGCTCCGGCATCAGCACCAGCCGCTCCCCCGCTACCTCGGCGGTGCAGTCACCCATCCGCTCACCCGGACGCACGCTCACACTCATCCGGCCGCTTTCTCGAGCACGAGCTGCATCTTCCGGATCCGGTCGCCGAGCGATTCGGAGGACATCCGCTCGCGCGCACGGTCCACCAGCAGCGGGAACGCGAGCGGCGGCGTTCGCTTCGGCTCTGTCACGACGACGGTTGCCGTCGAAAGCCGGGCGAGCGTTCGCGCGAGCCGGCTGCTTTCGAGCTGGCGCTCGAGCACCTCGCGGTGGGCCTGCGACAGGAGGAGATTGGCAGGATCGTACCGCTGGAACACATCGAAGAAGAGACCACTCGACGCCTGGAGCTGACGCGCGCTCTTCCCCGAATGCGGATAGCCGGGAAACACCAATCCCGCGACTCGCGCGATCTCGCGGAACTGCCGTTTCGCCATCTCGG
>JANOCW010000306.1:0-4414 GCA_031412375.1 Gemmatimonadaceae bacterium | reverse complement strand
CGCGAGATCCACGCGGGGTCCGGCTATTGGTCCCAGAACGGGGCTGTCCAGCTCTTCGGCGTTGGGGCCAAACCAACCGCTGTCTGGGTTCGGTGGCCCGGGGGGATGGTGACGAGCAGCCCTGTAGCCCCCGGGGCGACTACGATCTCGATCAACCACCCCCGATCGCAGTAAGCGCGCGGCGCCTCGGCCCGTTCCTCCGATCCCGCCAGCCGAGGCCGAGAGACGGACGCGGCCGTCGGGCTTCTCCGCGGGAAGGCCGCTTCGAGGGCCGTGAAGGCGTAGGCAAAATCAATACCCTTGCGCGATGGCTGTGCCCGGTATCACTATGCCGGTGATGCGTAGCCGCCCGTCCCGAACGCCGTTCGGGGCGGTTCCCCGTGCGCAGAAGCCTCAGGATCCCCCGCTTTGTCCGAGGTCCACATGTCCAGTCCCCGTCGTAGCCGTTTGCAGTCGTTCATCCTCTCCCTTTCCCTCCTCCTCGGCGTTACGGCCACCGCTCAGGGTCAGGGCGCCCAGATCAGCGGACGCGTCACCGCGGAGCAGGGCAATCCACTCGAGATCGCTACCCTCTTCATCACCGAGATGAACATCTCGGTGATGACGGACGCCCAGGGGCGCTACACCATCCCAATCCCCGCCGAGCGCGTTCGCGGGCAGGCGGCGGTCCTTCGCATCCGTCGAATTGGCCACGTTGCCCAGTCCCGGCCGATCACGATTTCCGAGGGTCCGCAGACGATCGACTTCGTTCTGAAACAGGATGTCAATCGCCTCTCCGACGTCGTCGTCACGGGTGTGTCGGCCGGTACCGAGCAGAAGAAGATGCCTTTTGCCGTTGCTACGCTGAGCACCGCGGAAATGCCGGTCCCTTCCTCCAACGCATTGTCGCAGCTTCAAGGCAAGGTGACGGGTGCCCAGATTGTCATGCCGAGCGGACGACCGGGAACAGCGCCCTCGATCGTGCTGCGTGGCCCAAAGTCGCTCAACGCGAGCGGCCGTTCACAGGGTCCGCTGATCATCGTCGATGGCATCATCCTCGACGGCGGCACCCAGGATCTCAACCCGCTCGACATTGAGTCGATGGAGATCGTGAAGGGCGCCGCGGGCTCGAGCTTGTATGGGTCGCGCGCCGGCTCTGGCGTCATCCAGATCATCACCAAGTCTGGCAAGAATGCGGCGCCTGGCGTTCGTTTCAACGTCCGTAACGAGCTCGGTTTCAGCGACATTCAGGGTGCTTACCCAACCGCCCAGCGAACGAGCATGCGACTCGACGCCACAGGGAAGCGATTCTGCATCGTGCAGACCGGGCTCCCTGCGTGCTCCCGCAGTGTCGATTTCGAGGAGGAAGCCCTTCGGATCAACGAGAATGGCGGGCTGTTCGCCCTCCCACCGCTGAATTTCGACCGCGATCACGGAATCGGTCGGGCAGCGCCCCAGCGATCCCTCAAAGGCTTTTACCAGATCAATGAGTGGCCGCGGCGGTACGATCCGATCGCCCAAAGCGTTTCGAATGGCCTGTACAACCAGACGAACCTTGACATGAGCGGAAAGTTCGGAAACACGGGCTTCTTCGTGAGTGGCTCGCACCAGATCGAGGAGGGGGCGATTCTATACCTGAAGGGCCAGAATCGAAGCTCGGCACGCCTGAATCTTGATCAGCGCATTGGCGAGAACTGGAACGTCGCAGTCGCGTCGACCTATTCCCGGCGAACGAACAACCCGGATGGCTCGTTCTTCCGTCTGACGCGGGTTCCCGCCGGCGTGGACCTGACGCGCCGGGACAAGTTCGGCCGGATATTCGTGCGCTCGAACCCTTCGAACTTTGGCGAGCAGAACGCCAACCCACTCTTCGATCACGAAGCGAACTACGGAATTGCGAAGACCGATCGTTTCCTCGCCTCGGTAATCACGCGCTACACCCCGTTCGAATGGCTCGACTTCGAGGGCAGCGCCGCAATCGATCGCAGCCGCTCCAACGGCTTCAGCCAGCAGGATCGGGGTTTCCGGTCCACCAACGAGAGCCGAGTGATTGACGCGCAGGGCGGGAACAGTGCGTCGTCTGGCTCTGGTGCGTCCTATAATTTCGGTCTTAGCGGAACGGCACGCCACGACTTCGGCACCGACTTGGTCAGCCGCTTCAATGCCCGCTACAGCTATGAGCAGCAGGATAACGAATCTTTCTCAGCCGGGGGTAACGCCCTGGCCGTCCCCGGCCTCCGTGATCTCGACAACGCCACGCTGGACTTCTTCATCAGCAGCGGTGAGTCGACCGTCCGCGCCATGGGTGTGTCCGGCGGCGTGAATCTGGAGTTCAAGGAGCGGTACATCTTCGACGGCGTTTATCGCGTCGATGGGAGCTCCCTCTTTGGAGAGAACAATCGATGGGCCGACTACGGTCGTGCCTCGCTCGCATGGCGTCTCTCGGACGAGCCCTTCTGGCCGTTCGTTGAAGCCGTGAACGATCTGAAGTTCCGCGCCTCGGTCGGTACCGCTGGCGGACGTCCGAGCTTTGCTGCGCAGTACGAGACCTTCGGTATCGGCACAGGCGGCTTGGTTACCGCAAATACGCTCGGGAATAAGGACCTGCGGCCCGAGGTAACGACCGAGACTGAGTTCGGCGTTGATGCGGAGCTTTTCAGCAAGTACGGACTCAACGTCACGTACGCTCGCGGGATCACCAGGGATCAGATCTTTCTGGTGCCGCCTTCCGTGTCATCAGGCTTCGCGAATCAGTGGCGCAATGCCGGCGTTCTCGATAGCAAGACCTGGGAGGTCGGGCTTAACCTCCCGTTCGTGACTACCAGCGATTTTACCTGGTCGTCCCGTCTGGGGTGGGATCGGACTCGTACTTACATCACCGAGCTTGGCGTGCCCGAGTTCGATCAGGTCTCCTCGAGCCAGACTCTCAAATACCGGGTCGGTGAAGAGATCGGCACGATTTACGGCAAGAGGTTCGTGACCAGCTGCAGCCAGCTCCCTGCCGACTTCCAGTCGCGTTGCGGCCCGGGTCAAGAGTACCAGCGGAATGATCAGGGGTATGTCGCGTGGATCGGCGCCGGTAACACCCCCGGCGAGGGGATCACGAAAAACCTCTGGCAGTCGCAGCGACCCGGTTGCGTTGATGCGGCCGGCGTCAAGATCATCGCGACAGGTGAGGTTGCCTGCCGCAAGCTCAACGGGATCGTCAACACGCCGTGGGGGCAAAACGATGCCCACTGGGGCATGCTGACCGTCATGCGCGACTCGACTGCAACGCCAAACCTTCAGGAGCTCGGTAACACCCTGCCGCGCTACCGGGTAACCCTGGCGCAAAACTTCTCCTACAAGAAGCTGCACGCGTATGCTTTGCTCGATCGGTCGGTCGGCAACAAGCTGATGAATCAGGAGCTTCACTGGTCGCTTGGAGACTTCAACGTCCGCGAGCAAGACCAGACCGGCAAGTCGGTTGAGGCGGCCAAGCCGATTGGATACTACTGGCGCGCCCCCGCGCCTGATGCCGGCGGCGTCGGCGGGTTCTATGACGTTCTCGGTTCCAACAGCCACACTGTCGAGGACGGCTCGTATACGAAGCTTCGGGAGACGAGCCTTTCATACGATATCGGTCGCCTGCCTGGGATCGCTGCGGCGGGGACGTGGAGCATTACTGTCACCGGCCGCAACCTGTATACGTGGACCAAGTTCAAGGGTTGGGATCCCGAAGTTGGCGACAGCGGCGGTAACCTGAACTCCTCGGCGCTGAACGCGGTGGCAGGGTTCCAATACCCGCCGCGGCGCACCTTCTCCTTCACCGTAAACTCGCGCTTCTAATGTCAATGATTCACATAAAGCGGTTGGTGACGAAGGTCGCCTCCGCAGGCCTGCTCGCGCTCGTGGCAGCAGCCTGCAAGGACTCCCTCGTCGCGGAGAATCTAAGTAGCCCCGATGTCGACAAAGTGTTCGCGACGCCTGCGGCGATCGAGCAGACGATCGGCACCGGGTTTCAGGGGTGTCACAACGGCATTCACGGCGGCGACCGCATGCCTGAGACGCTGGTTCTGGGGCTCGAGAGCTATTCTCAGCTCAACAACTCCAACATGGCTACCCGGGTTGCCATTCCCAGAAACCCGATCCTCAACAAAATCGGAAGCCCCACCATATTCGGGGAGTTCAGTTCACTTTCGCGTGCCGGACGCCTTTCGGCGAACGCGCTCAATGCTCTTAACAAGTTGATCGGTGAGGACCCAACTCCCAGCGACGGTATTCTCGGCTCACCCGCGCAGGATCTTCGGGCCCGGGCGTTTGCCTACTTCGCCATCGGATGCGATCAAGGCTGGCTGGCGATGGTGTATGATTCCGCCGGACGAGTCGTGCCGGGTATGCCCGCCGACTCGATTCCCCCGCTTAGCCACTATCCGGACGTCATGGACGCAGCGAT
>JANOCW010000305.1:0-2503 GCA_031412375.1 Gemmatimonadaceae bacterium | reverse complement strand
GAGGCTGAAGCGCGTACGTTCGGCAGCGTCGTTGTCCGGGCGCCAGAGGAAGGTCGAGGCGGCGACGCGCGCATCTCTCCATCTGAGCCCCTCGGCGACGAGGCCGCCGTCGAGACCGATCGCCCCGCTCCGGTCGCCATCGAGCTCTCCGTAGCGATAGCGGAGCGAGACGCCCAGCGTGACGTGATCGTTGGTGCGGCGGGCGACGGTAGCGGAGGCAAGGAGGGTCGTATAGGGAATCTCGTCGCCGATCGACTGCGGGTCGTCTTCCGTGTGGATGAGGTCTCCGACTGACGCCCGGAAGACGGCGACGCCCACGGTCGTCCGCGGCCGGAGCGCGTAGGCGGCCGCGAGCAGCTGCGCGCTGACTCCCTGATCCGCCGGGCCCTCGAGGCTCGCGCCGGTCAGCCGAAGCCGCGCACCATTTCTCAGCCGAATGGTGGCAGGATTCCACAATCCGTCACCGGCGAGAGTCGCGAGCACGGGCGCCTCGGCGACGGTCGCGATGGGCAGCTCCAGGAGATCTCTGGCAGGTACCCCCTGACCAGCCGCGGACCGGGACAGCACCGCGATCCCGCCGAGACAGCCGAACACAATGCGCCGCATGAGGTTGAGGTTAGGGACGAACGGAGATGCGGTCAAGCCAATGCCTTTCGACGGGTCGCCCCGAGGATTACATTCCCGCTATTGTTTACGCCTTATTGTGCCGCCAGTGCTGCTCGCTGAGCTCCTCGACGCCCGGCGCGTCAAGGTTCCGCTGACCAGCCGATCGAAAGAGGAAGTGCTCCGTGAGCTCGTGGAGCTGGCGGCGGGTGACCTTGGCCCGGCCACCGCGGACGCCATCCTCGCAGCCGTCCGCGATCGCGAGCAACTGCTCAGCACGGGGATCGGATCCGGCGTAGCCATTCCCCACGGCACGACCGCCCACGTCGATCACATCATCATGGCCGCCGGCGTTGCCCGCGACGCCATCGACTTCGACGCCCTGGACGGGAAACCGGTGGAGCTCTTCTTCCTCCTCGTGGGTCCGGAGAGCGCGGCAGGGGCTCACGTGAAGGCGCTGAGCCGTATCTCGCGGCTGCTCCGGCGCGAGGGGTTGCGCCGCGACCTCCGCGCCGCGACGTCGAGTACGACCTTTCTCGAGATCGTTCGCACGTCCGAACCGAAATGAGAATCGGACGGTGGACCCCCGTGGTCGGATGGGCGTGCGTGATCCTCATCTCCACCTCGCTCCCCGGCGCCGCGGTCCCGGACGGGCCACCGGGCATGGACAAGGTGGGACACTTCGTCATGTACGCGGTCCTCGGCCGGCTCGCGATTCGCGCTGCATTGGGCGGGGCTCACTGGCGCCTCCGCACATTCGCACTGACGCTCGGGGCGATCGCCGTGTTCGCCGCGGTCGACGAATGGCATCAGGAGTTGGTCCCGACCCGCGCTCCAGACGTCGCGGACTGGGCCGCCGACCTCGCCGGGGCGACGGTCGGCGTCGGCTCGATGGCAATCTTCAAACTTCGACGCTCCGCGCGCTCGTGACCGAACCGGACCATTTGAGGACATCGCTTCGCTCGCATCAGTGCGGGACGCTCCGCCCGGAACACGCGGGCCGCCCTGTGCGCCTCGCGGGCTGGGTTCACCGCACGCGGGACCTTGGCGGGCTGCTCTTCCTCGACCTCCGTGACCGATCCGGCATCGTCCAGGTCGCGTTCGACCCACGATTCACGCCCGAGGAGCACCGTGCCACGGCCGCCGGCGTCGGGATCGAAAGTGTCGTCCTCATCGAGGGCGAGGTGGTCGCCCGACCCGCGCAGATGCGGAACTCCGACCTCGCCACCGGCGGGATCGAAGTGCATGCAGCGTCGATCCGGATCGTCGGGCCCGCAACCACTCCGGCCATCCCCGTCGCGCTCGGCCCTGGTGACAAGCTGCCGGCTGAGGAGCTGCGCCTTCGGTACCGGTATCTCGACCTTCGGCGGCCGGAGCTGCGTGATAGCCTGATGCTGCGGCATCGCCTGCTGCAACGAGCGCGTGCCCACCTGAGCGAGCGTGGCTTCCTCGAGATCGAGACACCCATGCTCACTCGACCGACCCCTGAAGGTGCGAGAGACTATCTCGTCCCGAGTCGGGTACATCCGCACGAGTTTTACGCGCTTCCGCAGTCGCCACAGCTCTACAAGCAGCTGTTGATGGTGTCCGGATACGACCGCTACTTCCAGATCGCACGCTGCTTTCGGGACGAGGACCTTCGGGCAGACCGGCAGCCGGAGTTCAGCCAGATCGACATCGAGGCCTCGTTCGTCTCCCCGGACGACATCTTCTCCCTTGGCGAGTCGCTGCTGACCGCGCTGTGGTCGGAGGCCGGGCATCGAGTGGAGACTCCTTTCGCACGGATGACCTACGCCGACGCCGTCGAGCGTTACGGCACGGACCGTCCCGATCTCCGCTACGACCTCCCGCTGTTCGATGCCAGCGATGTGTTTCGTGGCGTGGATCTCGGGATCACCCG
>JANOCW010000304.1:0-1904 GCA_031412375.1 Gemmatimonadaceae bacterium | reverse complement strand
GCTCGCGCCACAGCTCTCGCGCTTTCCCGAGAACAGCATCGCGCTCCAGACCGGCCAGGCTACGGCTCTGAGCCGCCTGCTCGGCGGCAGCGAGGCGGACCTCGCCGTTCGCGTGACCGGTGAGGATCCCGATTCCGTCTTCCGCTTCGCACAGGAGGTGGAGCGCCGGCTCACCGCGGTGCCATCGATCACGAATGTTCAGCTCGGGACAAAGCTCGGGCAGCCCGAGGTGCTGGTGAAGATCGATCGCGAGAAGGCCGCATCATATGGTATACAGCCACGGGTGGTGCAGCAGGCGGTCGATGCGAATCTGCGGGGCGTGCGAACGACGCAGCAGTTCGTGGACTTCGACCAGAAGATCGCGATGGTCGTGCGGCTGCCCGAGGATGCACGCGAGCTGGCCACGCTGCAGGAGATGCGGGTCAACGACATCCCGCTGCGCGAGCTGATCACGATCGAGGAGACGACGGGCGCGTCGGAGATCCGGCGGGTGAACCAGACGCGAATCGTCGCGGTGCATGCGGATGTCGTCAGCGGCGATCTCACCGAGGCGACGGGTGACATGGAGCGTGCGCTGCGCGACCTGCCCCGCCCCGGAGATGTGCGCTGGGAGATCGGCGGTGAGAATGAGGAGATGCGCCGGAGCTTCCGCGCGCTGGCGTTCGCGATGGTCCTCGCGGTGCTCCTCGTCTACATGATCCTCGCGGCGGAGTTCGAGTCGTTCGTCCACCCGTTCACGGTGCTGCTCAGCGTACCGCTCGGCACCTTCGGCGCGGTGGTCGCGCTGTGGATCACTGGCGCCGGACTCAATACCGTCAGCCTCATTGGCATGGTAGTCCTGGTCGGGATCGTCGACAACGACGCCGTGGTGAAGGTGGACTTCATCAACCAGATGCGGCGGAAGGGGATGAGCGTGCGCGAGGCGATTCGCGAGGCGGGCCACGCGCGGCTGCGACCGATCCTGATCAATACGATCACCGCGCTGCTCGGGCTCCTCCCGATGGCGCTCGGCATCGGGCCCGGGGCGGAGCTGCAGGCGCCGCTGGCGATTGCGGTATTCGGCGGGCTGCTGACGGCGACGGCGCTGACGCTGATCGTGATTCCGGTCGTCTATGACCTGCTCGAGGAGGGTCGCGGGCGCGCGCGCGAAGCGATGGGCTGGTCGCGCACTCCGGCGGGCATGGTTGTCCCGCAGGCGGGAGACTGATCGGAGTGCCGAGCCCGCGCGGAGACACGCGATGATCCGGGGATCGATCCGGCGGCCGGTGATGGTGACGATGATCTATCTCGTCCTCACGGCGCTCGGCGCGGTCGCGTGGCAGAAGATCCCGATCGAGCTGCTGCCGAACACCAATCTGCCGCGATTGACTGTGAATGCGGTTTGGTCGGGCGCATCGGCTGAGGCGCTCGAGGCGTTCGTGACGTCGCCGCTCGAGGGAGAGATTCAGCAGATCCGGGGCGTCGAGACGGTAAACTCGCGATCGAACGCGGATGGGCGCGCGGCGGTGGACGTCACCTTCTCGCGCAACACCGACATGGAGTTTACGCGTCTCGAACTGTCGGAGCGGCTCGCGGCACTGGCGCGAGACCGGTTTCCTGTCGGAGCGCAACGCCCGACGATCACGCCGTACATCCCGGAAGCGCTCGCCGACCAGCAGACGGAGTTCCTCCGTTATCGCGTGACGGGCCCGTACCAGATGGAGGCGCTCATCGAGCACATCGAGGACGTCATCCAGCCGGCGATCCAGGCGGTGGAGGGCGTGTCCACGGTGGACATCTACGGGCAGTCCCGCCGCCAGATCGTCCTCGTCATGAACGAGCCGAAGATCGCGGCGCTCGGCCTGACGCCCGCCGCCATTTCCCAGGCGTTGCGCGACGTCGAGTTCTGGCGCGAGGTCGGCTCG
>JANOCW010000303.1:0-14695 GCA_031412375.1 Gemmatimonadaceae bacterium | reverse complement strand
ACCTCGCAACTACACCGCGGGTAGACTGCTGGAGCACATGGGCGACCATGCGCCGAGAGAAATGACCGTCCGGGTGGATCTTCACCCGACAGAACCCGGCTTATAGATCAGCGGCTCTCATGATCAGCAGCCCCCCGTGTTCTTTCACGGGGGGTTTGCTGCTTCCAGATTCCCGGAGCGAGAATCGGCGCTTATCCTCGGCCGATGCTATCCTGCATGCATTCCGGTTTCCGCGTCCTCCTTCAGCCGCGTTTCGTGTCTTCTTCCTCCCTTGTCGTTCGGCTCGTTCCCGCGATGGCGCTCGGCTTCGTCTTCGGTTGCGCCTCGACGCCTACTCCGGGAAGAACTCCAGATCTCCCTCCGTTACGCAGTGATACGACCTCGACGCCGATAATCGTGCAGCCCATTGGCGTGCTGCCGGCTTCGTTGTTTCTCTACCGCGACGGCACGTATGTCTATGATCTCCGGCAGACGACCGTTGTGACCGTCGGAAACGATAGTCTCACACGGATGGACGATACGCTCGTCACCACAGGATTGCTCAGCTACACCTTTCGCGGCTCGAACGATACCCTGATGGTCGTAGGCGTGATCGATTCGCTGTCGGTGGCATCGACACGGGAGACCGGAGCTCCGCTACGACAGCTCGCTGCTCCGGTGACTATTGATCTGCGCCCAGGTGCCGTTGATTCTCTACGGGTTCCCTTCGACTCCACAGCACTCTCGCCGAACTGCGATACAATGGAAGATGCCGCACGTGCTCTCGCGCGAGATGTTCATGTTCGGGTCCCGCGAGGTGTCCAGCGTGGTCAGCGCTGGAGCGACTCGACCGCCACGACAGTGTGCCGTGGCGGGATTCCGATGACCGCCACGACCAGAGCGATCTTCGAGGCACAGAATGTCCAGTCTCGAGGAGACACGACAATCGTTCAGGTCCTGCGACGCTCTACCTTGACGCTGTCCGGCGCGGGCATACAGGGATCCCGCCGGATTGCGGTGAGTGGCACCGGAACCTCCGAAACGCTCCTCAGCTACGACTTGCGTGCCGGGGCATTTCTGGAGAGCACTGGACAATCCACGCTCCGGTTACGCTTTGAGACCATTCAGCAGACGGAAGAGGTGACCCAGCGCTCGACCTCCCAGGTGCGGCTGCGGCCCCGAGCTCGCTAGGGAATTCCCAAGCGCCAATAAGCCAGGAGGAAGGAATTAGTCGCTCGCTGCGCCTTAAAATTCCCGGCCCTTTCGAGAAGGAAGTGATTAGTCTCGCTGCGGACCTTTCAAGAGAGAGCATAGTATCGTAACGCTACTTAATGTGAGAGCGATTAGTAGCAGTTCGATACCTTAGGTGTGGGATGGCCAGGATAGTCTCTTCAGGACCCTTTATTCGCGGACCTGAGTCGTAAAAGTCGCTTTCTGCTCTTAAATGCGATTGCGGGCTCAGTCGACCAGCCGGAGGGGCATGACGAGGCAGAGATACGCACCTGGCTCGGCCCAACCTTCAGGCTCGATCGTGGCAGCCCGTTCCGGAGCTTTGAAGGTCAGCTTCACTTCATCGGTCGGCATATAACGCAGGATCTCGAGCAGGTACGTGGCGTTGAACCCGATCTCCAGTGGGTCGCCCGTATACCGGACTGCCATCTCGTCCTGCGCCTCACCCAGATCCGGTGTCTGTACACTGAGTTTCAGCATGCCCGCGTTGAAGGCCATGCGAATCCGATGTGTCTGGTCGGAAGCAATCACTGACATGCGCTTCAGCGCGCTCGTCAGGGCCGCCTTGTCCGCAAAGGCAATCCGGTCGTTGTCTCTCGGAATGACCTGGTCGTAGTTCGGGTAGGGCCCCTCGATCAGCCGGGTGAAGACGGACGTGAATGGAGACCGGAATCCCAGATGGTTATCTCCGCGCGCAATCTCCAGTTCCTCATCGGCAGGAAAAAGGCGCCGAATCTGTTCCAGCGCCTTGGGAGGGACAATCAGCTCGCTCGGGGATGTCCCTGCGGCATTGGCTGGGATCTCCATCTTTGCCAAACGGTGACCGTTGGTGGCCACCATTCGCATATGGTCCGGACGCAGCTCCCAGAGTACGCCATTCAGGATCGGCCGACTTTCTTCCGATGAGACTGCAAATACGGTATGCGAGATGAGTTTCTGGAGATCTCCGCTCCGAACACGCCAGCTGTCCTGAAAGCGAACGCTCGGGAAGGCAGGGAACTCATCCTTCGGCAGGCCCAGGAGCTTGAACCTGGAGCGACCGCACTCGAGCGTCACCCGTTGTTCACCAACGGCACCAATCTTTACCGGCGACGGTGGGAGTTCGCGCGCAATCTCGGTGAGTTTCTTCGCCGGGATCGTCATCGCTCCCTGAGCTTCGACGTCGGCCATGACTTCGGTACTGACCGCGATGTCGAGATCGGTCCCGGAGAGACGAATTCCTTTCTCGGTGGTCTCGATCAGAATGTTCGCGAGCACGGGCAGAGTAGTCTTCGCAGGAATGCTTGCTGCGACAGCCGTCAGACCATCCTGCAGCTTCTCCCGCGAGATCGTGAAGCGCATCCTCGCTCCTGTTTGTGGACACACCCCAGCTTCCTACTGGTTGCGTCTATATAAAAGAGAATGAGTAGCAGTAACAGTAGTGCCTGGGGAGTTGTGGACAACCCCTGCAAGTTACTGCGCAACTTACAGTTGAGGTCAGGCGCCTCGTGTGGCTTCGGTGTGGAGCACCATGGAGTCGTGGGGAGCCAGACAGGGTCAGGCAGGCCGAGTGTTGGTAACGGAGGCGATTTCCTCAGCTGCGCATTGTTTCCAACAATATTTTCAACCTACCGATCCTGCTGCGAAGGTCCGGGTCTTCAGTCATGGCTGAATTAACCCGGTCGAGGCTGTGAATGACCGTGGAGTGATCACGACCGCCGAATGCATTTCCCAGCTCAACGAGCTGGAGGCCGAGAAGCTGGCGGCCGAGGAACATGGCGATCTGACGGGGTGTGGTGATCTGTTTCGTTCGAGTCTTGGACTTCAGCATCTCGACAGTGACTCCCCATTCCTTGGCTACAGCCTGCTGGATCGTCATGAGCGTCAAGCCGCGGGGGAGTTCTGCATCCTGGGCCTCAGCCAGTCGAAGCTTGTCCCGCAGCGCCTCCCTGGCGAGCTCGACAGAGATATCCTGATGCTTGAGTGATGCATAGGCGAGCAGCTTGATGATGGATCCTTCGAGCTCACGCACACTGGAGCGAACGTTCTCGGCAATGAAACGGATCACATCCTCCGGGATCGTCAACTCGAGATGATCAAGGCGCGCTTTCTGGCGGAGAATGGCGATTCGATGCTCGAGATCCGGGGATTCGATGTCGGCAACCATTCCCCAGGCAAATCGGCTGACAAGCCGGGCCTCGAGGCCCGGAATTTCCGCCGGCGGCCGATCACTGGTGAGCACGATCTGCCGGCCTGCTTCATACAGGGCGTTGAACGTGTGAAAAAACTCTTCCTGAGTGGCTTCCTTGTTCTTCAGGAACTGGACGTCGTCAACGAGGAGAAGGTCGGTTTCTCGATACCGGCGGCGAAACTCCGGAGTCGCGCGCCCATGTATAGCCGCAATGAGCTCGTTGGTGAACTGTTCCGATCCGATGAAGACGAGACGAGTATCCGGCTTGCGTTCGAGAATGCGATGCGCAACCGCCTGCATCAGATGGGTCTTGCCGAGTCCGGTCTCGCCGTAAAGGAAAAGAGGGTTGTAGGTTCGACCCGGCGCCTCGGCGATTGCCTGAGCTGCGGCTGCCGCCATCTCGTTGGACTTTCCAATGACAAAATGATCGAAGGTATAGCGGGCGTTTAGTGGCGCCGTAGTGGCTTCCTGACCGCGTGATACTAGCGCTGTTTTCGTCCCAGGAGGACTGACGAACAGATCCATCTGTGAGCGTGTTTTCCGCTCTTCGTTGACCTTGAACACCACGCTCATCGGGTAGCCCAGGGCGATCGGGGCCAGGCTCGAGAGCAATTCAGAGTGCTTGGAGTCGTTCCAGTCTGCGGCAAACTGGTCTGGCGACCCGATGAAGATGGTCGAGCCCACGACCTCCAATGCCTCGGTCGGCTCCAGCCAACTACGGAACGTCTGCTCGGGCAGCTCCTGTCGAGCGCGGTTGAGTAGACGAGTCCAAATTTCTATCGGGCTGAGGCTCATTACCGAATGTGGAAAAGTCGGGCGGGGCGCGAAGGTAGGAGCGCTGTGTTGAAAAGTCAATGGATGAGCGCGTCAGAAGCGTGCATTCCCTTGACGTATCTACACTTGCCGACTAGGTTACCCCGGCTGCCACCGAGTATGGCACGTCAGTTCTTTCTGGAGTTTTACTAATGGGCAAGCCTACCTATCGCCCCCGTAACAAGCGCCGGATCAGGACGCATGGATTCCGGCTCCGGATGTCGACGAAGTGGGGACGCGCAGTACTCAGCCGACGGCGCAAGAAGGGCCGCAAGCGGCTTACCGTCCAACTGCCGACCAAGTACGCCGGCGTCTGAGCGGACTCCTTCCCCTCGTCGGCATCGACTGACCCGAGGGGAGGATCTCCACAGGATTTTGCGTGAAGGGAAGCGAGCTCGAACCGAACACCTTGAGGTGCGGTTCCTCGCTTCCCTTCTGCGTTATCCTCGGGTCGGGATCATTGTTCCGAAACACCGTCACTCGATTGTGGACCGCAACCGTCTCAAACGGCGGCTTCGCGAAATCATTCGACGGGAAATTCTGCCCCTGGTTCCCATTGCCGTGGACATCGTCGTGCGGGCCGGCCCACGTGCATACGAAGCCTCCTTCGACACGCTACGGACCGAGCTGACGATCGGGGTCTTCCGTGTTACTGGCCGGAGTGGGGACGGACCGTGATGCGCACGGTACTCGTGATCATGGTGAGAGGCTACCAGATGATTCTCTCGCCACTGCTCCCCGCTGCATGTCGCTACTATCCAAGTTGTTCGGCTTACGCAATTGAAGCGCTCGAGCGCCACGGGGCTCTGCGTGGAACATGGCTCGCCATACGCCGTATTGTCCGCTGCAACCCATTCCGACCGGGCGGGTTCGACCCGGTTCCCTGAACTCGTAATCGGTAGAGATGGAGAAGCGACTCGTTCTCGCGATGATACTCACGGCGCTGGTGCTGGTCGTGATTCCGCGGCTGTTCCCGACCCTTTCTGGCGCGCGTCGGGCAATCACCCCCGATAGCGCGACGATCTCGGCGGAAGCCGGACTGAATACACCTGCTGTCATCCGGGCAGACAGTGCGGGCACCGCAACCGAAATGAGAATCGGTGCAGCACCAGCGCCACTGACAGGCGGCATTCCCGCAGTGCAGGCGGAAACGACAGTCGTCGCGCCCGAAGTGCTGTCGGATTCGGGGCCGATGTCGACCTATCGATTCGTCAATCAGGGAGCCACTCTCATTGGCCTCGAGCTCCACAAGTATCGCGCGCTGACAACGCGCGGTGGGAATGTGCAGATTGCCCGTCCCGGTGAGCCAATACTTCGGTATCGACTCGCTCTCGCTGGGGACACGGTCGTTCTCGATGACGTGACATTTCGCGGCGAGCAGACAGGCCAGACCCTGACCTACACCGCACGGATCAGGGATGCCGATGTTGCTCTCGCCTACACGTTCGTGCCGGACAGCTACGTCGTGCGCGTCAAGGGTACCGTGCAGGGAGGGGCGATACCAGCGCGGCTCCTCATCGATCTTCCGCGTGGGATACGTTCGGAGGAAGCTGACACGGTCGAAGATCACCGGCAGCTCGCCTACGCTTACAAACCGGTGGTCGGGAACGCACGGAGCATCCGTTTCGACAAGCTCGATCCGGGCGAGACACAGCGATACAGCGGCTCGCTGAACTGGGTCGTGACCAAGAACAAGTACTTCGTCGTCGGGCTGCTCACGCCAGCAGGTGACACTCCATTTCAGGATATCGTTGCCGTTGGGGGGTCGCGGACATCGAAGGTGGCGACGACCGCGAGCGCGACGATCATCGAGCCGGTGACCGATGGTCGATTCGCCTTCGAGATTTACGCTGGGCCGCAGGATTCCAGGCGGCTCCTCGCGATGGGCCGCGACTTCCAGGATGCGAATCCCTACGGAGGCTGGATGCAGGGCGTGGTGCAGCCGTTTGCGCGCATCGTCATGCAGATCCTCCTGTGGATTCGCGATACGTTCCAGCTCAATTATGGGTGGGTACTCGTGATCTTCGGCGTGGCGGTGCGGATCGCGCTCTGGCCGCTGAACCAGCGAGCCATGCGCGCCAGTCTTCGCATGCAGCAGATCCAACCGCAACTCATGGAGGTCCAGAAGCGGTACCAGGACAATCCGGAGAAGCAGCGCAGCGAGATGATGCGCGTGTACAAGGAGCACAACATGACTCCTTTCAGCCCCATGGTCGGGTGCCTGCCGATGCTGCTCCCGATGCCAATCCTGTTTGCGCTCTTCTTCGTGTTCCAGAACACGATCGAGTTTCGGGGCGTGTCGTTCATGTGGCTTCCGGACATCTCCCTCAAGGATCCCTATTACATCGTCCCGGTGCTAATGGGGCTGTCGATGTTCGTCCTGTCCTGGATCGGGATTCGAAATGCGCCACCGAATCCACAAGCGAAGATGTTGGCGTACTTTCTCCCGGTCCTGATGACAGTGTTCTTCCTGAACTTCGCTTCGGGGCTGAATCTCTACTACGCCGTGCAGAACATCGCCGCACTTCCGCAACAGTGGCTGATCGCGAACGAGCGAGCAAAGACGGCCTCGCCTCCAAAGCGCATATAGCGAGCGCAGGGCTCGCCGGAGCTTCCGGCGAGCCCTGCGCCTCGGCCGGAATTCGCGTGACATTCATCGGTCATGCGACGCTCCTCCTCGAGATCGGGGGGAAACGGATCCTCACTGACCCGAACTTCGATCCATCGCTCGCAGGTTTCCTGAGGCGTGTGTGCCCTCCCGGAGTGGCGCTCGACGCACTCCCTGCGCTCGATGCCGTGCTCGTCACGCACGCGCATGCGGATCACCTCTCATTCGCGTCACTCGAGGCGCTTCGGCAGGATGTGCCCATCTATGCACCTGGGCCAGTCCGCGAATGGCTGCGAAAGGCCGGCTATAGCCAGGCCATCGGCATGGACCCGGGGACGGTGGTGCAGATTGGCGATCTCGCCATCCACGCGACCCCCGCTGAGCATCGCGGCAATCGGTATGGGTATGATCACTGGCGCAGCGCCGCGAACATGTACCTCATGGTTGCGCCCGACCGCTCCTGCTTTTTTGCGGGCGACACGGGACTAACCGCCATCACTCACGCCGTGGTCGAGCGGATTCTTCATCCTCACGACCGAGCGCTCGATCTCGCGCTTCTCCCGATCGGCCATGCCCCATGGTGGAAACCAGGCTTTCGCCGCGGTCACCTGTCGAGTGATGATGCCCTCACGCTCTTCGAGCGACTCGGTGCGCGATACCTTATTCCGTACCACTGGGGCACGTTTCACCACCTGACGTCCGGTCCATTCGATGCGATCAGGACATTGCGCGCATCACTAACGAGTCACCCTCGGCGCGAAGACGTAAAGGTGCTCGAGCCTGGGATGACGTTCACGCTCTGACGGGTGGCGGCGGGATGGCTGACGTGACGGGTCTTGTCCTGCCTGGCAGCGAGGACACGATCGTTGCCCTGGCGACAGCACCCGGGCGCAGCGCCCTGGCGACCATTCGCCTCAGCGGCCATCGCGCGCATGAGATTGCGCGAACGATCATCACCACATGGCCGGCCATTCCCCGACAGATCGATCTCAGCGCGATCACCAACCCCCGCACAGGCCACCTGCTCGATCGCGCCATCGTGATCCGCTATGATGCCCCGCGCTCGTACACGGGCGAGGACGTGATCGAGATCACATCGCACGGCGGTGCCGTGGTACCTAGCACCATCATCGCCGCGCTGATCGATCAGGGCGCTCGGCAGGCACTTCCCGGCGAATTCACACGGCGAGCGGTGCTGAACGGGAAGCTGGATGTGATGCAGGCCGAGGCGATCGCGGACCTGATCGATGCACGATCCCGGCGAGGGCAATCAGCAGCCCTGGCACAACTCGATGGTGGACTGTCACGCCGCATCCTGAGCCTGCGTGACGCGCTCATCGGGATCGAGGCACTGATTGCGTACGACATCGATTTTCCCGAAGAAGATGACGGTCCGGTGTCGGTGGAGCGTGTCGCGAAGGCCTGTGATGATACACTGGCACAACTTGCTGGACTGGCGGCAACGTCACCGGCCGGGGAGCTGGTGCGTGAAGGCGCGGTAGTCGTGTTAGCCGGGGCGCCGAACGTCGGAAAGTCGTCGCTGTTCAACGCACTACTTGGACAACCGCGTGCCATCGTCACCGACCTGCCGGGAACGACTCGGGATGCGCTCGAAGCAGTGGTCGATGTCGGAGGTTGGGCACTGCGCCTCGTAGACACCGCAGGTTTGCGAGACACGACGGACCTGATCGAGCGTCTGGGGATCGAGATGAGCGAGCAGTATCTCGATCGGGCAGCCGTGGTCTTGGCATGTGGAGACAGCAGGGAAATGCTGGATGCCGCGGTTGCGCGTATCCGGGAGCGAAGCACGGCACCGATCATTGCCGTGTGGACGAAAGCCGACCTGTCTCCAATGCCGCCCGAGTTAGTATCTCAGGGATACCAAATGCCGACTGGAGGCACTGATACGGCGGGGAGGATCGAGGCGGTCAGTGCCGAAAGCGGGATCGGGTTGGGCGCGCTTCTCGACCGGATTACGGGAACACTGTCCGACAGCATGGCGGCGATTGTACTCGATGCTCCCATTCTCACGCGAGCTCGGCATCGGCGGGCGGTCGAGACAGCGCTCGAGGAGCTCGTGGCATTTCGTTCAGCCTGGATGGAGAGCGGGTTGCCCGCGCCCGTCGCGGCGACACATCTCAGAACTGCTGTCGGTGCGCTCGAAGAGTTGATCGGCGCCGTCGGTGTCGAGGATGTCCTCGACCGGGTCTTCAGCGTTTTCTGCGTCGGAAAGTAACCGGCTGTGATTAGTAGCCCGGAGCTACCAATGCCGTGTGTGGAGCTGTCGGTGTATCAGGCGGTCGCCGCCGCGCTGGTCGACATGCCGGAGATATCGTCGGCGCTCGCGCGCACCGCCCAGGCAATTCCCCGATCGGCGATTGCAGCCTCGACCATCCGGGCGCCGACGTAATAACCGCCGCGTTCCGGGAGCACATAGCGATCGATGGTTCGCGCGTCATCGCTCATGCCGCCCGAGAGGTATCGGAGCCTGAGGCCGAGGCCAGCACGGTCGATGTCCTCGGTGACGGCGCGGGTGAGGACCGGTTCCATCTCCCGAACGCGCGCGTAATGGCGACGTCCGTAGCCGAAATATTCCCATGCGGCATGCCCGGGACTGATGGCGCGCGAGACGTGAATGGCCAGACCTTCATTCGCCAGCAACTCGCGCAGGCGTATCTGCCGACCGGTTTCCCAGTAGGAGTAGTAGCCGCCAGCATCCTCGATGACACGGCGAATCTCACTCTGACTGGTCGGCGATGTGTAGCGGACGCCGTGAGTGATCTCGTGCGCGAGCCAGAGCGGGATCAGCTCGGGGTCGAGCCCGAGCCCCTGGGTTTCCGGATTCATCACGCTCGTGAAGTGCTCGAGGCAGACGAAGGCGACACCGGTTCCATCGACGACGAGCTCACCAGCATTTGCGGCACCGACGCCGACCATGAGGACGACATCGAGATCGACATCGAGATGGAGAAGCTGCGCGCACTGCTGCTCGGTTTGGCGGGCGAGTGCGACGACATCGGTTCGCTCGAGCATGGTCCGGAGGTCAGTCCGGTCGGCCATCGCAGCCGATCGCACGACGTCCGGGAAGTGCGGGCCGTCGGGGTCGAGTACGTAGTTGTGCCAGTACGCCTCTAGGAGAGGGCGGTGCGCGTCGAAGTAGCGGAGGTAGGCAGCGGTCCGGTCGGTGCTATTGAGAACAGCGAAAAAATCAGGCAGCAGGTTGATGAGCATCAACGACCGGTCGCAGATGGGCGGCGCGGGAGGATCGGGAGGCGGCAAGATACTGGCGGCCGACCGACCCAACAAGACCGACGTGCGAGGAACGGCACTCTCACCCCGGAATGACGAAGATGCGACGAGCCCGGTGAGGTGTGGCACAGAATTTCCCTATAGGCCAGGCGGGACCTGAAGGCGGGGATATGACGACGCTCCAACACATCGAGCTTCACTGCCCTATCTGCGACTTGCGTTTCCGGTCGCAGGCAGTGGTGTCGACAAACTCGTTCGGCGGAAAGCGCACTGACTTTCACGAGCGAGCGGCGGGTACTCAGCCGCTGCCGTTCCTTGTGCACATGTGTAGCCGGTGTGGTTACTCGGGTTCCGAGCGGGACTTCAGTGAGGAAGCGGACGTCAGTCCCATGCTGAAGGAACACGTGTGGAATGAGCTCGCTCCTTCGCTGGTGCCGAGCGTCGTGAACGGATCCGAGAAGTACGAAGCCGCGGCGAAGGTTGCCGAGTGGCAGTCGATGGAGCCGCGACACGTGGCGGATCTGCTGCTTCGGGCGGCCTGGTGCTGCGTGGACGAAGGCGACACCGAGGCTGAGCGATACTTTCGCCGTCATGCTGCCGTCATGTTCGAGCGTGCGCTGGACAGTTACGACGGAGTCGTGCGGGAAGAGAGAGCGGTGCTGACGTACCTCGTGGGGGAACTCTGGCGCCGTGTCGGTGATGTCCGAATGGCCCGGTCGTGGTTCAACAAGGTTGCCGAGGAGATCACGGATTCCGCGTCGCAGCAGTGGATTCTCGATGCCGCGCGCCAGCAGCGCGATTGCCCGAGGGAGTGGTTCGGCTGATCGGACAAGAAGGGCCGATATTGCAGACTGACGCGCCGCCGGGCTTTCCCTGGCGGCGCGTGGTGCATCCAACCGAGCGCAGGGCGACGAGCCCTAGCGCGTCCCGAACAATCGGTCGCCAGCATCACCCAGCCCGGGGAGGATGTATCCCTGGGCATTGAGCTCGCGATCGAGCGATGCGCAGTAGATCATGACATCGGGGTGAGTCGTGGCGAGACGTCGCACGCCTTCGGGAGCGGCAACGATGCAGAGAAAGCGAATGCGTGAAGCTCCGGCGCGCTTGAGTGACGTGACCGCTGCCGCCGCGCTTCCCCCGGTTGCGAGCATGGGATCGAGAATGAGGAATTCGCGCTCGCTCACATCACCCGGAATCTTGAAGTAGTAGTCCACGGGCTCGAGCGTGTCATGATCGCGATACAGCCCGATGTGGCCGACGCGGGCACCGGGAACGAGGCGCAGGACACCCTCGACCATGCCGAGTCCGGCGCGAAGAATCGGAACGAGCGTGAGCTTCTTGCCACTGACGCGCCACCCAGTGCCCCGCTCGAGGGGAGTTTCCACCGACGTCTCTTCCAGGGACAGCTCACTCGTCGCCTCGTAGGCCATCAGCATCGCGATCTCGTCGACGAGCTCCTTGAAGATCTTTGTCGGTGTGCTGCGGTCGCGGAGGATGGTGAGCTTGTGCTGGATGAGAGGGTGGCGAACGACGAGAAGACTGGGGAACGCGGGGGTGGTGTCCATGGCGCGGAAGGTACTATCTTCGCGCGCATGAAAGAATACCAGGCAGTGGTGCTGCGATTGACGGAGCGCACGAAGGATGATGAGGATGCGCTGACCGACTTGATGAACGAGCGGAGCCGCGGGGGATGGGAGCTCGCGATGATGACGCAGGATGCACAGCGACTCGTCATCGTCTTCCAGCGTAGCGCGGACGTCGACGGCTAAGCGTGGAGATCACGTTCGCCGGCGCAGCGCAGGAGGTCACGGGATCCTGTCACCTCGTTCATGTCGGCGGTCGCACGCTCGCGCTCGACTGCGGGATGTTCCAGGGCAGGCGCTCGGAGGCGCGCGAGAAGAACGCACACCTGCCCGTGGCGGTGGACTCCCTGGATGCGGTCGTCCTCTCGCACGCGCACATCGATCACGCCGGGCGACTGCCGTTCCTCGTGCGAGAAGGGTACACCGGGCGGATCTGGTCTACCCCGGCGACGCGCGACCTCTGCGCGATCATGCTCGCCGACTCGGCGCACATCCAGGAAAAGGACGCCACCTTTCTCTCGCGCCGCGAGAAGGAATTCGTCGAACCACTATACGGGCTTCGGCACGCCGTCCACACCATGGAGCTCATGACCGGGGTGCCGTACGACACGCCCTTCGAGCCAATGCCTGGTGTGCGCGCGACGTTCGTCGAGGCAGGGCATATCCTGGGTTCCGCGTCGGTCGTGCTCGATTGCACCGAGCATGGAGTCACCCGCCGCTTGGTCTTCTCGGGAGATGTCGGGCGCGCGGGACTTCCCATCATCCGGGATCCAGCGCCTCCCGGTGGCGCTCACATCGTGATCATGGAGTCCACGTACGGCAACCGGGATCATGAGCCTGTCGAGGGAGCGCGGGCCCGACTCGCGGAGATCATCAGGACGACAGCCGCTCGTGGCGGACGAATTCTGATCCCCGCATTCGCCGTCGGGCGGACGCAGGAGATCATCTACGAGCTTCATGTCCTCACGCGCGAGAAGGCAATCCCGGCGATTCCCGTCTACATCGACAGCCCACTCGCCATTGACGCGACGAGCGTGTTCGAGATGCACCCGGACCTATTCGATTTCAGCGAGGATCTCGTGCAGCGGGTGTCGGAGCTGTTCCAGTTCGTACCCGTCACGTATACCCGCGATGTCCAGGAATCGAAGGCGCTGAACGAAGCCCATGGGCCGATGATCATCATTGCCGCTTCCGGGATGATGGAGGCAGGCCGGATTCTTCACCATCTCGTCCACAACGCGCCGGATCCACGAAACACCGTGCTCATCGTCGGCTTCCAGGCAGAGCACACGCTGGGACGGCGTGTCGTCGAGCGGCAGCCGATGCTCAAGATCTTCGGCGACGAGGTTCCCCTGCGGGCGCAGGTCGAGATCATCGACGGGTACAGCGCGCACGCGGATCGCACGGAGCTGACGAGCTGGCTCGAACGGGTGCGTGCGACATCGCCAGGACTCGAGCGAGTGCACCTCGTTCATGGTGAACCACCTGCCCAGGGCGCACTCATGGAATCACTGGCGGCGAAGGGATATCGGATCGACGCTCCGCCGCCCGGTGCAGTCCGCACCCTGTAGCACGCGGCCCACGACCGCAGCGATGTGGGGGAGGAACGGGTGAACTCCGCCTCGGAGACGTCGAAACATCGACGGTCGCGGACGAATGCCGCGGATCGCATCCTTCGCGCGGCGGCGCTCAGGCTCTCCATGATGGGCGCGGCTGACCTCAGCATGCAGGACGTCGCGACCGCCGCGGGTGTCAGCAAGGCGCTGATCCATTATCACTACCGGGACAAGGAGTCGCTCCTCGAGCAGGTCACCCTCTGGGCCACCGCGGGGATTCTCGAGCGCGAACGACGGGCGCTCGATGACAGCACGGCGGCAACGGCAGTCGACACGCTCTGGCAGTGGCTCGACGCAGAGCTCAGCGGAGGCCATGTACGCCTGCTCCTGGAGCTCGGACAATATCGAGCGTCACGAGTCCGGGCAGCCGTCGTGGAATCGCACCGGGTTCGCAGAGAGGCGTCGACCGAAAGTGTGCGGCGGCTGTTCCAGCTCCTTGAACTGCGGCCACGTGTTCCGGTCGAGCTGCTTGGGGGAGTCGTCGTCACATTCATCGACGGTCTCGCCGGCAGGCCGCCATCCGATAGCGCACCGGATGCCTCTGTGACGGACGGTCCTGCAGGCAGCGCGCCATTCGACACCGCTCAGGACGTCCGAGTGACATTCGATGTTTTCTGGCTCTCACTACTCAGTCTCGCGGAGTAACGACCTTCCGCGACGGGCAACCCGTCCAATAGCTTGCGCACATGGCGCGGCGCTCGTGGTGGAAGCTCCTGACGGGGAGCCTCGTGGTGATCCTCCTCGTGCTGTGGCTCGCCTCGGCGGCCGCGGTCGTCATCTGGGGTTCGCGCGATCGTGCCAGAAAAGCCGATGCCATCGTAGTCCTCGGGGCTGCGCAGTACGTCGGACGGCCGTCACCCGTGTTGAAAGCGCGACTGGATCATGCGGTCTCCCTCTGGTCGCGCGGGCTTGCGCCGCTGCTCATCGTGACCGGCGGCATGGGCTCCGGCGATACGACCAGTGAAGGCGCCGTCAGCCGGCAGTACGCGCTCCGGCACGGCGTTCCGGACAGTGCGATTCTCGTCGAGGGCCGCGGGCGCACCACTCGCGAGTCGCTCGAGACCGTCGCGGACTTGATGCAGGCACGCGACCTCGATCGCGTCATTCTCGTGAGCGACCCCTTCCACATGCTCCGCCTGGCGGTGCTCGCTGGGGATCTCGGTCTCACGCCCTACACCTCGCCGACGCCGACCAGTCCCATCTCGGCGAACCGGAACGAGGCCTGGCGCTATGTGCTGAGCGAGTCGATCAAGGTGCCGCTGGTGTTCATCTTCGGCAGGCCGGATGCGAGACAATGACCCCTCGGCGCTCGCAATCGTCATTCAGGCAGAGCACCTGTCTTCCCAAATCAGTGGTAAATGAGGCAGCTCGCCGGAATCCTGATGCTGCTTGTGACGTTCAATGCCTGCGCGCCAGACTCGCAAACAGATGCCGAGCGAAGCGCGGA
>JANOCW010000302.1:0-10165 GCA_031412375.1 Gemmatimonadaceae bacterium | reverse complement strand
AGCGCGGGCCCTCGAGACGGCCGTGCGCATGGACAGCGCCGCGGCGGCCGGACATTATGCGCTGGGACGGCTGCATGATTCACGCGGCGACAGCGTGCGCGCGCGCGCCGCCTATCGCGCGGCGAAGGATCGCGACCAGCTTCGCTTTCGCGCGCCCGAATCGATGAATGAGATCATCCGTGAGGAGGCCGCGCGGGCGGGAGCGGTGGTCGTCGAGACGCAGCAGTCGCTCGAGCGGCACGCTCCCCGTGGCATCGTCGGCCGGACGCTGATGCTGGAACATCTGCATCCGAATCTGGACGGGTACTTCATCATCGCCGAGGCGTTCTTCGACGCGTTGCAACAGCGCGGGCTGCTCGGTGCATCGACGTCGGCCATCACGCCCTCGGAGGCACGCGCGAACATCGCGGTGACGGCGATGGACTCGCTGATCGGCGTCTATCGTACCGACCGACTTGTCGCCGGCTGGCCCTTCCAGCCCTCGGGGAGGGAGCGAACTCCGATCGTCGATACGCTCCGATCTACGAGCCAGGAGCAACGGCTCGCGCAGGCGGTCGTCACCGGGAATCTTCCGTGGCCCGAGGCGACCGAGCGGCTGCGCGTTGCCGCCGAGCGATCGGGCGACTACGACGGCGCTATCCGCGCTGCGCGTGCGCTTGCCCTCGAGTACAGCTATTCGGCGGAGCCATACATGGATGCGGCGCGCGCGGCGCTCGAGCAGCGCCGCTACGAGGTCGCCCTGAGTTATGTCCAGGCGGCAAACGAGCGGCAGGAGACAGCGGCCAGTGCGCAGCTCGCGGGACTGCTGATGCTGCGCCAGGGTGACGATACGGCCGCCCTTGCACACTTGCAGCGCGCCGCCGCGCTTGCGCCAGGCGATGAGCGCATCGTCCTGTCCCTCCGTGCCGCTGGCGCGATCCCCGCGCTCGAGCGGAGTCGCGCCAGCGCGCCGCGCGACACGACCATCCTCTACGACCTCGGCGGCGCCTACGCGCTGACGCAGCAGTACGAGAAGTCGCGCGAGGCGCTCACGATGTTGACGCGCGTCGCGCCAGGTCACGCCGGGGCGCGCAGCCTCATGGCGCGGCTTCCCCAATGATGCCGATGTCATTCGTTTCCTGTCCCTCCCTGAAGCGCGATGTGCGCACCGAGGCACCATGACCGCAACCAGCATCGACACACTTCCCGAAGCGCCCGCAGCAGCCGGCTACGACACTGCCGCTATCATGGGAGCGCTGTATGGCGATGGGATCCTCGGCCTCAAGGGCGCGTTCGACCGCGAATGGGTCGTGCGGATGCGTGAGGACATCGAGCGGCTGTTCATCGATGCCCTCGCGCGACCTGGAGGCGCCGTCGGTCGCGGACCGAATCGCTACTACGTCGAGATCCACCCCGAAGACCTGCGCGGGTTCGTCGATCTCGTCACCCATCCGTGGGTCGCCGCGGTCAGCGAGGCAGTGCTCGGACCGGACTACCGGATCGTCGAGATCGGCTTCGATGTACCGGGGCCGGGAGCGATGGACCAGCCGTGGCACCGCGACTTCCCCTCGCCACCGGCAACGCTCAGCGGTCGCCGCCTGAACTCCCTCGCCTTCAACCTCACGGGCGTCGATGTCTTCGAGGACATGGGACCGTTCGAGATCGCCCCCGGCACGCAGTGGGATGCTCCGGACGGCTTCGAGCACGGGATGTTCCCGCCCAAGGCCCTGTATGGGCGGTATCAGCAACGTGCGCAGCGGAAGATGCCGCAGATGGGTGACATCTCCGTCCGCTCGGCGCTCACGATCCATCGCGGCACCGCCAATCACTCGACCAGGTCGCGGCCCGTGCTGGTGCTGGGAGTCGATGCCCCCGATGCGGGCAACGCCGAGCGGCACGATCTGCAGTTCAGCCGTGCATACCATGCGACGTTGCCCGAGAACGTGCGCGTGCACACGACGTCACGCGTGGTCGATATGCTCGAGCCCATCGTGCAGGCGCATACCATTGAAGGTCTCGTGATGGGTGAGGCCTGAGCCGTGCCAGTGAGCTCGCGGCCCACGACTGGCGCGCGTGAGGGCGCATCGTACACGCTCGTCGGACTCGCCGCAGGCGCGGGCAGCCGCTTCGGCGGACCCAAGCAGCTCGAGCCGCTCGGTCCGGCCGGCGAGACGATGCTCGACTTCGCGATTCACGACGCGGTGCGGGCCGGATTCAGCGCCGTCACGCTCATCGTCCGCCGCGAGATGCGCGCGGCGTTCGAGCGCGGCGTCGTCGCACGGTGGAGCGATCGTGTCCCGGTCGCCCTCGCCTTTCAGGAAATCCCGAGAGAGCGCAAGCCGTGGGGCACGGTGGATGCCGTGCTTGCCGCGGCCCCGCAACTCAGCGGAGCCTTCGCCGTCGTCAATGCGGACGATTATTACGGGGCTCAGGCGTACCGGGAGCTCCAGGGTTTTCTGCGCGATGCGGTGCTCGAGTCCACCGACTCGGCAGTCGTCGGATTTCCCTTGACCGAGACGCTGACCGAATCGGGAGGAGTCACACGCGCGCTGTTGCGAGCGTCGCCCGACGGGTGGCTCGAGCACATCGAGGAGATGTTCGAGATCCAGCGGCAGGGGAGCGGTATCATCGGTCGCGGCGCGGATGGTGTGCCCCGCGAGCTTGATGCGCGGGCGCTCGTCTCGATGAACATGTGGGGGTTCACTCCCGCCGTCTTTCCCCTGCTGACGCACGGGTTGACTGCATTCCGCGAGGTGCACGGCACCGATCCGCGCGCCGAGCTCCCGTTGCCGACGCTCGTCGAGTCGCTCGTGCGTGAGACGCAGGCTCGCGTGCGCGTGCTGCACGGTGCCGGGCCATGGTGCGGAGTGACGTACCCGGCGGACCGCGAGCCGGTGACGAACTTTCTCCGCAATCTCGTCGACGAGGGAAAGTACCCCAACCCGGCCTGGTCTCCGGGGATGCAAGAATGAAGTCGACGCCAGTCTCGTGGGGCAGCCGGGTCGGAGCGGTCATTGGGCTCCTGGTGTTGCCGGCAGTGCTCGCCGGTCAGACAGGCGGGCTCTCCGCTTCAGAGGATACCTCCGCCTGCCTCGCGAGCATTCCGAGCAGTGCGATGAAGCCAGTCGTTGTCGTGACGGTCGTCGATGTCGTGACGCCGAAGGACAGCTCGGCGCAGATGATTCTTCCCCCGGCCCGGGCGTTGAGCCGTAAGGCTGCGTGGCACGTCCGCAACCTGCTCGGCGCACCGGATGTGGGGTATCCGCTCGCCGAACCGATCGTAACCTGGCGCGGCGCGCAGGGCAGGTTGAGGGTCACGAGCCATCGTTCAGGAAAGCTCGATTGGGCCAGTCACGACCCGAACCTCACAGGGGCGCGCGGTGACGGGGTTGCCCTCCTGGCCAGTGGACTGGACGACGCCGTGCGCGCAGGCTTCACCTTTGATTGGCCAACCGGAGTTGTGTCGGACTCGATTGTCTTCGATCTGCACCTCGTGAGCGCGACGCACGATCGCGAAGGGGTGGAGAGCCCGCTCCGTGTCGAGGCACCCGAGCCCGTCTTCGCCGTCATGATGCCGTGGCAACAGCCGGCGATGCAAACTGGCCGGAACCGCATGCGCTACCCATCCGGCCTTCAGGGGAAAGGCGTGTCGGGATTTCTCAGAATGACATTCGTCGTGGATACATCCGGGCGCGCGGAGATGGAAACCGTTGCGGATATCTGGCCCAGCGATCGCCCCCGGCTAGTGGGCGAGCTGGGCGCGTACTACGACGCCCTCCTGTCGGTCGTGCGAAATGGGTTGCGGTCCGCCCGTTTCCAGCCGGCGCGCATCGGCGGCTGTGCTGTACGGATGTGGGTCGAGCAAGCCTTCGAATTCAAGTTGGGGCGTTAGGCACGACTCCTTTCACGACGGAATGCACGTGAGCGACGGCCTCCCCGGTGCAGGGATCCATCGGAGGGCTGTATGGCAGCGCTGCCATACAGCCCCTCATCGGGCCCCCCTAGGCCAGCGACCAACGGGTCCCGTTCCGCCGCGGCACCTTCTCGCTCAGGGCCTGACCTGAAGGTTGCCCCCCTCGAGCGGCCGCATGTTCGACTCGGGAGGTGTAAGCGTCTCGCAGTCGAGTCCCGTGCTGGGCTGCCGGAAGAAAACGGAACTCATCCGATCCACGGCATCGCTCCCTTCGCCGTCATCGCGAACGCGAAATACCTGCGTTTGCCCGATGAGGTTGGGGTTGTCGTTCACGAGGATCGGCCCGCTCACCACGGCATCGTTGGGGGCGATGAAGCGGAGGCAATTGAGATCGCCCTTGTTCGGTCGCCGATCGCCGTTGAGCGCCGTGACCCATTGGACGAACTCACCCCGGACGCTGCCGTCCGGCATGACGCGCGCATGGAAGGAGCGGCTGACGTATTCGCCGGCCGGGTTGATCCAGTTCCCGTGGCCGCTGATCGATGACCCCGACGCCGGCTCGGCAACGTCGAGTTCGGGCGAGACGATACTTGGGCGAGAGTCACCGCGGCAGCCGATCAGGGCGATGAGCGAGAGCATGGGTACTACCAGCGAAACGGCACGCATGCACGCACCTCCTTCGAAGGTCTGGTGACGCGGCGAGGCGGGTCGACGCCGCGATAAGCCTCCCGACCCGCGAGCGGCGCGGGCCACCCTCTTCACAGGTCGGGTTCCGTGACGCATGATAGGGCCCCGGCTTACCGCGCTCTCTCCCGCCACTTACCGGCCGGTCCGCGGGCCGTTTTTTTTTCACGGAGGCCGCATTGATTCGTCTCCGAACGCTTGGCGCCATCGACCTGCGGAGCTCCAACGCAGCGGAAATGCGCGCGATCCTCGCGCAGCCACGACGGGTGGCGCTGCTGGCATACCTGGCGCTGGCCACACCGCGCGGGCCACACCAGCGCGACGCCCTCCTCGCGCTCTTCTGGCCGGAACGTGACGAGGAGAGCGCACGCAATGCACTGAACCAGGCGCTTCATTTTCTTCGCCGGCACCTCGGCGCGGACGCGTTCGTCGCCCGCAATGGCAGCGAGATCGGCCTGGCGCGGGAACATCTCTGGTGTGATGCCGTCGGCTTCGATGACGCACTCGACGCTCGGCGGCCTGCCGACGCGCTCGAGCTGTACCAGGGGGAACTGCTCGATGGCTTCCATATCGGTGACGCGCCGGAGTTTCAGCGGTGGCTCGAGAGAGAGCGGGCGCGACTCGCCGGACGCTACGTGCAGGCGATTGAGGTCGTCGCCGAGCAGCGCGAGTCAGCCGACGACTTCGATGGTGCCGTCACACAGTGGCGCCGCCTCGCAGTGCGGGATCCACTCAGCTCGCGGATCGCGGTGCGCCTCATGCGGGCGCTGGCGGCGAACGGTGACCCAGCGGCCGCCGTGCAGCACGCGCGCATCCACGAGATGCTGTTGCGCGAGGAACTCAATGTTCCCCTGGCTCCGGAGGTGGCTTCACTCGTCCGTGAGCTCCAGTCGATTCGTGCCGGCGAGCCGAATCGAGTCGCGCGCGGGGAGATGCGTCCGCTCGCGGCGGCGACCGATCCGGAACCCGTGGTCGTTCCCGAGCCCCGTCGGTCCGGCGAGCGACGTCCATGGCGTCGGCGCGCGACGCTGGCTGTGACGGGCCTCCTCGGCATCTTCGTGGTTGGAGGTGACGCCCAATGGGGAGGGTCCGATGCGCAATACCTCACCGCACTCTACCTCAGGGGCCAGCAGGCCGAGGTGAGCCGCAGTCTCGTCGGACTACAGACCGCGAGAGCCGCATACGAGCTCGCGCTCGACCGCGATTCAACCTTTGCGCTCGCGTATGCCGGGCTGTCGGCTGTCCACTACTTCATGGCCGACTACAACTATGCGGCCGCCGGCCCTGCGCTGGATAGCGCGCGATTGATGGCGCTGCGCGGAGTAGCGCTGGACAGCACGTTGCCGGAGACGCGCACGGCTCGCGCAGTCACACTCGGCAGCGCCAGGGAATTTGACGCGGCGGAGCGCGAGTTTCTGAGCGCAATCGAGCTCGGACCGAACAACGCTCGGGCGCATTACTGGTATTCCGTGCTCCTCGTTGCGCTAGGCCGGGGGGAGGATGCGCTGCGTGAAGCAACGCGCGCGGGGGAGCTCGATCCCCTCCCTCCGCGAGGCCTCACGGCGATGAAACGATATGCTCAGTGGCTCCTCACGGGCGAGCGAACATACCTGAGCCTACCCGTCACCGAGCGACGGCCGATCCTGAAGCTCGAGCCGCTGGAGCCGTGGGCACTCGCGCGCGAAGCGGCCGAGCTCGCGGAAATCGGACGATGCGCCGAAGGGCGCGAGGTGATTCAGCGGGCGCGATGGCTCGCTCCCGACAACAATTTCCGCATGCTGCCCTTCGTGGCGGAGGTTCACTGGTGGTGCGCCGAGCGGGATAGTGCGCGCGCGATCCTCGCCCGGCTGAAGCAGCTCCCTGGTGTCGAGGATCATGGATATCGCGTCGCCATCCTGCACACCCTGTTCGACGAGCCCGACTCGGCGTTCGCGTGGATCGGACGGCAGCGGTGGACGCTGGGCGAGCTGTCCGGCCTCAGCGCGGATCAGGCGGTCGATCCACTGCGCTCCGATCCGCGCTTTGCACGACTGCTGAGGGAGGTGGGAATTCGGGACTAGCGGGGCAACATGTCGGTTCAGAACTGATACCGGACCCCGAGCTGTACCTGTCGTCGCGCGTAGTCACCGATCGGGTCGCCGAACCCGAGCAGATTCTGCGTTCCCTGATACTCGGAGTGGTTCGCCGAGCTGAAGAGGTTGAACACCTCGGCGGTCACCATCATGCGCCCCTGTGGCGCCTCGAATGACTTGCCGAGTCGAAGGTCGACGGTCCGGTACCAGTGCTCCCATCCCTTGCCGCGAATGGTTCGGATGCCGTTGGGCCAGTCATCCGATCCGCTGCCATTCTGGTTGACATCCGTCCCGATCGTCGCGAAGGCGGGCCGTGGGCTCGCGACGATGGCGATCCCGGAGAGATCGAGCCCGAACGGAAGCGTCGTCAACCCGGAGATCACGAGACGATGCCGCTCGTCTCCCTCGCTGCGCTGCATCGCGTACGCGGCAGAATCCGCGTAATCGGCGGTCGTGTACTCGCCGAACTCGGACTCGGCCCAGCCAAGTGTGTATGCGATGTTCAGGCGCGCCGGGCGTCGGTCGTAAGTGATCGACGTCAGCAGGGCTTGGGAGCGTGCGTCGCCGAAGTCGTCCCAGAGCAGGAGGTTGCCATAGCGGCTCGTGATCGGGCGCGTTCCTCCACGAAGCTGATTGGTGTTGACCGTCACGTAGGCGTTCTTCACGCGCTGGTTCACGTAGTCGACGTTGACTGCCAGCCGGTCGGTGACCTGGTGCCCGACACCGAGTGACCACTGGTGGTTCGAGGGCGCCTCGAGTCGATCCTTGAGCAGGACCAGGTTCGGCGCCGCTGCGCCGCTGCCGGCCGCGATCCGCGCGCGCAGCGCTGCGGGGTCGGTGGTGCCGGGGTTCGAGAAGACGAATGAGCGCCAACGGGTTGCGATCCGTTCGCTGAGCACCCCGAAGACCGGGATTCGATCGTACATCACGCCGTACCCCGCCCGCAGGAACGTGCGGCCGGAGCCCGACGCGTCCCACGACATCGCGAGCCGAGGGGCAATGTTGTCGAGATCGTTCTCGCGGTCACCGGTGTTGAGGTACTGTTCCCCGATCGCGCGGTGCAGCGTCGTGTCGGTCGCCCACGGCGTGATGAATTTCTGGTTGAGGGTGTTGATCTCCGCGTCGTAGCGTACCCCAGCCGTGATCGTCAACGTCGAGATCGGCTGCCATTGGTCCTGGAGGTACGCACCGGCGACCCAGCCATCGATCGCACCATTGCCGTCGCGCATCGAGCTCGCGTCGTACAGACCGACGGCGACCGTCCCGCGGTACGGCAGCGTGCTCGTATCGGTCGCGAAGGCAAAGACCCCATGGCCGTTGGTCGGGCGCCAGAGGCTCGTCCCAACCCGATGGATCTCGAGTCCGGTCTTGAGCAAGTGCGAACCCGCGAATCCATCCAGCGCCCAGGATGTCTTGTTGATCGCGCGGATATGCCTGTCGCTCACGCGAAACGGGTAGTTCACCCTCCCGACCTGGATTCCGGGATACATGAGCGTCGGCCCGGGAGTCAGCATCGACTGGCCGTTCGTCAGGTCGAGAAAATGAAGCGAGAGCTCATTCACCAGCGATGCCGAGGTGTAGGTGTCCCGGAGCTGCACGCTCGTGACCCGCGAGCCGCCGACGATGCCGGCATCGTGCGAGAGCGGGATCCCCGCGAGCCGAAATCCGAAACTCGATTCGGCGCGGTGATGCCGGGTTCCCCAGATCGCGTCGACGGTGTGTGAGCCGAGGGGCGCCGTGAGGCGGACCAGCGCCGTGTGGTGTCGGCTTGGCGCCTTGAACGTTCCCGCGTAACGATCCCACTTCGCCGGATCCTGCGCCGGGCGCCCCGGAACGACATCGATGTTGTCATCCGTGATCTGCCCTTCGTAGCTCGCCGCGAAGAACAGCCGATTCCTGACGACTGGTCCGCGAACGTTTCCCCCGACCTGATATCGATTGTATTCCGGCTTCGTCGCCTGGAACGAGCCCTTCGCCACGAGTGGCCTGTTCTGGAAGAACCCGAAGAGCGACCCCTCGAGCTCGTTTCCCCCGCGATGACTCACGGCGCTGATGACGTACGAGGAACCGCGCGCGTACTCCGCATCGTACGAATTGAGGTAGACACGGAACTCGCGCAGCGCTTCCTGCGGAATCATTGAGCCAGTGGCCGGCCCGCCGACGAGCTGCCCCACATAGGTGCCTTTCCACTCGACGCCGTCGAGATAGAAGTTGCCGAATCGCGGCTCGCGCTCCGGCATCGCACCGGATGAGGGCACGGAGCGCCCGCCTTCGGTCGCATAGGTGCGAATGCCCGGCGCGATCGCGGCGAGGTTCATCACGTTGCGCGAATTGAGCGGCAGCTTCTCAATCTCGTCCTGGAGCACCGGCGTCGACACGTCCGTCCGCTGCACCTCGAACGACGCCTCCGCGGTGATGACGGTCGGGGCGAGCTCCGTCGCGCCCGGCTCGAGTGCGAAGTCGAGGGTCGCGCGCTGACCGACGACGAGCTGCACGGTTTCGCGCACCTGCTGCCGATAGCCGATGGCGCGGACGGCAATCTCGTAGTTGCCGGGCGCGAGGCCGAGCACGCGATACGCGCCGGCCGTATCGGCACGGGCGCGCCGCACGGCGCCCGTCTCGCGGTTGCGAATCTCGATCTGCGCGCCGTGCGGGGCCGCTGCGTCGTTGGCCGAAACGACGCCTTGGACTGTCACCGTGGTGCCTTGGGCATGGATCGATGACCAAGTCCACACGGAAGCGGACGCGATCGCGAGCATCCAGCCCGCGAGAGCGGCGCATGCTGAGAGACAGCGAAGCATTGGTCATGCCTCCCGAGGTAGTTCGTCGTCTCGGCGGATGTACGGCGGCCAGGTGTCGTGCGCAAGTGGCAGCATCGCCGCCTGTCACCGGAGTCGGCCGCGCTGACAAGGATGGCACCGAGGCGGAGGACCTACGGCCTCGCCCCGGCGACGACATAGGCCGCCGCCGGTACTGCTACCCGTTGACGATGCTGAGGATATTGCCGTCGGGATCCTTGAACCAAGCGACCCGCATTCGTCCCGAGATATGAACGTCGCCCTTGTGCGTGGTCTCCGGCATGTCGTAGTGCTCGAACGCGACCCCCTTCTCCTTGAGGTCGCGCACGATGTCTTCCAGCTCGTCACCGACGACCCAGGTGGCAGCGGTCGCCTTGTTGGATCCGGCGAACTGTGACTCATACACCATGATCGACGAGCTCCCACTCTTGTAGCCAAGCACGCTGGGTTCGTCGGTTGGAATCGGCTTCAGACCGAGCGTGCCTTCATAGAATCGCCGTGCCGTCGCCGAATCCTTCACGGCAATGGTGGCCACCGCCTCGACGTCTCCCAACATCTGGCCCCCGGTAAGCTTGGAATTGCTGCCTGGCAGCACGTCGTGCGTTCCGAACCGTTCCACCCACGATAGAGCCGCCGGTCGCTCGAAGCAAGCATTCGGGGCTGCTGCCTGAGTGCGAAGACAATCCGGTTGCCCCATATTGAGACGGTCGCCTCCGGTG
>JANOCW010000301.1:0-3792 GCA_031412375.1 Gemmatimonadaceae bacterium | reverse complement strand
GCTCCTGGCCGCCCGAACGTCATTGCATGGATGCCGGGCCCGGACGACGTGCCGGGCGCGCGCCACCCCACCAGCGCAGCGCTGTTGTTCAACGGCCACCTCGACGTCGTCGGGGTCGAGGGCATGGTACACGCACCTTTCGCCGCCGAGACGGTCGACGGCCGGATGTATGGGCGCGGCTCGACCGACATGAAGGGGGGCGTCGCGGCGATGTGTGCGGCTGCCTCGCGGGCCGCCGACGCGGGTGCGCGCGACATCGTCATCACGGCGGTCGCGGACGAGGAGTTCGAGAGCGCCGGCACGAGTGCACTGGTCGACGGGGGCCTCCGTGCTCGCTCGGCGATCGTGACCGAGCCAACGCGGCTCGCCATCGCACCCGCCCATCGAGGATTCGCCTGGATCGAGGTCATCGTCGCTGGACGCGCGGCACACGGCAGCCGCTACGACATCGGGATCGACGCGATACGGCATGCGGGGCTGCTGCTCGCCGAGCTCGACCTGCTCGAGGAGAAGGAGCTCGTGAAGCGCACCCACCCGCTGCTCGGCCACGCATCGCTCCACGCGTCGCTCATCAGCGGCGGCATCGGCATGTCCACCTATCCCGATCGGTGCGTGCTTCACATCGAGCGACGGACGCTGCCCGGGGAGCACGCACGGGACGCCCTCCACGAAGTCCAGCGAGCGTGTGCGACCGTCCACGCTCGTCGGCCGAGCTTCGAAGCGGAGGCGATTGGCCGCTTCTCGCAGAATCCGAGC
The DNA here is from genome assembly GCA_031412375.1 of Gemmatimonadaceae bacterium. GTDB lineage: Bacteria > Gemmatimonadota > Gemmatimonadetes > Gemmatimonadales > Gemmatimonadaceae > JANPKQ01. The sequence continues at coordinate 3,036 of JANOCW010000301.1, read as the reverse complement.
GATGTGTCCGTCGATGCGCCGATCGTGCGTGCGCTCGCCGATGCACTTGCGGAGGCGGACATGCCGATCTCGATCGAGGGCTTGAGCGCGTGGACGGACGCTGCACTCCTCAACGGTGCCGGCATCCCTGCGATATGCTTCGGTCCGGGAGATATCGCACTGGCGCATGCCGCGGAGGAGTGGGTCGTGGAGGATGAGATCGAACGGGCGACGGATGTGTTGACGCGGCTCGCCGGCCGATGGTGCAGCGAGGGCGCACGCGCGTGGCCCAGCTGACATCGTTGCAATACGACGCTCTCGAGCGCGCCATCGTGGACGGGCAGCGGATCGCGGTGCGGCGGCGCGGGACGGAGTTCCTCGTCATCCCCGAGTCGATCGGCAGCCGGCAGGGACGCGAGACGATCGAGGCGCGGCATCCCACGACGGGCGAGCATCTCACGCTCGTCATCGAAGAGGTCGATGAGATCGAGGTCGTGACGTGAAGGCGAGCGAGGTTCCCTTCGTCGCGATCTACGCGGACGAATCCTGCCTTGGCAACGGACGCGAGGGAAGCAACCCCGGCGGAGCGGGCGGGCTCATCGAGTACGCGCGCGACGACTCGGGCGGCGTCATCCGTCGCGACTATTGGGTGTCGGAGCCTGGGACGACGAATAACCGGATGGCGCTGCGGTCGGTCAGCGAGGCGTTCACCGGACTTGCGGCGAAGGGCAGCACCTTCGACGCCGTCTTCACGAGCGACTCGAAGTATCTCATCTCCGGAATGACGGAGTGGGTGCACGGCTGGGCGCGCCGAGGATGGCGTCGCGCGGGCGGGCCGATCGAGAATCTCGAGCTGTGGGCCGACGCGATCCGGGCCGTCGGCACGAACCGCGTGGCATGGAGATGGGTGCGAGGCCACGATGGCCACCCGCAGAACGAATACGCCAATCATCTCGCCACGCGCGCTGCCCGCGACCAGACATCGTCGAACAAGCTGGAGCCGTCGCTGTTCGACACGTGGCTGATCGGAGAAAGGGACAGTGGTCGCGTGCGCATACCTCCCTTCCCTTTCCCATCGCGCGAGACCTTTCGAGCGGATGCGAGCCTGCCGGCCCCGCCGGACCTGCGTCACAGCTTCTTCGCATGAGCCTTGCGAATGCTGCCGGGGCCACAGGATCCGTCGCACCCGGTGTTGGGCACTTCGCCTTCGCGCCGGTGTTGGAAGAACGAATCAGCGTCACGCCCGACTCGCTGACGCGAATCGCATGGGTCAATCGAATGGGTGAATCACATGGATGATCTCGATCGCATCTTCCGGAGGCTGCTGCAAAACCTTCGGGGCAACTATCAGCAATATCTGTCGGCCCCGTTCAGCACTGAGGAGTTGTACCAGGTCATCGTGCCGTACCGGCACAATCGGCAGGAGCTTGGCATCGACACGAATCAGGATTACGAGATGGCGCTGATGCGCCTGCTGAGTGGTGAGCGGGGATATCTCGTGGTCGATCGCGACGTTCGTGAGTCGCTCACGCAGGAGCTCGAGTCCTCCAATCCGGACACGTCGCTCTTTCGCGCATTCAACGATCGCAGCGTGTCGGTTTCCGCCGACGCCGTGGCGCTCCTCGATCCGGCGACCCGCACGAGCGACGATGCCCGTACCGTCGCACCTCCACCCACCCTCCGACCGCAGGGCAGCCCGCCTCCGCGATCACCGGCGGGCGGCCGAGCGCCGGCGATCAGCCCGCAGCCTCGTGCGCGAGCCGGCGGGATGGGAACACCGCCCGCGCCGTCAATGTCTGCGGCGATGCCGGTCGCCGGGATGCCGCTGCCACCTTCGCCACCGCCGTCGGTACGGCACGCTGCAACCCCGGGCTCGCCCTATGCTCCGACGCCGGAGCCGATCCTGCCGCCACCCCCGCCGCGCGCGAGCGCACCCCCACCAAGACCGACACCGGTTGCTGCGCCCATGACATCGAACCCCGCGGGGACCCGGGCATCCGGAAACGCGGGGCACGGCACCGCTGCGTCCTCGCCGGCATTCACGGGATTCCGCGCCGGCTCAACGACCTCACCGAGCTCCGACATGGCATCGACGCGCCGCTCGATCACCGCCGCCACCCTCGGCGGCCGCTGTCGCTACTGCAGTGGTACGCTTCCCGATGGGCGTCAGCTCACCTTCTGTCCGCACTGCGGGCAGGATCTCACTGTACAGCAATGCCCCGCCTGCAGCACGGAGCTCGAGCTGGGGTGGAAATTCTGCACGACCTGCGGCCGGGGTGTGGCACAATCGTGAGACGACTTTCGGCGCTGCTGCTCGCCCTCGCTACGGGATGCGGTGGGGGCGATCGCCAGGGCCTCACCGCCGACAGCGCCGTGGTGCCGCCTGTCGAGCGCGGATCGGACAGCGCACGCACGGACGTTGAAGTCCCCTTCGAGCCGGGCTTCACCGACTCACTGCGCATGGATAGCGTCGTGGTGGCCAATCCCGGGTTCGTGCTGATCGCCGACAGTGTCGCGGGCGACGTGCTCTTTCGGCGGAAGGGGAAATGTCTGAGCTGTCACGGACTCGCCGGAGCGGGGATCGCCGCGCTCGGTCCCGATCTCCGGGACAGCCTCTGGCTGCACGGAGATGGATCGTTCGCCTTCATTCAGCGCACGATCATGGAAGGGATCGCGCGACCGAAAGTCGCGAGCATCGGCATGCCGGCATTCGCGCGCGCGGCGAACGTCAGTGCATCGGCGCTCAGCACGACGCTGTCCGCGGAGGAGATCCATCACATCTCCGCGTATGTCTACACGCTCTCGCATCCGGGACGTGCCGTCGCCGACACGGCGCGCGCCGTCATCGACACGCTGACGGCACGGCGCGACACCCTGGTCCCGCCGGTTCCTCCGCCGCAAGTGGCCCCAGCCTCGGCGAGCAGCGGCGGAGTTCTCCCGACGCGCACTGGGCGCTGAGCGATGCCCCGCCTCGCGGTCATTGCGGGTGATGGCATCGGGCCCGAGGTCGTCAACGAAGCCCTGAAGGTTCTCGATGCGGTGGAGACGCGCTTCCGC
>JANOCW010000300.1:0-4974 GCA_031412375.1 Gemmatimonadaceae bacterium | reverse complement strand
TTCCGGCAGGCGGACGACAGCTACGACCCGAGCGACCGTGACGCGGCGTACGCGCACGTGCGGGCGGCACAGGCGCGTGGCGAGGTGCCGACGGGGTTGCTGTACATCGACGAGTCAGCGCCGGAGATGCATGCGGTGAACGGAACCGTAGGCACGCCGCTGGTGGATGTGCCGTTCGTGGTGCTGTGTCCGGGGAGCGCGGCGTTGGAGGAGCTGCAGAAGGAGTTCAGGTAGGAACTGCGAACTGCAACCGAGAACTGCAACCGAGAACTGCATGTTGGCAGTCGACAGCAGCTGAAGCTGACCGTCGCCAGTCTGACTGCTCGGGACCCATTCTTGATGAAACTGGCTGTTGGCGGGTTCACCGAGCGGCTGGTATCAGCGGCCCCGGCTCGCTGACTCGTGCAATCAGCGTTGTACGCCGTGGCCCCTTGCTATCAGACCCGCCATCGAATCGTAGCATTGTCCGGACTCGCGCGTTCGTGCAGCAAGTCGGCCAGGTAGCGCTCGAGCTCGACGTCCGTCTGAACGAACTCCGGAATGCGCACGTCCCGCGCGGGGCGACGTTTGCCGTCGCTGCCCGGGTCGTACGCGAGCCAGACGGCGCCTGTCCGCAGGAGGAGGAGCCGGCGTCCGTAGACTTCGATCTCTCGAACGATCTGCTCGGCCATCGATGCTGCCTCGGCCGGTGCGCAAGGTCGGCGAGGGCTGGGGCTACCGGCCTTTCGCGGCCGCGTACGCGGCGCTCATCGCCGAGTCGGCCGCGATCTCGTACATCATCTTCTGGAAGCTGTCGCGTGTGTGGCCTGCCGCGCGGAGGATCGAGTCAGCACCCGCGGGGTTGGCCGCAATCGCGTTCGCGATCGACGCTGCAGCCCGAGCGCCGTCGGCGGTGGACGCGGAGGCCGTGACCGCGAACGCGACCGCGGTGTCGGCATCGTTGGCCTCACGGGCACATCCAACCGTCGTCAAGAGGACTGCAGCCGCAATGCATGGCATTCTCATCGTCGTCTCCGCCTAGCGGTTCGGTGGAACCGGGACCCCGCGTCCCCGTCCGCGGGTGTCCTGCGTCCTTGGATTACGGACTTCGGGCTGGCCCGGCCGCGACGCGCCGCTTCGGCCCCGCCCGCGCGCGGTGTCAGCGTTGCCTCGGCCCCGGTCGTCGGTGCCGCGCGCCGCGTTGCCCGGTCCGCGTCCCCGTCCTCTTCCCAGCCGCTCATGCTCCGTGCGGATTGCCGCCGATAGCTCGCGGCCTCGCTTGCCGGCCGCGAGCTGCGACTGGACGAACGCGCCGAAGTTCTCCGTCGCGCCGTGCTCGCGCCGCACCACGCGAGCGGTGTCGATCACCGCGGTCGCTTCGTGCGCCGGCACGCCGGCGCGCCCCATCGCATCGAGCACCGCGCGGATCTCATCGCTCGCGACGCCCTCGCGCCGCGCCTCGGCGGTGACCAGCGGGAGCTGCGCGGCGGCGAGGATCTGGGTGACCCACTCGGGCACCTGCGCGTGCAGCGGTGTGGCCGAGCCGATCGAGAGTGCCACGAGCAGTGCGGGAAGCTGGCGGCGCATGGTGTGCCCCTTGAAGGGATGTGCGAGAAGATACCGTCAGGCATGCACGTTGGAAGGCCATCATTGGGGCGGCGCACCGGGGCCGGGCTCTGTGACGCTGTCCAGGGAATTCGCACGGGATCCATGCGTCACGGAAGTGATGCCCGATACTGCACCGGATCGAGAATGCACGACTCACGGAGTGATCCGGTGAGAACGAATACCTTTGGCGAGTCGCGGAACCTGAAGACGCGGTAGACACTGAAGTGCTCGGCATGCTCCTCGGACACCGCGACCTCCCTCCTGCTGGCGAAGAACGGCGTCATCGCACCGAAGCTGGTCGTCTTCACCTCGATGAGCCGTTCACGTCCATTGGTCTCGAAGGACAGGATGTCATATCCCAGTCCATCGCCACGGGTTTGGGAGACATGCTCCACGCGCTCGGCGAGCGTTCGATGTCCTGCTTCCCAGAGACGTCGGTGCTCGACGTCGAACGCGAAGACTTCGCCTGCGCGCCCGAGCGAGGCGTTGCGGGCCTCGCGCTCGAGATAGTTCACGCCGAGGCGGGGTGCAGGTGCGGAGACCGGCCGCTCGTAGGTGCGGGTCCGGTCGCGATCCCGTGTAGGGGCAGCGACCAGGACATCTTCGAGCGAACGTTCCGGCGGCGCTCCGTGGACGGGCGCCCCGACGATTGCCTCCGCGGCGTTGGCAATGACGACATCGCCCTCCAGCCGCGCCGCAACTTCCTCCTTCAGCAGCTCCTGGTAGTTTCCTCGCGGCTTGTAGCCGTCGATGTAGGGAAATCCGAGTTCGATCAGGACAGCGCTGATGTTGCAGTGCTTGAACTCGATCGCGGGGGCGGAGCGGCCGTGCAGTTGCTGCTGCAACCGGCGGTTGTGCTCCCTCTTGCTGTACGACTCACCGCGCAGCTCGTGCGTGAGCATCACGAAGTAATCCGCGACCGTGGCGGCCACTTCCTCGGGGGACCAGTTTCCCGCCACGGTCGTGACTCAGTTGGAACGATGTGATGTCAGCGAGCCGGGCGTACGGCGACGTCTCACCGACGTCCGCCCAGCGTCGGTGCCCATGTACTCCCTACCGCCAGGAGCGTGCGGCGCTCCCCAGAGGTCATTGCCGCCAAGGCCCGTAGGGCGGTTTGAAGCGGAGACCAGTGTCCGCCCATCGAACGACAGGCTCGGACTCACTTGCCCTCAGCGCGCCGTCGACGCTTCCAGCCCGAGCGCAACCGGAGGGGCGAGGCACTGGGTGGAACGGCAGGTAAGCAGGCAGACGCCGCCGATGCGAGTGCCAGAACGAATACCCGCCGGAATGTCATTCTCATTGGTCCCCTCCCGAGTCGCTTCAGGGATTCACGAGTTTCAGACGTCCTGGCGTATTACCTTTGCTGCGGCGCCAGGCCAGAAGCGTTGCGTTCCCGCGAATGCACAGCGGCCAGAGCCCGATGGGCCCTGGCCGCCGGATCCTCAGCGCTCGTTGCTGAAACGGTACGTGCCGTTCCAGGCCCAGTTCGGTCCGCCAAGATACGAGACGGCGGCAGTCCCATGAAAATGAGTGAACTTCCCCGTCCCGCCCGAGAACGTTACGGTACCCGTGCCGGTCTGGAAATTCAGCGTGACATGGCCGTACGCCTTGTTGTTGCCGGGGCCTGGCGGGTACAGGATGACATCGGTGTCCAGCGAAGTCGCCCGGGCCGCGTTTGCATACACGACCCGCGATCCGGGCTGAATCTGCTTGATGTTCGAGGATGTGATGGTGCAATAGGAACCCGCCATGCCCGTGTACGCCGAGCATTCCTTGGTCACATGCAGCTCGCCGCTTCGCGCTGCGTATGATTGCTTCATTGATGCTTGCGGGCCGCTCTCGTCGGCCGTGACGGTCGATGGCGCGGTTGGCGGTGACCGTTGCGCCTCGCAGGCGACGAGGACGACAGACGCAACGATGGTGGCGGGGACGAGAAAGGTTCTTCGTGTCATCTGGGATCTCCCGAGCCGAGGAAGGGGCCGCGGCCGACGAGCGTCGGCGCGGGACACCTACGATCGTGCACGAGGACGCGACGTCCACGGGTCACGGCAGGACAGCGGATGCTGATCCGGGAGAGCGATGTCGAAGTCACGCTGCCACCCCCCGAGAAAAAGTACGCTGCCCTGTCGTGGGCGATCTCGGGATCGGGGTGCGCGGTGCACGCGCTCGGCGAGGGCGAGACGGCGGGCGAGGTCGCCCTGCTGCCTTTCGGTCGTGACGAGTGTCGCTACCTACATACCACAGCTTGTTGAGCTTGGCAATGAGGGTGTGATCCGTGCATCCCGCCGAGGGTGGGAGGCAGTGACGTCCGGACGGCGCCCGCAGCACCCGAACGACCCAGACTCCGTCGAAGTCTTACGCCGTTGACGCCGTTGACCGTTCAACGACGTCACCGACGTACTCCCTGACGCCTTCTTTCATGACCCATGTCGCCGTGAACGCCGTCGCCTGCAGCCCCGCGACCACCACATCCACGGGGTTTGCTACCATGCGAGCACGCGCCGTCGATCAACGCCGCCCGACTCGCACCCGCACTACTTCAAGAACTGCGTGACGAAGTCCAGAACATTCCCACGGTCCAGCCGGAAGACTCCACCTGTGCCGCCACACGTCCCATTGAGCGCGAACGAGGTGACGCCCGCGATCACATTCGACGTCCCGAGGTAGTTCGGCCCGCCGGAGTCGCCGAAGCACGTGCCGCCCGTCGAAGCGTTGTTCCACAGGAGCATCGAGAAGTCTCCCGTGAAGCCGGTATTGATCTGGATCAGGTGCGGCTCGGCGAACATGCGAATGAGCTCCGCCTCGACGTGGGCCGGATTGACTCGCTGGAGGCCGTAGCCCACTGCGGTGAAGACGGTGGAGCTCCTCGGTCGCAGCGCGTCGAGCTGGTCCCGATTCGGAAGCTTGCCATACTGGCCGCTCCCGAGCTTCACGGCCTTGGACAGCACGACGACGCCGACATCGTGCAGGAAGAACGCCCTGTTCGTATAGAGCGGGTGCGCGCGCCAATCGGTCGCCTCGATCGTGTTGGGACCCGCGAACGGATAGTTGTTGTTCCCGTTCTGCACATCGGATTCGGTGAAGACCCGCAATCCGCTGAACTCGCTTGGCTCTCCGACACAGTGGCCCGCGGTGAGTACGACCGTGGGGGCAATCAGGGTACCGGAGCATCGGTACGCCGGTTGTCCACCGATATCCATGATGATGAGCACGACGGCGGGATGGGCACTGCCATCGCGCGTGCCGTTCGTGATGAGGGAGGGAGGGGGCGACGATTCCTGGAGCGGCGCGGTAGAACCTCCGTCACATCCGAGCAGGCCAGCGCCAACGGCAAGAACAGCGATCGCGAAACGTGCTCTCATGAGATCTCCTTGAGCGGTGAGTCGA
>JANOCW010000299.1:0-1660 GCA_031412375.1 Gemmatimonadaceae bacterium | reverse complement strand
AGCAGTCCGGATTGCTCGGTATCTCCGGGCTGACCCACGACATGCGCGATCTGCTCGCCGAGGAGCGCGAGCATGGAGATCGCCGCGCTCGGCTTGCAATCGAGATCTTCTGCTATCGGGTACGGAAGTACGTCGGTGCGTATCTCGCTGCGATGGGCGGCGCGGACGCCGTGGTGTTCGCGGGGGGCATTGGGGAGAACTCCGCCGAGATCCGCGCGCGGATCGTGGCTGGGATAGAGTGGGCGGGATTGGAGCTCGACGCTGCAGCAAACGACCGCACGGTCGGCGGAACGGAGGGGCGAATCAATCGCGACGGTGGCCGACTGGCGGCGTGGGTCATCCCGACGGACGAGGAGCTGCTCATCGCGCGTGATACGGCGCGGCTGGTGCTCGGCGTGGTCCCGCGGTATTGAGTCATGCATCCCGTGCGGCCTCGCGGTACGCGGCCGGCGGCGATAGTATCTGCATGAACCAGATCGTTCGACGTCAAGGAGAGCGTCGAAGCGTCCCACTCCACGTGCAACAATGGCTGTCCTCGCAGCGCACCCCTTCCGGAGACTCCCCATGACCCGCTCATTACGAGTCGCGTTTCTGTTCGTCGCTGGTTCGCTTGCATGCGCCACCACTCCTGCGGCAACGCCCCCGGGCTCTGCCCCGGCTGCGTCCCAGACGTCGGCCGCCGCCGCAGTGAACCCGGTCGGGACCTACGACTATACCGCCACCGCGCCCGACGGATCGACGGCGACGGGTACCCTCATTATCACGGGCTCCCCGGGCGCCTATGTGGGGAAGGTCGAGCGCCATGGACTGGGGTGGATTGACCTTACCAGCGTCACCGTCGACGGGCAGACCCTGATCACCACCGCGGAGCTCCCGGAAGGGCGGGTCGTCACGACAGCCACCCTCATTGGTGACGAGTTCACCGGGAAGTGGACGCTTCAGGGATTCGAGGGCACGATCACCGCGAAGCGGCGATAGGAAGTCGCAGCGGAAGGCCTCTTACGACGGGCCTTCCGCCATCAGCCCGGCCAGCCGCTCCAGCACCTCGCCGAGATCGGGTTTCTCCTCGAGCACGTCGAGCACCGGATCGGCACCGAGGCGCTCCATGCGATCGATCGCCGTCCGGATCGTGAACGCGCGCGGATCGAGCGCATCGTTCACCTCGTCCCACGTCAGCGGCATCGATACCGTCGCGCCAGGCAGTGGGCGCACACTGAACGGGGCGACGATCGTCTGACCGTGCCGGTTCTGGAGGTAGTCCAGGTACACCTTGTCACCACGTTTCTGGATGTGTCGCGTGATCGTGGCGATCTCGTCCAGCTCGCGGAGCACAAAGCGCGCGAGGAGTTCGCCGAGCACGCGCGATTGTTCATAGGTGCATTGACGGCCGAGGGGTAGCAGGATGTGCAGGCCCGTCTTCCCGGTTGTCTTCACGTAGCTCGGCAGTCCGATCGCTTCGCAGACCCGCCGCAGCTCGACCGCCGTGCGGATGACGTCGGAGAACGGGGCGTCCTTCGGGTCGAGATCGATGACGCACCAGTCGGGGAGCTCGAGCGATCCGACGCGGCTCGCCCAGATGTGCAGCGGAATCGATCCCATGTTGGCGATGTAGAGGAGTGACTCCTCGTCATCGCACACGAAGTAGCGGATGTCGCGCTGG
>JANOCW010000298.1:0-5393 GCA_031412375.1 Gemmatimonadaceae bacterium | reverse complement strand
CATCAAGAACAGCAACCTCGACCAGCTGATGCCCATCGTGCGGCGGGCCGAGGAGTTGGGGTGCGGCGTCAACTTCAGCACCTACACGGACAACAAGAACGGGAACAAGGACCTGCTCCTGCAGGACAACCCGCAGAGCCAGCTCGAGGATGCGGTCGCGCAGATCCTCGCATACAAGAAACGGAAGCGCGGCGTCGTCACGAACTCGGACTACTATCTCGAGCAGATTCCCCGCTATGCCCGCGGGGAGATGAAGGAGCCATGCCAGTCGGGATTGAAGACGATTCACGTCGATCCCACCGGGCACGTGAAGCGCTGCCCTGATTTCCCGACCGATTTCCACTGGTCGGAATTCAAGACGTACACGCCCGTGGACTGCAATGCGTGCTACTACGCCTGCCGCGGTGAAGCACAGGCGCCGCTGCGCATTTCGCGCGTCCGCGATGTGATGGCGTAGGGCTCGTGGATCGGTTGTTCGTCGGCGCCGCTCAGGTCGTCACCTGCGCCGGCGCTCCCCGTGCGCGACGTGGGCACGAGATGCGGGACGCGGGTGTCCTCCCCCACGCCGCGGTCGCAACGCGCGGCGAGCGAATCGCTGCCGTCGGTCCGCTCGCCACGCTCGAACGCGAGTTCCCCGCCGCGGAGCGAATCGACTGCACCGGCTGCATCATCACTCCGGGTCTCGTCGACTCGCATACCCATGCGCTCTTTGGGCGACCGCGCCATGAAGAGCACGAACTGCGTGCGAGCGGACTCGGATACATGGAGATCGCGGCGCGTGGCGGGGGAATCCACGCTTCGGTCCGAGACCTTCGGTCGCGCACGGAATCCGAGCTCGTCGAATTGGCCCGCCCCCGCCTGGCCAGGCTGGCAGCGCACGGTACGACCACCGTCGAGATCAAGTCCGGCTACGGGCTCTCGACCGAGGCGGAGCTCATGATGTTGCGCGCCATCCGCACGTTGTCGGTCGAGCTTCCGCTCCGAATCGTACCGACGTGGCTCGGTGCGCACGAAATACCGGCTGAGGCGCGCTCGACCTCGAAGGCGCGCGTCGAATGGGTGCGCATGCTGTGCGAGGACATGCTTCCGGCGGTCGCCGGCGAGCGACTTGCCGCGTTCGCCGATGTATTCTGCGAGCCGGGTGTTTATTCGGCGGACGAGTCGCGAACACTCTTGCAGACGGCGCAGGGCCTTGGGCTGGCAGCGAAGCTGCACGCGGATGAACTCGAGAACGGGTACGGGGCCGAGCTCGCCGCTGAGATCGGGGCCGTGTCCGCGGACCACCTGGCCGCGATCAGCGACGCGGGAATCTCGGCGCTCGCCCGGTCGACCACGGTTGCCACGCTCCTGCCCGGAACGATGCTGTTCCTGGGTCGTCAAACCGTCGCCCCGGCGCGACGTCTGATCGAGGCCGGGGTTCCCGTCGCCCTGGCGTCGGACTTCAACCCGGGCAGCTCTCCCACCGTGAATTTCCCGCTGATTCTCACCCTTGGCGTCAGTCAACTACGGATGAGTGTCGCTGAGGTCGTCATCGCCGCGACGGTGAACGGCGCGGCGGCACTCGCGCTCGAAAGCTCGATCGGCCAGCTCGCACCGGGCTTCTCGGCCGATCTCGCGCTGTTCGAGGCGGACGATGTTCGCGAGCTCCCGTACTGGTACGGTGACCGGCGATGCCGAGGGACGTGGGTGCGTGGCAAAGCTTGTCACCAATATGACTTAGGGGTAAGTTAACCCCGGCCGCCTCCGCGTCTCGGAAGGTGCCTTCTCTCCCCGGAGCGTACCGCGCTGATGTCCAACGTCGCGAAGCTCAAGAAGAAAGCGATTGAGTTCGAGCAAAAAAAGCAGTTCGACAAGGCCCTCGCGCTCTACGTCCAAATTCTCGAGGAATCGGATGGCGCCGGGGATGAGGCGGACGTCGCACTGTTCAACCGCGTGGGCGACCTCATGTTACGCGGCGGGCAAGTCGCAAAGGCACTCGATTATTACGAGAAAGCGGTCGATCTGTACGCGGAGGGCGGGTTTTTCAACAACGCCATCGCGCTGTGTAACAAGATCCTGAGGAACTCTCCCGGCCGTAGCTCGATCTACTACAAGCTGGGAAAGATCAGCGCGAAGAAGGGTTTCGCCAGCGACGCGAAGCAGAACTTTCTCGAGTACGCGGATCGGATGCAGAAGGCCGGCCAGATGGACGAGGCCTTCCGTGCCCTGAAGGAATTCGCCGACCTGTGCCCCGATCAGGACGACGTCCGCCTGATGCTGGCCGAGCAGCTCAGCAAGCGCGAGCGGAAGGGCGAGGCGATGGAGCAGCTCCAGTCGCTTTACGACAAGTTCGAGTCGGAGGGGCGGTCACTGGAGGCCCGCGCGACCGCTGACCGGATGCGCGCCATCGACCCTGCCGCCGAGCCGAAGGTCGGCGCCCAGACCGACCGGGCGCCCAAGCCGGGCGAGCTGGTGTTCCTGGATGTCGACTATGGCGATGAGCCGCCAACCAAGCCCGGTCGAGCGGGGAAGAATCCCTTCGCGCGGCCCGCGGCTCCCCGTCCGGCGGCGCCGAAGCCCGGTACTGCGAAGCCGGGAGTGTCGTCCCGGACCCCCGCCGCGCCAGTGCCTCGTCCGCTGCCGCCCGAACCGGCGCCTGCCGCGCAGCCGGAGACCGTCGCGTACACAGCGGAGCCCGAACCGGTCGTGCCGGAGCCGCAACCCGAGCACGCTTCGCCGCTCCCGGGCCAGGATACTTACTCATCCGTCGGCGATGACCCCGGCCAGCCCGAGATGATCCAGGGATTCGAGACATCCCTGGGCGGTGATGCCGGGCTCGCCACACCGCAGGCGGACGACGTCCTCGGCATCGAGCGGACGTCCATGGGCAGCCCGCTGGATTCTGGACTCGACGCGTTCGGCGGTTTTGATGCTGGCTCGATGTTCACGAACTTTGAGGTTGCCGAGGTCTCGGCATCTGACGACACGCTCGTCCGGCCGGAGCACGACCTCGTCCTCCCCGGGGAGCTGCCGCTCCTCGACCTGCCGGATTTCGACGCGCTCGATTCGGGGCCCGAGATCCCGCTCATCATGCCGGACGACCCAATCCCGCCCCGTCGCCCGAGCACGGGGGTACTCGCGGAGCTCGACCCGCCGTTTGCGCGGGGTACGGATCAACCCCCGATCATCGAGCTCGAGGCGTTCAACTTCGACATCCAGAAGGAGAACTCCGACCTCCCCGCTGTTTCAGAGGATGAGGAAGAGCAGGTCGCAGAGCGTCCGAAGCCGCGGAATCCGTTTCTCAAGAAGGCGGACGAAGCGCCGGCACACCCTTTCGTGCCGACCGACACCGGCCAGCGGTCATCCACACTGGCTGAGCTTGGGGACAGCGCGGACGACCTGGCTCGCGAGCTCGCCGCGAACGACGCGGATCACGCGCTTCGCCGCCGGCTCGGTGAGGCGCTGCTCGAGCGCGGCGAACGCGATCGGGGGCTACAGGAGCTCGAGCTCGCAATGATCGGCTTCGAGCGCGGATCGGATTACGAAAGCGCGCGGTCGGTGGCCGACGAGATCATCCGCCTGGATCCGAATTCGGTGCGCCACCACCAAAAGCGCGTTCAGTACGCGTTTCAGGCCAACGATACGCCGCGACTCGTCGAGGCCTATCTCGAGCTTGCCGACGCGCTGTTCCGCGGCGGACAGGCCGACAAGGCGAGAACCGTCTACCAGCGCGTGCTCGAGCTGGCGCCGACCGACATCCGTGCCCAGGCCGCGCTGAGTGCGTTCGTGGACGCCAGCCAGCAGCAGGGCGCCAGCGAGCCTCCGGCGCGTGGCGCATCGGGCGCCGTCCGTCGCTATTCGGCCAACACGAAGCGCGCGTCCGCTCCCCCCGCCTCGAGTCCGAAGCCGGCGGCACGCCCGCCCCGTGTAGCCAGCGACGATGAGGAATTCGTCAATCTCGGTGACCTCCTGCGTGGCGATGAGGCGCCCAGGTCGACCCGCATGGTCGTCGAGGAGCACGCGCCCTCCGGCGACGAGCAGGCCGACTTTGCCGACATGCTGAAACGGTTCAAGCGCGGTATTGCGGAGAACGTCGATGAGGAGGACCACCAGAGCCATTACGACCTGGGGGTCGCGTTCAAGGAAATGGGTCTTCTGGACGAGGCCATCGCCGAGTTCCAGAAGGCGCTGCGCGGGCCCGAGCAGCGCGTTCGGACCTACGAAGCCCTGGGGCAGTGCTTTCTCGAGCGGTCACAGTTCGATGTGGCGGTGACGATCCTGCAGCGAGCGCTGGTCGACGGGCGGGCGGGGGATGAGCAACTGGTGGGAGTGTTGTATCTTCTGGGGTATGCCACCGAGGCCCTTGACCGGTATGAGGAAGCCCTGACGTACTACCAGCGTGTGTTTGGAGTCGACATCCAGTTCCGGGATGTCGCAGACCGTATTCGTACGCTCGAGCGGGTTGCCCAGTGAGCGCAGCCGCACGAGTCGGCGCCGCGGTTCCGCCCGCCCTGCGCGAGATCCAGGCGCCCGTGCGCGCGGAGCTCGATCGCGCGTCGGAAGAGCTCGCGCGCATCGTCGCCGCAGACTTCCCCCTCATCGATGATGTGAATCATCACCTGATGGGAATGCGCGGGAAGATGTTTCGCCCGACGCTGGTCCTGCTCGCGAGCAGCGTGGAGGAGCAGAGCTCGCCACGGGCGATTACGCTGGCGGCGGTCGTCGAGTTGATCCACCTGGCGACGCTGGTTCACGACGACGCCGTCGATCACTCATCGCTCCGTCGAGGGATGCCCACGATCAACGCGCTGTTCAGTCACCAGATCAGCGTGATCATGGGTGATTATCTGTACTCCCGCGCGCTGGCCGAGCTGGTGGCGACGAGCGACTTCGAGGCGCTGCGCGTGATGACGCGGGCCACGATCGCGATGACGGTCGGCGAGATGCGTCAGCTCGCGGCCGTCGATGCGCTCGCGTTCAGCGAGGCGGACTACGACGAGCTGATTCGCTCGAAGACGGCATCGCTCATGTCTGCTGCGTGCGAAGTCGGGGCGATGTCCGGGGCGCCGACCTATCGAGCTGCGCTCGCGACGTACGGCGAGCGACTGGGCATGGCGTTCCAGGTCGCCGACGATCTGCTCGACTACACCGGAGGCCAGGAAGTGACGGGAAAGCCAGCCGGGCTGGATTTGCGGGAACACAAGGTCACGCTGCCCCTCATCGCCGCGCTCCGCCGGATGCCTGCTTCGGCGCGAAGCCGCATCGATGCATTCTTCGTCATGCCGGAACCGGACGAGTCGGAGATCGCCGACGTCGTATCGATCGTTACCGAGTACGGCGGCCTCGACTATGCAAGACGACGAGGGGAGCTATTCGCTCAGCAGGCTGAAGACGCGCTCAGCACCCTGCCGGAA
>JANOCW010000297.1:0-14774 GCA_031412375.1 Gemmatimonadaceae bacterium | reverse complement strand
GCGCTTCGTCGATCGCGACGATGTGCGCCGTCGGATCGAGACAGCTCGCGATCTGTCGGGATGAGTCGACGGGGATGGCTTCCACGGTGCGCCCGTCGTGGCTCGACACCGCGTAGATCCCTGCATACCGCTCGTCGAGATGCGACTTGAACACCTGCACCCGACGACGCGCGATGATCGATCGGCGAACCCGCCGGATCAGCTCCTCGCTCTTTCCGCTGAACATCACACCGGCGATGACCTCGATCCATCCGCCGGCAGACTGACAGCCCGTGCTCACTCAGGTCCGCGACGTGGTGGCACGTCCCGACGGGGCGGGCGGCTCTGGCCGGCAGGCGCGCGACTCCCCCGATCCGCGGATCCGCGCTGCGGAGGGCGTCCCTCGCGATCGCCGCGCGGGCGCGGGCGATCTCCGGACTCGAGGGACACCCGCTCATCGCGCGTACGCTCCATGCGCGCGACGATGCGACGTCCCTTCACCGCCGAGCCCGACACTTTCGCGGCGACCTGCTCGGCGACAGGAGCGGCGATCTCCACGAGCGAGTGGTTGTCGCGGATGTCGATCTTCCCGATCTGCGCGCTGGTGATGCCGCTCCCCGCGGTGATCATTCCCACCAGGTCGCCGGGGCTGATGTTGTCGCGCGTACCCACGGTCATGAAGAGTCGCGTGAAGGCGGGAGGCTGCGCCGTGGGTGCGCTCGCCGTCGCCGCCGCGGCTGCAACGGCAGCCCGTTCCCGCGCCCGCTCCAGCAGGCGAAGCGCGGCGCCGGCAATCTCGATCCCATCAAATTCGTCGAGCAGCGGCTCGAGCGCGACGATCTGGCGATCGGGGATGCCCCGTCGCATTTCTGCGCGGAGCTCATCGCGCGCTGCGTCCAGCATTCGGCGCGCGTGCTCGGTGGCCTCGCGCGACGGCAGGGGTGTGGGCGCCAATCCGGCGAGCACGCCGAGGCGCGCCAGCTCGCGGGGACGGGCGAATGCGACGACCCGCGGCGTGCCCGCTCCCACGATGGTGCGAAGCTGCTCCGCGGCCTGCGGAATGTCGTAGAGGATGATCAGCGAGACATCGGGCGGCGCCGCATCGGTCGTGACGGTGATGTTGGGATCACCCGCCGCGTAGCCAAGCTCGCGCAAGGCGGCGCGAGCCTCAGTGGCCGAGGATTCCGTTCGCGCATGGATCGAGGCACTTGGCGGATCGAGCTCGTCGAGAACCCGACGCAGGGCTGCGGGGCGCGTGACCGGGGTGACCGTCACGTATGACATGACGACGGCCGAGAGGCCCTCCGCTCGTGGGGGCTGGGTCAGCCGGTGCGCCCGCCGGAAGTATCGCTCCGCGAGCTCTTCGACCGACGCGGTGAGCTCGCTCGCCACGAGGACCCGTGATGCTTCCTTCGGCAGCTCCGCCATCAGGGTCTCGAGGCTTTCTGCCTCGCCGGCGGCAAGGATCGCATCGGCCCAGGCCACGACGACGTTCCTCACCTCATGGAGCTTGAGGGCGGAATGGCGCATGAGCGCGACGAGGGTCGAAGCTGGCCCCGCAACGACCGGGGCCGGTTGCGCACGAAGCAGCCGGAGTGCCCGGCCCTCGCTGGTCGCCGGGAGCAGGCCAATGTCGCCGCTGGCCAGCGCCGCGCGGGCGAACGCAAGTGCGTCGTCAGCGTCGGTCGTGATGATGATCGCCTGGACGGTCCTCGCGGCTCTGTCGATGCGTTGGAGGACGGGCCCGACTACCTCAGCGACGGCATCCTCATCGTGGGGACGCGTGATGATGGTGCCTGCGTTGGCCGGACTTTTCGTCCCGCTCCCAGCGTGCTCGTCGCGTTCCGCCACATGACCTCCCAAAGGTGCGCGGGCTGCATCGGCGATGGCCACGCGAGCCGTGAAGTATAGTGGCGCCGCCGACGCGGCTCCAAGAAGGCGCCCGTCCCACGCCGTAGCGCGCCTTCGCATCCGCAGAATGCCGGGCTCCCGCAGGCGTGCGCTCTGGTCCCCGGTCGCTGTCGCAGGATAAGTTGCCCGCCGCAAGGCCTCGGTCACACGCGCGATGATTCGAATTGCTTCGTGTGCTGCGGCGACGCACCTTTGTCGTCCCCGTGCCGGAGCGCAACGTGAGCTTTTCCGTCCAGATCGAACCCGCCCAGGGGAGCGTCCCCGACGTCGACTATCGCTGGGACACCGACACCGACATCCTCACTGCGGCCATCCGGGCGAAGGCCGTCGGCGAGGGACTCTGCGGCTCGGTGGCGCTCATGGGCGGCGACGGTGCGTGGCTCAACCTCGATGTGACCGGCGGAAAAATTCACGGAGTGGAGGTCGCGGTCTGGCCCGATGTTCGAAAGGTCGCCGCATTGACGGTTCCGCCCAATGTCGAAGATGGCCGGGTCGCCGTGCCGCTGCGAAAGCTCGGTGACGACGTAGGCTCGGTGTCGATCGATACGGCGCTCGCCGCCGAGGCCGACCAGAAGGAGCAGACGATTCACTTTCGCGTTGGCCCGTCACGGCCCGTTCGCACGGTGCGCATTGCGCGCGACCTGCTTCTCGACGTGGACCCGCAGGGCAGGATTGCAGGGCTGTGGCTGCTGAACGTTCCCCCTTTTCCCCTCGAGCAGTGATCACCACCATCGTTCTCATCAAGGCCGAGCCCCGGCAGATCCCCCAGTGTGCGACGAAGCTCGCCGGCATCGACGGCGTGATGGAGGTCTACTCGGTGTCGGGGGAGTGGGATCTCGTCGCGATCGTGCGAGTCGCGGAGTACGCGCAGATCGCCCAGGTCATCACGGAGAAGTTCCCGGATGTGCCCGGGCTGATCCGCACCCAGACGTTGACCGCGTTTCGCGCCTACTCCAAGAAGGATCTCGAGCAGGCCTGGGACATCGGGATCGAATGAACGGGGGACAGGCCGATCAATCAGCCCCGTCGAGACACCAGCCCGAGCGGCTGCGGAAGACTTCCTCCCACTCGCCATTACGGTAGCTCAACGCAGTGACCGACGCGCCGCCGCCCACTTGCCTGGCCTCGACAAGGATCTCCTGGACTCCATCGCCCGTGAGGTCGAGATGGTTCAGGTAGACGCGATACTCGGCGTTCGATGTCGAGCCGCCGAACGCGTGCGAAAAGGTCGGGGCGTAGCTGCCGCTTGCCTGGCGATCCGCGATCACGAAGATGTGGCCCCGGGTGGTCCCTTCGTCGAGGGCTTCGCTGCGGGAATCGATGAAGGATGCGACGATGGTCGGCGCGGGCGTCGCCCCGGTCTGCACCGCGAAACTCCGGAAGTCGAGCGCGTCGATCGCCTGGCGGGAGATCGCACCGGACGACGCGCGAGCGCCTACCAGATAGCCAAGCTCGCGAGCCGTCCGCTCCAGCTCCGCGGGGGGCAGCTCCACACCGGCCGAACCGGGAGCGATTTCGGCCGAGGACGCGAGCAGGTCAACGGTGTATCCGAGCTCGATCTTCGTCTGCAAACTGACCGCCGCCAGGGGAATCAGCACCTTGCAGTTCGGGAGGGTGTAGAGCGGAGCATCCTTTTTCTCCCACATCCCCTGTCGCACCTTCGCCGTTCCCACAATGCGACCGTCATCGTAGAGATGATAGGCCGTACCTGATTTCTCGTACTGGGTGGCGAACTGCCGCCAGCCATCACTCGAGAGGTTGATCTGCTTGATCGAGCCATCAACGAGCGCAGCCAGCGGGATCATCCGCGTGTCGTCCTTCTCGCCGAAGACCTGGAACAGGATGTCAGGCTTGCGCGAGAGATCGAGCGCATCCGCCACCGGGACGCTCGCATCGGTGGCGGCGATGCCGCCGGCCGCCTTCAGCTTGTCACAGCCGGTCGCGACCGTTAGGATGGTCGCGACGATCGCCAGCTGCCTCATCAGGCGGCGCGTCCCAGCGAATCGGTTGCGATCGGTGATAGCATCATTGGCGGCTGACGCTGGTCAATCCCAGCGGCGAGTGTTAGAGGTGGCTGACGTTTAAATCACGCGGGTCCGGCGCCCACGACTCGGTAGTGCAGCGGTATATCGCAGATCGCGCACCCGAGGCGAGAGCAGTCATGGATGGGGGCACGCCCCTCGAACTGACAGTCCCGGCTTCCGAGAAGGCCCACACCGTCAGTGCCTCCGTTCTGGAAGGGACGACCGTCAGGGCTCATCCGATACTCCGCCCGGTCGTGGCTGGGTTCGCGGCATTCCTCGACGGTACCCAGGAGAGTCGGGTGGTGGCGTACGATCGCGGAGTCCCGCTGGTCGTCGGAACCGTCGCCGCCATCGTGCGCGAGCGGCGAAACCGCCGGCTGGTGACCTGGGCACACGAGCGGGAGCGGTCACTCTACCTTCCCAGGAACCACGTCACGCCCGCACTGTGGGACGAGAGCGGGCCGCTCGCTCTCGTCGACACCTGCGGAGCCGACTACGGCGGTCCTGTCGGTTCCGGCCACCCGGCCGCGCTGGCCGATCGGGCCTATTCTGTCGTGCGGCGGAGGCGCGATGCCCTCGAAACGATGCTCGCCGAGCGATGGTGCGCCGAAGGGGCCGGGCCTCTGTTCGTGGACGGCAGTATCGCCGGAAGCCCTCGCGTCGGCACTGCGACGAGTGTCGCCGGCATCGTGAAGAGCCACCGAGTCCTCTATGTCGAAGAGGACGCGATGCAGGTGGTGTTCGGCCTTCGCCGGGGGGAGCGATCGAGCATGCTCCGCATCACGCCGAAGTGGGCGACCGTCGCCACGTGGTACCTTCGTATACGCGACAGCGCCGGCCACGATCCGCTGTGGGGGCTCGTTCGCGTCGAGATCGCCGCGTCACACGCCTCGACGGAAAGGGCCGACGAGATTTCGAGCTGGATCCTCGCCGAGGCAGCGCCGCTGTCGCTGCCTGACGCGCGATGGGACACGATGGTGTACGGCATCCGTGACTGTGAGGAGACTCTCCGCGCGGTCTGAGACTTCTCCCTTCGTCACCGCACCGATGTCATTGGGCCGCGTCGTCGCCACCGAGCGGCGCCCGAACACCCCGCACGAGTTCCACTTCTGGACGGCGCTCGATTCCCCGGTCGGTATCGGCACGATCGTGCGTGTCGACGGCAACACTCCGGTCGAGGGGGTGCTCCCGCACATCTACGGCATCGTCGTCGAGGGATTCAGCTACACCGACCTCCAGACGCCGCTGCACGACGTCCTCGGTCACGACGGTAACCCCTCGAGCCCTGGCTTCGCGCCCACCGAGCGCGCCGAGATCCGCCTCTACACCGCGGCGGTGCTCCGGCAGATCCCGGAAGAGCCGCTCCAGCCCGTGCCGATGGGGCAGGTCTTCCTCGCGACCAACGAGGACGTCGCGGTCGCGCTTCGGATGGATGGGTACCTTCGGCCGGAAAACAATACCGGCATCCCGATCGGGATCTATCGCGCGGGCGGGACCGATTCGCCGATCTATCTCGATGCGGACTTCCTCGTCGGTCCGGAGGCCGCGCACCTCAACATCGCCGGCGTGTCGGGCCTCGCGACGAAGACCAGCGCGGTGGAATGGATCCTCGCGTCGCTGTTCACCCACTTCCCCGCGCAGAAGGGCTCCATCGCGGCGGTTCTCTTCAACGTGAAGGGGCCGGATCTCTGCTTCCTCGACCAGCCCGGAGCGATCACCGATCGCGACCGGGAAATCTACGAGCAGCTCGGCGTCGACCCCGCGCCGTTCAAGAAGGTGGAGTACTTCGCGCCATACACCGCGAAGGGCCACGGCCTCAATACACTGCGCTCGAACGAGGCGCTCGCGCACAATCTCCAGCCGCTCACGTGGGGCCTGCGCGAGGTGCTCCAATTCGCGGAAGTGCTGCTCAACCGCGACGACGTCGATGCCAAGGCGGACGCGCTCATCGACTTCATCAAGGAGCGGGTGATCGACCGGGACTTCAGCGATCCCGTGCTCAGCCGCCCTCACCGGGTGCAGAGCTTCGGGGACCTGGAGCAGTGGTTCCGCGACGTCCTCAATGGCGTGGAATCACGCAGCAGCGGCGATACCTGGCGAACTCACCACGTCGCAACCATCCGCAAGGTGAGGAACCGCCTCTCGAACATCTCGACCCGGTGCGCCGGACTCGTCACCGACGAGGGCGTGGTCAGCGATCTTCCATTCGGGAGCTTTGAAGATCGCACGGTGTACGTAGTGGACGTTGCCTCGTCGGAAGAGGATGCCCAGGACCTGATCTTCGCGCGGATCGTCTCGAAGCTGCGCGAGCACCTGGAGCGCCGGGATCTCGGAGTCAAGCATCTGGTGGTCTTCGTCGACGAGCTGAACAAGTACGCCGCGAGCGACGCGCCGGATACCTACGTGCGACGGATGCTCCTCGACATCGCGGAACGCGGCCGCTACCTCGGGCTCGTGCTGTTCAGCGCACAGCAGTTTCGCTCGCAGGTCCATCGGCGGGTGGTCGGAAATTCGGGCACGTCACTGTTCGGACGAATGGATGCGGATGAGCTGGCGACCCCCGGGTACGCGGTGCTGAGCCCCGCGACGCGAACGAAGCTCGCCACACTGGACAAAGGGCAATTGATGGTGCGTCACCCGCATTTCACGCAGCCGATCTTCATCCGATTCCCCCGGCCCGCGGTCATGAATGGCCGTGATGGCGCCGAGCGATTTCCGCAGGCCGCGGATCTCTCGCTCGAGGAATCCGTGCTGCGCTCCCTGCGCAGGCTCGACCCGACGCTCACGCTCGCCTGGGTCGAGGACATCGTCAGTCAGTACGACGAGGCTGAGGTGCTTCGGGCGCGCAGCGCGACGATGCTCGCGAGGCCGGGCGATGTTCGCGGGTACTTCAAGGCCCAGTTCCGTTCCCGGGTTCCGCAACGCACCGCCGCACCACGTCCCGCACCCGTACCGCTCAAGCCAGCCCCAGACGATGATCCGTATGGCTTTTAGCCTTCGCCGGTGGAGCGTCCGGGCAGTGGCGGCCGCCGCGCTTGCGGGGGCGGCGTTCCTCCCCGCACTGGCAAAGGCGCAACCGGTCCTGCTCGAGATTCGACCGACCGTCGGCGACACCGTCCACATCCGCCTCGAGCAAACGGTGGAGATGAAGGGGACGACGAGAGTCGGCCAGCGCGACTCCACCATGTCGATGACGACCCGCATGGCCATCCTTGCACGAGCGATCGTGCTCGCCAGCGATAGTGCCAGCGCGCGCGTGCTTACGGTCACGGACTCCGTCTCCCTCTCGGGACCCGATTCGGGCCGGGCTTCCTCGCGAGAGCAGAGCCGTCGCGCCCTGGAAGGGTCGCGCGTCGAGATGCGCGTCCTCCCGGATGGATCGTCGGAATTCGTCACCGAGGCGAGCGAGCTCGCGAATGAGCTGCGGGCCCTCATGGCCGAGATGCCCTCCACGCTTCCCCGGACGCCGGTACAGGTCGGCGAGCGCTGGTCGAAGGTCGTCACCGTGCCCTTGCAGGGGCAGGGTGCATATTCGAGCACGGCATCGCTCAAGACGACGTTCCGGTTCGACTCGCTCTCGCGAAACCGCGAAGTCGCCCACATCTCGCTCCTCGGCGAGCTCTCACGCTCGACGGTCGATTCGGTGAAGGGCCCGCCCGGGCTCGAGATGACCGGAACCATTCGCGGCGGGATGACCGTGGATCGCAAGCGCGGCTGGATGACCGATTCACGCGCGGTCATCACGCTCCGGTCCGTTCTTCCTCCGCCAGCCGGCAGCAAGTCGAACCCCATGCGCTTCGACCTCACGATCACCCAGCGGATGCGGGCTCTGGACAAGCGGTGAGGAAACCAGCTATCCTCAAGCGGGTAGAAGAGTTAGCCAATTCTCTCACAACCCCCGTGTGCGGCTTCTCCACCTTTCGGATCTGCACCTCGGCTTTCGGCAATATCAGCGGCTGACTCCGGCTGGCATCAACCAGCGGGAGTCGGACGTCGCTGGCGCGTTCAGGCGCGCCATCGATCGCGCGATCGAGCTGCGCCCGGATGTGATTTTGCTCGCCGGCGACATCTTCCACAGCGTTCGGCCCACCAACCCGGCGATCCTGCACGCGTTCCACCAGTTTGCGCGGCTCACGCGCGCACTGCCAGAGACGTCGGTTGTCATGGTCGCCGGGAACCACGACACGCCGCGCTCCGCCGAGACGGGCTGCATCCTTCGACTCTTTTCGCCGCTGGGGATTCACGTCGTCGACGCCACGGCCCGCCGCATCGGGCTCCCCGAGCGCGATCTCTCCATCCTCGCGGTGCCCGATCTTCCCGGCGCGCGCATCGCATTCACGCCGGACCCGGACGCGCGATACAACGTCCTCCTCCTGCACGGTGAAGTCGAAGGCGTCATCCCACGCTCCGCCATCGATGAGCGCGCTGCCGTCGGGATTCCACGCGAGGCCCTCGGCGTTCACCGGTGGGACTACATCGCGCTGGGCCACTACCACGTGTTCCGCGAGGTTGCCCCGAACGCGTACTACTCGGGCTCGGTCGAATACACGAGCGCGAACCCATGGGGCGAGCTCGTCGAGGAGCGCGCAGCGGGCTTGAAGGGGAAGGGGATGATCGAGTACGATCTCGAGCGGCGGGTGCACACGTTCCATCCGCTGGATAACTCGCGCCCCCTCGTGGACCTTCCTCCGTTCTCGGCGCGCGGCCTTTCCGCCGCGGATGTCGACCGGCGCATCCTTGAAGGCGTCGATGGATGCGAGGACGGGATTGACGACAAGATCGTGCGCCTGGTCATCCGCGACATTCCGCGCCACATCGCGCGCGAGCTCGACCATCAGGCGCTGCGAGGTTTCAAGCGGCGCGCGCTCCACTTTCTCCTCGACACCCGACGCCCCGAGATCATCCGCGTTCACGGGCACGGCGCCCCTGGGCGGCGCCCCTCGCTTGCGGAGACGGTGCGGGAGAAGCTTCGCAGCCGGGTCCTCGAGAGCGACATCGATCGGGAAGCGCTGGTCGCACTGGGCCTGCGCTACCTCGAGGAAGCCGAGGCGGCGACCCCGACGCAGCCCGATCCGCGCGAGGCGGGCGTTTGAGACTCGACCGGCTGCGGATGTGCAACTTCCGTCAACACGCCGACAGCGTGCTGATGTTCGACCGCGGCATCACGGGAGTGATCGGGCCCAACGGATCGGGAAAGACCACGATCCT
This sequence comes from Gemmatimonadaceae bacterium, assembly GCA_031412375.1. GTDB lineage: Bacteria > Gemmatimonadota > Gemmatimonadetes > Gemmatimonadales > Gemmatimonadaceae > JANPKQ01. The sequence continues at coordinate 5,652 of JANOCW010000297.1, read as the reverse complement.
CGAGGCGATCGCGTGGGCGCTCTACGGAAATGCGGCGGCGCGGGGAACGCGCGACACGATCCGCTTCAACCGCGCCGGTCCCCGGGCGCAGGTGCGGGTCGAGCTGGACTTCGAGCTCGGCGGCCACCGCTATCGGATCGAGCGCGGGCTGACCTCCGCGGAGGTCTATCTCGACGGATCGTCCGTTCCGATCGCGAATACCATTACGGGCGTCACCGAGCTGCTGCACCGCCGCCTCGGCATGACACGCGCCGAGTTCTTCAACACCTACTTCACCGGCCAGAAAGAACTGAACGTGATGGCGGCGATGAAGCCGTCGGACCGTGGACAGTTCCTCTCGCGTGTGCTGGGGTACGAGAAGCTTCGCACCGCACAGGATCTCGTTCGCGACCGTCGCAAGCTGATCGTCGCGGAGATGCAGGGATTGCGCAGCGGCATGCGCGATCCGGACGTCGCCGTCCGCGCGGTGACCGAGGCCGAAGCGCGCCTGGCCAATGCGCGCTCGCGCGCGGAGACCGCCGACCGACGGCGGGCGGAAGCGGAGGCCAAGCTCGTCGAAATCCTGCCGCGGTGGCGCCGCGCCCAGGAGGAGCGCGACCGCCTTCAGGAGCTCATGACCGAATCGCGGGTCGCCGAGAACGAGGGCGCCGGCATCGCGCGCGAGCAGGACCGTGTGGGACGCGAGCTGGCGGAGCTCGGTGCGGCGCACGCCGAGCTGGAGAAGCTCGCGATCGAGCTGGCGCCGCTCGCCGACATCGGGACGGAGCTCAAGCGGCTCGACGCGCTGGCCCGCGAGGAGGGCCGACGCCAGACGCTGAGCGAAACGGAGCGTGCGATCGCCGAGGAGCTTGCACGGATGCGGGAGCGCTTCGAGCGCGTCGAGACGGCGGCGACGCTGGAGGAGGAGGTCACCGAGGCCCTCGAACGACAGCGCATCGAGCTGGAAGCCGCGGAAGGCACGCTCGAGGCGAAGCGCACGGAATGGGTGCGTGATCGCCAGGAGGCCGAGACCAAGCGCAACGCGCTGCGAAACCAGTACGCGGAGCTTCGCGAACAGCGCGAGCGACTCGTCTCGGCTGGGGAACAGGGAACGTGCCCTACCTGCGCACGTCCGCTCGAGAACCAGTTCCGCGTGGTACTCGATGACCTGGACGGACAGATCGAGACCGTCCGCGTCGATGGCAAATACTTCACGCAGCGGCTCGAGCAGCTCCAGGAGATGCCCGACAGCGTGAAGCAGCTGGACGAACGGCGTCGCGCGGTGTTTCAGGAGGCCAGTACGCTCGAGCGACGCCTGGCGAAGGTGCAGCTCGCGGTGCAGGAGCGCATGCAACTGATTCGCGATCTCGCGGCGAAGGAGCAGCGACGGGCTGCGCTGCAGCGTGATCTCGCTGCGATCCCCCTCGGGTACGATGCCACCCGGCATGCGGAGCTGCGACGCGCCGTGGAGCGGCTCACCCCGATCAACGCCCGAGCCTCCCGCCTGGGCGCCCTGATCGATCGCGAGCCGCATCTGCGGCGCGAGCAGGAACGCGTCGCTGCGGCGCGTCTCGCCCTCGAGCAGCGCCTGCAGGAGCTCCGCTCGCGACGCGATGCCATCCACTTCTCCGAGTCGGAGTTCGGTGCGATTCGGACGGCGTACGAGTACGCGGCGAGCGATGCGCATGCGTCCGAGCTCACTGCCGTCGCGGCGCAGGGCGATGTCGCAACGGCGCGCTCCCTCGTGGAGTCCGCCGAGACGGCGCGTCGCGAGGTGATCCGGATCGAGCAGCAGCTCAAGGTCCTGCAGGCGGACAAGCGGATGCATGATGAGCTGGACCGTGCCTACTCCGATCTTCGCACCGACCTCAACTTCCAGCTCCGCCCGGAACTGTCGGAGCTGGCGAGCGCGTTTCTCACCGACCTCACCGATGCCCGCTATGCGGAGCTCGAGCTCGATGACCAGTACAACATCATTGTGCTCGAGGAGGGCATCCCGAAGCCCGTGATCTCCGGTGGGGAGGAGGACCTTGCCAACCTCGTGCTCCGTCTGGCGATCTCCCAGATGATCGCCGAGCGCGCGGGCCAGTCATTTTCGCTGCTGGTCCTCGATGAAGTATTCGGCTCGCTGGATGAGGCACGTCGGCTCAACGTCGTCGAGCTGCTCCGCCGGCTGCAGGATCGCTTCGAACAGGTCATTCTCATCACGCACATCGAGTCGGTTCGCGAAGGACTCGATCGGGTCATCACGGTCCGCTACGACCCGACGACCGGTTCGTCGATCGTCGAGCAGCCGAGCGACCCCGCCCTCGACATCCTTCCCATGGAGCCGCTCGCTGCACGAACGCAGCTCGCCGAGGCTGGCGACTGATGGCAACGGCGCGAAGCTGGCGACAGATGCGGCCGCTGGACGGTCCGGAACCCGTCCGCGTCGATGAGATCGGCGCGCTGAACCAGGTGTTCAGCGATGCGTTCACGGAGCGGTATCGCCGGGACGGCATGGTCGGGGTTCGAGTGCCGTTCCTTCACCAGCCGATCTGGCGCTACGCGATCGAGGACGCCGCCGGAGGCGCCATGCTCTGGCGAGGAGAGCGTGGCGAGATCGCGGCGTTCAACATTGCGCACTGCTCGGGAATCGAGGGCTGGATGGGACCGCTCGCCGTGAAGCCGGAGTATCAGGGCGCCGGTTCGGGCAAGGACATCGTTCGCGCGGGTCTCGAGTGGCTGCGTAGCCAGGGTGCGACGACGATCGGACTGGAGACCATGCCCCGCACGATGGACAACATCGGCTTTTATTCCGCGCTCGGCTTCGAGCCCGGCCGACTGACGCTGACCCTCACTCTTGACGCCGCCCCCAGCGACCGCGCGCCAGTGCTCCTCGGCCGTCTTGCATCCGCGGACTACGACGACCAGATCGCCGAGGCTGCGGCGCTGGTCGAATCACTGCTGCCCGGATACGACTTCACCCGCGAGCTCCGCCTCACCAACAATCTCGCCCTCGGCGATACCGTCCTGATCCATGAACGCGGGCGCCTGGTTGGTTACGCCCTCTGCCATACTGTCCCCCTCGTCGAAGGCCGCGCGCGCGAAGAGCTGCGGGTCCTGAAAATGGTGGTCGCCGATACGGAGCACGTGGAATCCATGGTCCGTGCGCTCATCGACTTTGCGCGACGCAGTGGAACGCGGAGGGTCGCGGTGCGCGTTCAGGGCGAGTATCTCGCGCTCTATCGACGCCTGGTCGCAATGGGCGCGCGCGTGCGCTGGACGGACCTGCGGATGACGGCGACTGGGTATCCCGAACGGCGCGCCGAGGATGGCGTGGTGCTCTCGAACTGGGAGATCTAGGGCCAGTCGGCGATCTTCAGTACGCGGCGCGGTAGGTGGCAGTTGAAACGGCTCGGGCTGCCATGGGCAACCCGAGCCGCTTCTCATCGTTTGGTCGCGAGGCTACTTCCTGGCGACGGCGAAGTAGAAGGGGATCTGCACCTTGCCGGGGGCCTTCTTGCCGAGGTTCTGTGCCGGCACGAAGCGCATCGAGGGGATTACCCGGCGAACGGCTGCGGTGAACAGCTCGTGATCGGAGTGAACGACGTTCACCGAGCCCATGTCCGGCTGGCCGAGGGTATCGACCACGAACTCGACGAGCACTTCGCCGCCAGTTTCCCGGCCCTTCGCGCGAAGGTTCTGTGGATACGGCACCCGGGGGACGGCGCCGATCAGGATCGCTGGAGACTGTTTGGTAGATCCGGAACCGTAATCGACCGTCCCCAGGGATTGGTTCGAGGAGGCGAACGACTGGGTCACGACTGGCGCCGTGGTGATCGCGACGCGGGAACTTCCCGCAGCGCGCATCGCAGAGTCGAGCTGCGCGGTCGACACGCCCGACATCGTCCGTGAGAAGTCGCCGATGCTCGGCAGGCGTGTCAACGTTGGACTTTCCGGCTCGGCGGCCTTGGCTGGAGCGCGATCGGCCGGCGCGGGTTCCGGGCGCGGGCGTTCCGGCGCCACGGAAGTCGCGGACGGAGGGGCGCCATTGCCTGACGCACGCGAGCCGCTCTTCGAGATTGGCAGTGACGCCCCAGCGCTATCCGACAGCGCCGTCGCTCCGCCTGCCACGTACTGCTGAGCCGGTGCGGGCCGAACGGCCGACGACTCATCCGACGGGGTCCGCGGCTGCGACGCCTTTGCGCCCGCGACGACGAGGAGCGTCACGGCAACGGCGCCGGCGACGATCGCCTGCGTCTGCCGCTGTCTGAACAGGCCCCCGAGCGAGGCAACCATGTTCTGCATCCGGCTGTCGGCCACGCCGTAGCCATTCGCAAGATCGAAGTCGTCGTCGTCGTCGAAGCCCGCATCGGACCCCGCAGGGAGAATGATCGACATGGGCTGAGCGACGCGACTCACCGCCATCGCCGGTACGTCGTGCTCGCGCCTCGCCCACGCCGGGATCTCGAGCTCAGGTGCTGCGGGCTGGGCGTACGCGACGGGTGGGGCCACGAGAATCGACTCCGGGAGGACAGCCTGTGCTTCTGGCTGTGGCGCTCGGGCCGATAGTTGGAGGGCGAGCTCGCGCATCGCTGGCTCTGTAACGACCGCGGGGATCACTGCCGGCGCGCGTACGGGGGCAGCCGGCGGCTCGGCCGCTGCCGCCCGAGCGACCGGAGACGGCGCGGGAGTGGGCGCCTCGGCGGCCGGAAAATCCCTTAGCGTTGGAACTCGCCATTCGGTGGGCGTGCCGGGCGCACGATCGTCCTCGGCCGCGTACTCCTCGGGATCCTGCAGTTGCAGGTCGGCGATCCTCTCTCTCGAAACGCGGAGACTGGGGTGAGCGACCCCGAGTGTCATCTCCCGCATGGCAAGCGCGCGGTGGAACAACCGAAGCGCTTCGGCCACCTTGCCTCGCGCCGAGCACGTTTCGGCGAGATGCTCCACCGCCGTTGTGATCGCGAAATGGTTCGGGGCCAGCGTGCGCTCGCGAATCGCGAGCACTCGGCGCCACAGCTGTTCGGCCGCGTCGTGGTCCCCCAACGCCTCGCGCACTGTCGCGAGACTCGCGAGCACCGTTGCGACCTCGGGGTGCTCCTCACCCTTTACGCGCTTGATCGCGTGCAGGCGGAGCAGCAGCGGCTCGGCGAGGGCGAACGCGGATCGTTTGAGGTAGAGGCGCGAGAGGTCGTTGACCAGGACGACGAGGTCCGGATGGTCCCGGCCCAGTCGCCTCTCGGTGAGCGCCAGTGCCTTGGTGAGGAGAATTTCCGCCTCTTCCGGCGCGCCGCGCGCGGTGCGAATGGCGGCGAGATTCGTGAGGGCGGACACGAGTCCGATATCATCCTGACCGCGCGATGCCTCGCTCAGCTCGAGCGCCCGTCGGAAGTCCTCTTCGGCCTCCGCCAGACTGCCCGCATCGCGCTTCAGTTCACCGAGCTTGATCAGCGCGGCTGCGCGCATGACATCCGACGTGGCGCCGGTCCCGGCGGCCGCGATCGCTGCCGTGAGCGCCTGCTCTGCACCAAACCGATCGCCCCGACTCGATGCGAGCCGTGCGGCTTCCATACAGCTGTCGTAGCTCACCGTGAAATCGGACATTGTGGGGCATGACCTCGCAGACGACGCTCTCGCGGCCTGCATGGACAGTGTTGCAAGGATGGCCGTCGAGTCCTTGCGCGCCGGTCG
>JANOCW010000296.1:0-1589 GCA_031412375.1 Gemmatimonadaceae bacterium | reverse complement strand
CCCGACAACCTCACCGGACGACCCACCGCCTCGAGATTGTTGAGCATGAAGAGCGGTGAATCGTTGAACCGGAAATTCTTCACCGGTCGCGTGATCTTTCCGTTCTCGATCAGGAACGTCCCGTCGCGCGTGAGGCCGGTGTAGAGAATCGTGCGCGGGTCCACCTCCCGCAGGTACCACAGCCGCGTGACGAGAATCCCGCGCTGGGTGCTGCGGATCATTTCCTCGACTGGCGTCGTGCCCCCGGTGAGAATCACCGACGTCGGCGCGCCTGTCGCCGGCTTGTTGTTCTTCTGCGCCCAGAAGCGCGTGTAGTAGAGCTGCTTCAGGACGCCGTTCTCGATGAACACCTGGCGATCGAGCGGCAATCCCTCGAAGTCGTACGGCTGCGCGAGCACCGCCGGGTCGAATGGGTCGGCCATCAGCGACAGGCGCGAATCGATCACCTTCTCGCCGATCTTGTTGCCGCCCCCGGGCTTCGTGAACGGACTCCGTCCTTCGTCCGCCGAGCGTGCGTCGAGGTAGAAGGCGATGAGCTGCACGAGGTCGCCGACGGCCTGCGGCTCGAAGATCACCGTGTAGCGCCCCGGCTCGATCGCGACCGGAGTGCGTGAGTCGCGGGCTTTCTGGATCGCCCTGCCACTGATCTCGGCGAAGTTCACCTGTCGCCAGTCGGGGTGTTCTGCACCCGCCCATCCGGAGCCCGTTCCATCCTTCGTACGCACGGTAACGGTGTAGTTCGTCGAGGTGCCGCGGTGGTACGCGAACAGCCCCTTGTTGTTGCCGATCGCGTTGGCGTTTGCGTTGAGCTGGATGAACCCCGCCGCATTGAGGTCGCCCGCCTTGCGCGCCGGCTCGAGTGCTGTCAGTGCGGCCCGCGCCCGCTGCTCGGCCGTCACGTTCGCCGTTGCAGTTACAAAGGCCTCAACGGGACGATACTGCTTCGGCCCGAGCGCGGGCATCGACTCCGGATCATCCGGGGCGAGCTTCGCGAGGGCTTCCGACTGACGCACGGTGCGGAGCAGCGTCTCGTCCGACGTGTCGTTGGTGACGACCGCGGCGTGCTTGGGACCGTAGGCACTCTCGACGCTGATGTTGAAATCGGCGACGGCGCCGGCAGTCGACATCTGGTTCGCGGCGAAGCGCACGTTGGTCGCGTAGCCGCCGAAGATCGACACCGTGATCCTGTCGGCCTGGGACATCTTCACCACGCGCTCGATGAGCGCCTGCGCCTGCTCGCGGGTGAGCACGGCGTTTTCAGTGACCGAGCTGAAGGCCTCGGTAGCCGGGAGAAGTCGCTTCGGGGCGCTCATGCTTTCCGTCCCGTGTTGATGACGTTGATCTGGCGGAAGCGCGCCGGCACCGAGCCGTGGCTGACCGCGTTGATCTGGCCGGGCTGACCCTTGCCGTCGAAGAAGCTGCCACCGAGCTCGTAGCTCGCGCGGCCACCGATCATGTCCATCGCGTTCCAGAACTCGGGCGTGCGCATCTGGTACGCCACATCCTTGAGCATCCCGACGATCTTGCCGCCGCGGATCTCATGGAAGACCTGGCCGCCGAACTGGGCATTGTAGCGCTGCTGGTCGATC
>JANOCW010000295.1:0-2179 GCA_031412375.1 Gemmatimonadaceae bacterium | reverse complement strand
CGAAAAGGTGCATCCCCGAATATGTTACGGTCTGGTCATCCTCGCTCACCCAGACACGGGAGTCCGCTCATGCTCGCACGCCGTTTCGCCACAGTGCTCGGCGCGTTCCTCCTCATCGAGGGCATCTGGGGGATGTTCAGCCCCGTCGTCTTCGGAGTCCTGACCACGAACGTCGTGCACGCAACCATCCATATCGCGCTCGGCATCGCCGGCATCTGGATGGGACGGAGCGCGATGGCGCGGGGCTATCTCCTGTCCGTCGGCATCCTGCTGCTCGTCGTCGGCGTGCTTCGGTTCGTTCCTGCCGTGGCGGACATCATCGTGTCGATCCTGAACGTCAACATCGCCGTGGCGTGGCTGAACATCATCGTCGGCGCGATCGCGTTGGGGATCGCCATGGCATCGAAGGAGGGTGCGGTCGTCGTGGTGTAACGGCGCCGGGCAACTGGATGGGTCTCTTCTTCTCACCGCCGCTTCCGAACTCGTACTGGGTTGCCGGCGGACGAGTCGCCGCCGGAGAGTACCCGGGTGCGCCAGGCGAATCGGAGGCGCGTACCAAGCTCGAGCGCATGCTCGATCACGGCGTTCGCTCGTTCGTCGACCTGACGACGCCAGCCGATCCGCTCGAGCGCTACGAGCCAATCCTCGCCAGCATCTCAGGCGAGCGAGGCATCACCGTCACGTATCGTCGGTTCGAGATTCGGGATCTCGGCATTCCGACGGCGCTACAGATGACCGGCATACTCGATCATATCGACGACGAGGTCGAGTCAGGTCGCGTGATCTATGTGCACTGCTGGGGCGGCGTCGGCCGCACGGGGTGCGTCATCGGGTCGTACCTCGTTCGCAATGGATGGACCGGCGAGGATGCCCTTGCGACCGTCGGTTCGCTGTTTGCCACGATGACTCGGGGGAAGCTCGCCAGGCACCCTGCCGGCTCCCCGGAGATGCCGCAGCAGTGTGCAATGGTGCGCACGTGGTCCGAACAACGTGCAGCGGCTGGCGCCAACCCTCGCCGATTTCTCCCACCCTCGATGCAGCGGCGTTTCCGCGGCTGCCTGCTCGGCGGCGCGGTGGGTGATGCCCTCGGCGCCCCGGTGGAGTTTCAGTCGCTGGCCCAGATACGAAGCCACTACGGCCCCAATGGAATCACCGACTTCGACAGCGGCCCGTACCCCAGGGGGGCGATCACCGACGACACCCAGATGACGCTGTTCACCGCGGAAGGAATCCTGCGGGCGACGCATCGCCTCGTCGATCCGCGTCACACTGGCATCGACGCGGACTGGCGAGGCGTGCACTCGAGCAACCCCAGCCCGACGTACCACGCGTACCTTCGCTGGCTGCACACCCAGGGGTACTCGCCTCCACGCGGTACCGAGGCGAACAAGTCGCCCGGGTGGCTGGTGCAGATCCCCGGACTGCATGCACTCCGCGCCCCCGGGAATACGTGCGTGAGCGCGCTCCGATCCGGCCGTCAAGGCTCGCGGCAGTCACCGCTGAACGACAGCAAGGGATGCGGCGGCGTCATGCGTGCGGCCCCGGCAGGATTGATCGAGACGGACGACGCATTCGCCTACGCCGCCGAGCTCGCCGCGATCACGCACGGTCATCCGTCCGGGTATCTCGCGGCGGGGGCGCTGGCCAGCATCATCCGCGGCGTGACGCGTGGCGCATCGCTCGACGACGCCGTGCACGCCGCGCTGCGGCGGCTCGCGATCGAGCATGCGCACGAGGAGACGACAGCGGCACTGAAAGCGGCACTCGACGTCTTCCAGCAGCGGGTGCCCGTGGACGCGGCAATCGAGCGGCTCGGGAAGGGCTGGGTCGCGGAAGAGGCGCTGGCGATCGCAGTGTATGCGGCGCTCCGGGCGAATGGCGACTTCGAGACGGGCGCGCGCATCGCCGTGAACCATGGTGGCGACAGCGACAGCACCGGCGCGATTGCCGGCAACATCCTCGGCGCGACGCTCGGCGTCGAGGCGATTCCGGCGCGGTGGCTCGACGGGCTCGAGCTGCGCGATGAGATCACGGCGCTGGCGGATGATCTCCTGACCGGGTACAGGAATGGAAGCGTCTGGTTCGATCGGTATCCCCCGGACTGACCTCCACCGCGAGAGTCAGGGTGCCGAGCTCGCGCCATGATGCCACCGGGAGCTCTGGGGACCGTGGCACCACG
>JANOCW010000294.1:0-4335 GCA_031412375.1 Gemmatimonadaceae bacterium | reverse complement strand
GAGAGGCGGTGGTGGACCGCCGCGACCGCCGCCGGCTCCGCCGCCCATGGCGGCGATCATCGCCGCAGGGACGCCGAGCGCGCGCGCCGCGGAGTCGAGTGCCGCGGGCGAGGCACCGCTCGTAACCAGCGCCGTGAGGCGCGTCCGGACAGAGTCGGGCAGGTCCTCGAACTGGGTCGGCTGCGCCGCCCCACCGCGCCCACCGCCGCCCGCCTGCGCCACTGGTGCGGCGAGGTTCTGCACTTCGATCTGCGCGTAGACGACGTTCGGATTCGAGCGCGACACATCGAGTGCGATGCGCCCCATCGTGCCACCCGGAAGCCCGTTGCCCGTGACTTTGGTCCACGTCGCGCCCGCATCGGTTGTCTTCCAGATCGCGCTGCCTGGACCGCCGCCATTGAAGCCGGATGCCGTCCTGCGTCGCTGATACGAGGCAGCGTAGAGCGTCCTGCTGTCACTCGGATCCATCACGATGTCCGTGAAGCCCGTATTCTCATCGACGAATTTCACGTTTGTCCACGTCCGGCCGCCATTCGTCGTCTTGAACACACCACGATCGCGGTTCGGCCCGAAGAGGTGGCCAATGGCCGCCACGTACACGATCTCCGGGTTGGTGCGATCGATCACGATCCGCGCGATCGACTGCGTCTCGCGCAGCCCGATGTTGGTGAAGCTGCGTCCGCCGTCCGTCGTCTTGTAGATCCCGTCGCCGAACGACGATGTCTGGCGGTTGTTCGCCTCCCCGGTGCCGACGTAGACGATGTCCGGGTTGGCAGGATGAATCGCGATGTCGCCGATCGATGCGGTAGGATAGGTCTCGAAGATGTGCGTCCACGTGACACCATTGTTCGTCGACTTCTTCAGCCCGCCAGTCGCATAGCCGACGTAGATGATGTACGGGTTGCTCTCGGACACTTCGATGTCGTCGATGCGGCCCCCCATCCCCGACGGTCCGATCGATCGCCAGCGGAAGCGCTGAAGCAGCGGGTCCCGCGGCTGGTTGACGATCGTCGTATCCGGCTGACCGGCACCGGCCGGTTGCGCGGCGACCGGGGATACCAGCGTGAGGGCCGCCGCGAACGGCAGCGCAAGCGCTCTCGTGAAGCGCGAACGAAGGAGCATGACAGTCGATCCTGTTGAGGGGGGAGCGCGGGGAGGGGACGACGGCCGGAAATACCCCGCCTTTGCCGAGTCCGTCGTTGTCGTCAATCTCCCGGCGGAGCGGCGACTGTCAAGCGGCGATCACCCACCATCGCCACGCTGGTGACCGCCCGTCGGGCACCACACGTTGACTCTGCCTCCTCATGCGGTGACTCACCATCCGCAGCGGAGGTCTTTTCAGCATGAGATCGTCCGTCCCTGCTCGTTCCCGCCGATTCCTGGCGCTGCTCACCCTCATCGCCATCCCGGGCGCGTGCACCACCCTCGGCCTGGAGGGCGGAACGAGCGAGCGCGCTCAGCTGGAACGGCAGAAGGCCCGGTGGGTGAATCAACATCTGTCGTCATACCGGTTCACGTACAACGTGACGTGCTTCTGCGGCGGGGTTCGGGGACCGATCGAGATCGAGGTGCGCAACGGCACGGTCGCGGGGGCGGTCTACACCGTGACCGCTCAACCAGTCCCAATCGAAGTTCAGAACGATCTCCCAACGATCGACGGACTGTTCCGTCTCATCGCGCAGGCCATTACCGATCGCGCCGACCTGCTCGATGTGGACTACCATCCCACCATGGGCTACCCGACTCGCATCTCGATCGACCACTCGTTTGCTACGGCCGACGACGAGTTCGTGCACACCGCGAGCAGCCTTCGCCCACTCGTCCCGCAGTAACCGCGGCCTGAGTCGCGACGACGGCATGCACACTCCGGCGTCCTCGGTCGAATCTTCCCGCTGCACCGCGCCGCCCCGTACATTCGGCGCATGACGATCAGCCCTCGAACCTCCACTCGAGTCGCACTTCTCGTTCTCCTCGGCGCCGCGGCCAGCTGCGCCCGTGCATCGAAGCTGTCGCGGGACGACTCCGGTACGGTGCTCGCCCGCCAGCGCCTCGACGCACAGAACCCCGGCGTCCCCGGGCCGTACGGCGTCAGGTCGCTCTACTACGGCAGCGGGACCGACAAGCGACGCCGCCATTTCCGCGACTCCGTCACCTTCAAGACCACTACCGTCGACGCGTCCCCCTTCGTCACGGTCATGCCGGCCCAGGTCGGCACGCGACGGAAATTCTGGGGATTCGACCCGAAGAAATTCCCCCTCAACGGGACCGTTTGGTATCCGGACGGCGCCGGTCCGTTCCCGCTCGTTCTCGTCGTCCACGGCAATCACAACTACCGCGACTTCTCCGATCCCGGCTACGCCTACCTTGGAGAGCTGCTCGCGAGTCGTGGCTACATCATGGTCTCCGTCGACATGAACTTCATCAATGGGCTGAGCGGAGAGAACGACGGCCGGGGGTGGCTTCTCCTCAAGCACATCGAGGCGTGGCGCGGTTTCGACTCGCTGCCGGACAACCCACTGCGGGGCAAGGTGGACCTGCGGAACATCGCGCTCGTCGGGCATTCGCGCGGTGGCGAGGCGGTCGGCCACGCGGCCGCGTTCAATCGCCTCCCCTATTTCCCCGACGACGCGAAGGTGAAGCTGGGCTTCAATTTCGACGTCAAGTCACTCATTGCCATCGCGCCGGTGGACGGGCAGTACAAGCCGGCCGATCAGTTCGTCCCGATCGAGAACGTGAACTACCTCGTCTTTCACGGTTCCCACGACGGTGATGTCACGACATTCAACGGCCTGCGCCAGTATCAGCGGCTTCGATTCACCGACGGCGGCGAATGGTTCAAGTCGGCGGTGTACATGTACCGCGCGAACCACGGTCAGTGGAACACAGTGTGGGGAAACAGGGATCGCGGGACGCGTAGCAGCCGGACGCTGGCGCTCGATGCCCTGATCTCGCCGGATGCCCAGCGCGATTTCGCGAAGGTGTACATCGCCGCCTTTCTCGACGCGACACTGAAAGGACGGCGCGAGTACCTCCCGATCTTTCGCGATCACCGCGTCATTGGGTCGTGGCTCCCGAAGACCATGTACATCACCCGCTTCGAGGAGAGCGGCTTCCGCCCCTTCAGCACTCACGAGGGTGACGTCGATATCACGACGGGCAGTGTGCCCGGGGTGACCACCCGCGGCGACAGTCTCTCCGTGTGGCGCGAGGGGATCCTTCCCTTCCGCACGGCGAACTCACCGCAGAACAACAGCGCCGTCTGGCTCGGCTGGAACAATCGCATGGCCGGTGATGACACCACGCGCATGGGACTGCCCGCCTCGTACACGATCACCCTTCCCGACACGCTCGCGACACACTGGTCGATGGGTCGCGCCGCGTCGCTTGCGTTCCTTCTTGCGCCGACCGATGCGAAACCGGGCCCGCGGGACGAGCCGAAGGACACGACGGCGGGAGACAGCTCGGCGAAGAAGCCCGCTACGACAAAGCGAAAAGCCCCGAAGAAGACGCCCCCGGACACCACGCCCGTCGACCTTACCATCGAGCTGACCGATGCGGCCGGCACCACTGCACGGCTTCCGCTGAGCGCCTTCGGCACCGTCCGCCGCCCGCTCGAGACCCACATCATGCGGCGGGCGAAGCGCGACAAGGCCCAGTTCGCGACGCTGTTCGAGATCGTCCTGCAGAGCTACATCCTTCCCTTTTCCGACTTCATCGCGGTGAGCCCGTCGTTCGATCCGGGCCGGCTCCGTATGATCCGCTTCGTCTTCGATCGAACGACGGCTGGCACCGTCGTGCTCGACGACATCGGATTCTCTCCCCTGGGGGCTGTCGTCGCGACGACCTCCGCTCGCGACGAGTCCGCGTCACCCCACCGCCGGTGAGCGTCACTGGCGGTTACCGCCAGCGTATTCCGATCCGATGCGCCGACCCGGCGCCGTCCGGCGCCTGGAACGCGTAGTCGAGGCTGACGCGCTCGCCGACGAATCCACCGCCGAGCGTGAGGTGTGACTCCGCGCCCTCGACCGCGCGGTAGCCGATGCGCGCGGCGAAGGTATAGCCGTCGAGCGGCATGTAGCTCCACTCCGTTCCGCCTCCCCCGATCAGCGTCCCGCCGGCCAGCATCGAGACCGACGCGGTGGCGGCCAGGTCGAGCGGCCCGATCTCCCGACGCGGAAGCGCCGCACCGAACGCGACTTCGCGCGGCAGCGCGATCGTGCCGCTGCCGAGTCGGATCCCGCGCCCGAGGTTGCGGCCGACGAGCGCAAGCTGGATCGTCGATCCGTGCGCGACTCCGATGTCGAACGCCCCTGTGAGGTCGCGCGCGCTCCCGAA
>JANOCW010000293.1:0-4583 GCA_031412375.1 Gemmatimonadaceae bacterium | reverse complement strand
GGACCGCGGTCGCTCCGGCGGCAAGCGTCGAGTGCCGGCGCTCCGGCTCGCGCGCGTAGATGTTCGTGAGGTGAACCTCCACGTACCGCAATCCGACGGCAGCCAGTGCATCGCTGAGGGCGAGGCTGGTGTGACTGTACGCTCCCGCGTTGATGAGCGCCCCGTCCGCGACGCCGCGAAGTGCGTGGATGGCGTCGATCAGTTCGCCCTCGCCGTTGAACTGGGCAAACTCGATCTCGACGCCCAACTCGCTGGCGACTGATCGGACATCCTTCTCGATATCGGCGAGCGTGCGCGTTCCGTACAGGTGCGGCTCGCGTACCCCCAGCAGGTTGAGGTTTGGGCCGTTGAGCACGGCTATCCTCACTTGCGCTTCAGCCCCTCGAGCCATGCGGTGAACTGCTCGAGGTCCCCCTCCGGCGCCTCGGGGGGAGTCGTTCCCGAATCTTCATCTGCCGGGGCCCGCGAGTCGCCAGCGGCCTGGGTGCCGTCGGAGAAGAACTGATCAAAGGAGAAGGCCCCCGACTTGCGCGCCGAACGGTCGTCGGACTCACGAAAAACCTGGTCGAGGGACAGTTCGCGACCGGCGGTGTGCGCCGCGCGCCCCGTCGGGCCACTCGGCGTCGCGACCGATGCTGCCGCGGAACGCCCAGCGGGTGCAGATGCGCGCGCATGTTCCGGCGCCATGTACGACGGAGCGTACGCCGACGACAGCATCGCCGCGGCCTCTTCGTCGGCGTCGCTGACCGCCACTTCGCCGAAGAGATCGCTGATCAGCGAGATCCTCGGAGCGTTCGGCGCGTACTCCGATTCGTTGGCAGCTGCTGTCGGTTCGGGGGAGGTCGGGAAAAACGCGTCGAGATCGTTGCCTTCCTTCTCCGCGCCTTCCACCTCCTCGCGCTGGGAGACGGAATGCCCGGCAAGACGGCCGAAGAACGAGCGCACCGTGCGAACCGGCCGGGCTGCGTGGCGCTGCTGTGCGGCCGCGATGACCTTGGACGAGACTGCCGCGACGCTCAGGCTCGCAGACCCGCCGCTTTCGAGCTGCTGGATGCGATCGCGCAGATTCGAGTCCGACGGATTCTGCTCGAGCAACTGGCGATAGATCTCCAACGCTTCCGTCGTGAATCCCTGCTGCAGGTACAGTTCCGCCATCGTTTCCGTAACGAACGCAGCCCGGGTGCTCGAATCCTCGTCGGTTGGTTGCTCGAACGACGTCAGGCCGCTGACGGCCATCGACCCCGTGTTGCGGGCACTCGTGCCCGGGGAGGCGGGACGCGGAGGCGGAATGAACTCACGCGTCTCGAGCCCGAGGATGGGCTCCGATCCGGCGACGTCGGACTCGCGACTCTCGGGGATGTCGTGATCGCCGAACATCGCATCGCCAGTGAGCCTTTCTGAATCCGGAGCAGCAGCGGCGTTGCCTGACGGCGCGCTCGGCGACAGTTCGTCGAACAGTGCGTCCACCTCGGCCAACGCCTTCTCATCCAGCGCAGGCGCGTCGCGATCCGACGCAGCCGTCCGCGAGGCCTTTCGGGAAGGTGGCACGGCTTCCGGCTCGATCTCCTGCGTATCCGCGTCGGAGGCGAACGCATCGTCCAGCATCCGATCCAGCGACGGTGGCGCAGGTCGCTCGGGCGGGGCAGCCTTGGGTATGTCGCGACGCACGCCGCGTTCGAGCTGGCCTTCCTGCGGGGAAACCGCCTCCTCGGCCGCGCCATCGCTGGGCATCGGCTCGAGCCCAAGCTCGCTCAGGTCGAGCGCCTCCGGCGGCGCAGGCGGCTCCGCAGCAGCGGTGGCTGACGTTGCGGGCGCGGCGTCGGCGGCGGGCGAATCGGCGTTCAGCTCTGGATTGATGGCAGCCCAGCCGCTGGCGCCTTCGACGGCCGCGGGAGCCGCGGGCAGCGCCGCGGCCTGGGCATCGAGCTCGGCGAGCATCCCCGAGACTTCGTCGTTCCGCGGATCCGCGTCGAGCACGCGGAGGTACCAGGTCCGCGCCGTCGCCGGGTCGGAGCTGTCTCGAGCGATATCGCCGAGGTGACGGAGTGCGATGAGGTTCTCCGGATCGAGGCCAAGCGCCGCCTCGAAAACCGTCTTGGCCTCGTCGAGCTGCCGGGACTCATACAGCGCCTGCCCGTACACGACATGCCCGCTCATGTGGCCGGGCTGCTGTGGCAGATGGGCGCGGCATATCTCGATTGCGCGATCGAGATCTCCGGCCTTGCGGTATTCGTTTGCGAGGGGTGCGAAGTAGCGCCGGGCGTTTTCGCTGAACTTCTTTTCGAGCTCGTCGATCCGGGCGGAGTAGGCCATTCAGTCTTCTCGAGGCGCGGCGGGCGCTGTCACGCGGGAACGTGAAGATACATATCGCTCGCGAATGAAGTCAATCAGAAGTGTCACTGTCTCTTGATTTTAGCCCACCTCGGGCCCTACCTTTCCGGGCTCTGTCGGACGCCTTTTCCCTGTTGAGGATCTACCCGCCGTGCTGCAATCGATGCGGAGCCGCGCAAAATATGTCTGGTTCGTTATCTTCGGTTTTTTCATCGTCGGGTTCCTGCTCCTCGATACATCCGGACTGCTGAGCGGCGATGCCGTCACCCCGAACACGGTGGTGGCCGAGGTCAACGGGCGGGACATTCTGTATACGACGTGGGCGGCGCGGGTCCAGAACATTTCGCAGGGGGAGTCGCAACAGCAGGGGCGTGCGCTCACGCTCGACGAGATCGACCGCATCGAGGACCGTGCGTTCGACGAGCTGGTCTCGGAGGTACTTCTCGAGCAGGAATACCGGAAGCGCGGGATCACCGTGTCGGCGGACGAGATCAGGGCGGCGGCGAAGATGATGCCACCCCCCGGTCTCATGCAGAATCCCGAGCTGCAGACCGAGGGTCGCTTCGACCCCGTGAAATACGAGCGATTCCTGGGAAGCCCGATCGCCGCGACCAGCGGGCTGCTCGTGCAGCTCGAGACCTACTACAGGCAGGAAATCCCCCGCCAGAAGTTGTTCGAGCAGATCGCCGCCGACGTCTATCTGTCCGATGCGCGGATGTGGGACCTCTGGCAGGATGTGCAGGATTCCGCCCAGGTCTCGTTCGTGGCGCTCACACCCGACGTCGTTGCGGACTCGTCGGTGACGGTGACCGACCGCGAAATTCAGGTCTATTACGACGCAAACAAGACTGCGCTCGAGCGAACGGGCCGGGCAGTCGTCTCAGTGATCTCTATTCCGCGCGTCGTCACCGCGGCCGATTCTGCCGGTGTGCGCGAGCGTGCCATCGCCCTCCGTACGGAGATCACTTCCGGGACGAGCTTCGAGGAAGTCGCCAAGCGCGAATCCGCCGACACCGTGTCGGCGGCGAACGGCGGTTCGCTCGGCCGCGGCGCGCGCGGCCGCTTCGTTGAAGCCTTCGAGAAGGCGGCCTACGCGCTTCGCCCCGGTGAGGTCTCGCAGCCAGTCCTCACGCAGTTCGGATATCACTTGATCAAGCTCGACGAGCGCAAGGGTGACACGGTCGCCCTGCGCCATATCCTGCTCCGGATCGAGCAGAGTGATTCGAGCGCCACGGCCACCGACCGCCGTGCGGACGAGCTCGACGGGCTGACGGGCGATGCCACGAATCCGGCCCAGTTCGACAGTGCTGCGGCGCGCCTCGGGCTTGTGCCGGTGAAGGGCGTGGCGATCGAAGGCGAGCCACTCATGGTGTCGAACGCCTATATCCCGAGCGTGTCGGCCTGGGCGTTCGGCGGTGCGGCAGAGGGTGAGACGAGTGAGCTGTTCGACTCGCCCGAGGGCTACTACGTCGCGCGCCTCGACTCGCTCGCCTCGGGTGGCCCGCAGGCGCTCGCCGATGTGAAGGACGAGATTCGCGCGCGCCTGTTGCGGACGAAGAAGGTGGAGACGCTGGTGCCGGCGGCGCGGACGCTCGCGGCGCGTGCGGCGGCGAGCACACTCGAGACGGCAGCGGCTGAGCAGAAGCTCGAAGTCAGCCGCACGGGCCTGTTCAACCGAATCGACTTCGTCCCGGGAATCGGCCAGGGTAACGAGGCGGTCGGCGCGGCGTTCGCTCTCGCCGTTGGCGCCGTCGGAGCCCCGGTCGCGACGGAGGACGCCGTGTTCGTGATTCGCGTCGACCGCCGGATCAACGCGAGCCGCGAGAAGTGGGAGGCGCAGAAGCAGGTACAGCGCAACCTGCTCACCCGCTCACTCCGAGAGGAGCGAGTTCGTACCTATCTCGAGGACCTTCGCGGATCGGCGAAGATCGAGGATCATCGCCGGGAGATCAGCGCCGCCGCACGTCGCGTGGCGACGTAAGGCGCCTCAGCTCAGGAGCCGCTTCGGCTCCGGGTGGGTCTCCTCGTCGCGCTGAACGATCGGATCGGCGCGCTCACGCGGCAGGTCCGCCCGCTCTTCACGGTCGATCTCGGTGACGGAGCGGTTCATATCGTTGATGCTCTTCTTGAACTCGCGAATTCCCTTCCCCATCGAGCTGCCGATCTCCGGCAGCCGCTTCGCGCCGAACAGCAGCAGCACGACGACGAGAATGATGAGAATCTCGGGCATTCCAATGTTGCTGAACATGGCG
>JANOCW010000292.1:0-10719 GCA_031412375.1 Gemmatimonadaceae bacterium | reverse complement strand
GGCGACACGGGCTATTACGCTGTCGCGAATCGACCGATCGAGGTCCCTCGCGATCGTCTCGGTTTCAGGAAGCTCCGGCATGTCGCCCGGTTTCGCGCCACCCGATGTCCCGGCGAAAGTGGCTGCCAGCGAAACGCACACCCTCGGCGGTGGCGACGCTCGACTCGCGAGCCGCCTCGATCGAGGCAGCCCCGGCCGTGATGGCCAGCACGCGGCCACCCGCCGTCCGGAGAGTTCCGTCGGTGTCGGTCCGGGTTCCAGCGTGAAATATCGTCACGTCGTGCGGGGGCCGGGGCAGGTCGATCGCATCCCCGACCCGGGGCGTCTCCGGATAGTTCTGTGCGGCGACGACGGTCGTCACCGACGCCCCGGGCAGCCACTCGAGGCGGGGATGAGCGGAGATTCCTGACGCTGTCGCGATAGCAGCCAGGGGCTCCAGCAGACTGCTCCGGAGGAGAGGGAGAATCGCCTGCGTCTCGGGATCGCCGAACCGGCAATTGAACTCGACAACCTTCGGCCCGGCGGTCGTGACCATGATTCCTGCGTACAGCAGGCCAGCGAACGGCCTGCCGTGCTCCCGAAGCGCGGAAAGCGTTGGAAGCAGGATCTCCGATGTCACCTGCTCCATCAAACCCGGAGTCGCGATCGAAACGGGGGCGTAGGCACCCATCCCTCCAGTGTTGGGGCCGCGGTCGCCGACGAGAAGCCGCTTGTGGTCCTGCGCCGGGAGCATGGGAAGCACGTGGGTGCCGTCCGTTATCGCAAATACCGACAGCTCTTCGCCTTCCATGAACTCCTCAACGAGGACCTCGGCGCCGGCCGGGCCCAGGATCTTCCCTCGGAGCATGGAATCGATCGCCAAATCGGCTTCTTCCATGCTCCCGCAGATGACCACACCCTTTCCTGCGGCGAGCCCGGACGCCTTGATGACGATCGGTGCTCCGAGCGTGCGGGCCGAGCGCTTCGCGGCGTCCGGGTCGGTGTGCCGGCTCGCGCGAGCCGTCGGAATCCCCGCCCGGAGCATGAGGTCCTTTGCAAAGGCCTTCGACGTCTCGATCTCGGCAGCCGCCTTGGTGGGACCGAACACGGGTTGGCGGGACGCCGTGAACTGGTCGACGATCCCAGCCTCCAGCGGCGCCTCGGGGCCGATGATCGTCAGGTCGACATGCTCCGCGGCCACGAAGGAAAGCAGCGCCCCGATGTCCGTGGGTGCGATCGGGACGCAGCGGGCGATGGTCGCCATCCCGGGATTCCCGGGGGCAGCAAGAAGCTCCAGCGCAGGGTCGTCGCGCTGGAGCTTCCAGAGGAGTGCGTGCTCACGCCCTCCTCCACCGACCATCAGCAGCTTCATTTCGTGGGGCCGCGGAACGCCTCACTGAATGCGCCGCGAGCCCGGTCGAGCATGCCCCCGAGCGAGTCGATGGCGCCCTTTGCACGATCCCCATAGTAGCCAGCGGCGTCAACGTAGTCGTCCGACAGCGGCCGGTCACCCTCGTCCCCGCGCCGGATGTAGTTCCCGTTGAGAATCGCCTGATATTCGCCGCTGGCGACCCAGCGCTGGAGCTCCGCCGCCCGAAGTGTCGCGAACGGGTGGTCGCGGAAGGCGGTCGCGAGGATCTTGAGAATCGTGTCCCAGGCGCTGTTGTCGATCTCGTACTCGGAGGCCTGGGCCATGAACGAATCGAGATCCATTTGATCCTTCCCTCCGTCACCACCCGCCATCTTCATGAACGTCCGCATGGCCTCCTGCTCGTTCTGGATGCCCAGCAGCCCCGCGCGATCGCTGGACAGCTCGGCCTTGCGGTACCACTCGAGCAGGGCGAGCTGGAACGGCATCAGCGCCAAGCCCGCGAGAAAGGGCAGGTTGTTCAGCCCGAAGTAGATCAGGATGATCGCGAGCGTGCGATACGTCGTATGCCCGCTCATGATGTGCCCGACTTCGTGCGCAAGAATGAACCGCTGCTCCTCGCGATCGAGCACGGTCAGGGCGCCCGAGTTGATGACGATGAACGGCTCATCGAACCCTACCGCCATGGCATTCAGGAACGGCGTCTGGGTGACGTAGAGCTGCGGGCGCTTCTGGACATCGAGCGTCGCGAGCACCTCGGAGTACAGCGCGTCGAGATCGGGCCGCTGGCGGGGGCCCACCCGGACGGCATTCGCCAGGAAAAGCAGGCGAACCCCGCGCTCTCCGAGAAAGCCAGCAACCTTTCGTACCACCTCGTCAAAGCCGGGGAGCGAGCGCAGGGTGTTCAGCGCGGCGCGGTCGGCTGGATGCTCCCAGGATCGCGACGAGATCTGGGAAAGGGTTACGCGTTCAGGCATCAAAACCTCCAGGAAGCCAGACAGGGTCGAGCGCCCTACGTCGACGAAGCGGCAAAGGTGTCGGTCGCCGGGTCAGACGCCGGCGAAGGCGCCCTTGAGGTCGTCGATGAGATCCCCGACATCCTCGACGCCGCACGACAGCCGGATCAGCCCATCGGTGATGCCGAGCGCGGCACGCCGCTCGGCTGGCACCGATGCGTGCGTCATCGATGCGGGATGACTGATGAGGCTTTCGACGCCGCCGAGTGATTCGGCGAGGGAGAAGACCTTTACCCGATTGAGCACCTTGGCGGCGCGATCCTTCGTACCCAGCTCCACCGAGATCATTCCCCCGAAACCCTTCATCTGGCGCGCGGCGAGGGCGTGCTGCGGGTGGGAGGCGAGCCCCGGATAGATGATGGACTCCTCGCCGACGCGGTCGGCGAGCCAGGACGCGACCTTCCGTCCGTTCTCGTCGTGCCGGGGCATCCGCAGGTGCAGGGTCTTGGTGCCCCGGAGGGCGAGCCAGCTGTCGAACGGACCCTGAACCGCGCCTCCGGCGTTGTGGATGAATTGGAGCTTCGCGGCCAGCTCGTCATCGGTGACCACGGCGAGACCCCCGATCATGTCGCTATGACCGTTGAGATACTTCGTGGTGGAGTGATACACGATGTCGGCGCCATACTCGAAGGGCCGCTGGAAGAACGGAGTTGCAAACGTGTTGTCGACGATCAGCAGCGCCTTTCGCCGCCGTGCGATGTCGGACGCCGCCGCGAGGTCGGTCAGCCGCATCATCGGGTTGGTCGGCGTCTCGACGAGCATCGCGACCGTCGCGGAGGTGCACGCATCGTCGATGCGCTGGGAATCGCGGGTGTCGACGTAGGTGAACGACAAGCCCATGTGCTGCAGGATGCGATCGAACAACCGGAAGGTGCCGCCGTAGACGTTCTCGCCGCACACGATGTGATCGCCTGCGCGGAACAGCTTCATGATCGAATCGATGCACGCGGTGCCGCTCGCGAAGGCGAAGCCGTGGCGGCCGCCCTCGAGGGCAGCCACATTCCGCTCCAGCGCCTCCCGTGTGGGGTTCTTGCCTCGAGCGTACTCGTACCCCTTGTTCTGGCCGAGTGCGTCCTGTACGTAGGTCGAGGTGAGATAGACCGGCGTCATGATGGCGCCCGCGAGCGGCTCGGGTCGCTGGCCGGCGTGGATGGCCCTGGTGCCGAATGCGGCGTTCAGATCGTCATCGAAGATGCGCGTCATGCGTGGCGGTGGTGGGAAGTCATCGGGTCAAGATAACTCGCAGCGGAGTGCACAGGGAGCATTGACGGGATTGACGGGAGGCGGTGATCGGCGCTCTTCGGGAATGCGTCCGTCGCCGACGGAAGAAGCACGCCGGTGCCTGATCGTCGATGACGAGCCCGGGCTCCGCCGACTCCTCGTGCGCCTCATGGAGAGTGACGGGTTCAGCTGCTCAGAGGCATCGACGGCGACCGACGCGCTCGCGCAGCTCGACCGCGCCCCGGCAACGCTCGTGCTCACCGACCTCCGCATGTCTCCCATGGACGGCATCGAGCTGCTACGATCGATACGCAGCCGCCATCCGGACACCGCCGTCGTGATGATCACCGCCGTCGCGGACGTCGACGTCGCCGTCAGTTGCCTCGCGATGGGAGCGCTGGACTATCTCACAAAGCCGTTCCACCTCGAGGAGGTGCGGGCGCGGGTGACCCAGGCCCTCGAGAAGCGACGGCTGCTCATCGAGAACCGGAGCTATCACGACCGGCTCGAGGAGCGCGTCGCCGCGCAGGCCCGGCGGCTCGAGGAGCTGTTCCTCGTCAGCGTGCAGTCGCTCGCCGATGCGCTCGAGGTCAAGGACCGCTACACGCGCGGCCATTCCATGCGGGTCAGCCAGTATTCGACCACGATTGCGACCGTGCTCGGGCTGGATGCGGACAGCATCCGGCAGATCGGACTCGGCGGCCATCTGCACGACATCGGAAAAATCGGAGTGCGCGAGGCGGTGCTCAACAAGCCGGGGCCGCTGACCGAGGAAGAGTATTTGCACATCATGACGCACCCTGTGGTCGGATGGCGGATCCTCTCACCGCTGCTCGGAGATGCCCCGCTCGCGCTGTCGATCGTGCGCTCCCACCACGAGCGGTTCGATGGCCGCGGGATCCCGGATGCCCTTGCCGCCGCGGCGATTCCACTCGAGGCGAGGATTGCTGCCGTGGCCGATTCGTTCGACGCGATGACGAGCGGCCGCCCCTATCGTGGTGCGCGCATGGAGATCGATGCAGCGATCACCGAGATCGCGCGATGCGCCGGTCAGCAGTTCGATCCCGTGGTCTGTGCGGCGTTCGAAACGGCGGTGCGCGACGGGCGCATCGTGCTCCCACCTGCGGCGCTGCAGACGCCCCGCGGTGTCGCCGCGATTGGTTCGGCTTGAGTCGCGGAAGGCGACGACGACCATCGAGCGCTGCCCAACCCGGACGCCGTAGGAGCTAGAGCTCGAACCTCGCCATGGCGCCCTTCAGTCGCGCAGCGATGTCGGCGAGATGCTGGCTCGATTCCGTCACGTGAAGCATCGAGGATGTCTGCTCTTCCACGACGGCGCTGACCTGATGTGACGTAGCGGCATTCTGCTCGGCAACGCTCGCGATCTGCTCGATTTCACGCGCCAGCGAATCTGCCTCGCGCTGCTGGACATCGGTCACCTCCACAATGCGCGCGACCGCATCGCGGCTCCCCTCGATCTCGCGCATGATCTGGGTGAGCGCGGCAGTGGATGAGCGGATGACGGACTCGCCGCTCGCGACGCTGTCGCTCACGAGGGTGATCCGCTCGCCGGTGCGCAACGACGCGACGCGGATCTCGGCGGCGAGCCGTCGGATGGTTTCCAGGGCTCGAGCGCTCTCGCCGGCCAGCTTTCTCACTTCGTCGGCGACCACCGCGAATCCCTTTCCATGTTCGCCTGCCCGCGCCGCCTCGATCGCGGCGTTCAGCGCGAGCAGATTCGTCTGGCGTGCGATCACGGCGATCGTGTCGGTGATCTTGCCGATCCGGAGTGATTTTTCGCCAAGCTCGGTGACGGCGGGGACCGCCTCCTTCGTCACGGATGAGATCACGCCCATGCTCGTCAGCGCCTCTTCCGCCGCCTGCGCGCCACGTCGTGCCGACAGCGCCACCGTATCGGCGGCATTCTGGGCGTTGCGCGCATGCTCTGCAGTAGCGAGGGCGCGTTCGGCAAGGCGGAGCGACGTGCTCACCACGGTGTTGATGCCCTTGGTCTGGAGCGCTGCCGAGTCGGCGATGGAGTGGGCTGCACTCGACACTTCCTCGGTCGAGGCACTCATCTCCTCGGCTCCCGACGCCAGCTCTTCGGCCGTCGCTGCGACTTCACTCGCCCCCGCATCCACATCTCGCAGCAGCGACCGCAGGCTCGCCGTCATGTTTCGCATCGACTCGGCGAGCGTCCCGATCTCGTCGTTCGACGAGAACGTGAGCTCGTCGCGCAACCCGCCCTGGGCGATCGCCTGCGCATGCGTCGCGACAGCCTGGATGCCCTTCGTCAGGCGCCGCGCGAGGAGAATCGACAGCCCGCCGGCGACGACGAAGGCGATGAGAGTGTACGCGGCCAGGCCGAGGAGCTGCGTCCGGAGATCTTCGAGAAACCGATCGGCCTTGAGCGTCGTCACGACGAATCCAGCGGGGGTTCCATCGGCGTGCGGAACGGGTGCGACCGCGGTGAGCAGCTGCTCTTCACCGGCGCGGTACACCGTGGTGTAACCCGGGCGATTGACGGCGATGCTGTCGCGAAGCTCGTCGGGGGGAATCCAGGCACCTCGATACTGCGGAACCCCCGCGTTCCAGGAGGAATGCACGAGATATCGAAACGCATTGCCGCTCTTGCGCACCACGGCAATGCCGTTGGTCAGCTCGGCCTCGTTCCCGTCGTTTGCGTTCCAGAGCCGGCGCAACTGTGAGCGGGCGCTGATGAAGGCCTCGGTGTTCTGGCCGCGCGTGCTGATGACGTCGAGCGAGTCGGCGGAGAGTGAGATCGCGGCGCTGCGCGCGATCGCGGCCAGTCGCAGGCCGTGGAGCTTGGTGGAGTTCTCGCGCCCCTGCAGATAGACGGGCCACAGGAGAACGATGAGCGTCGCGAGCACGGCCGCCGCGCCGAGCGCAGCGAGCTTCCAGCTGAAGGGCAGGTATCCCGACGGACGTACTTCCGGTGCAGGCACGGATGCCTTCAACGGTTTGTTCGCGCCTTGTGGGGCGTTCGTCCGCGGCTGTGGAGTCGCGCCGGAACGGCTATATTCCGGCCGGAACTCACCGGCTACGCGTGTCGGAGGAAGCATGCCCTACGCAGGGTTGATGGTCAGCGTCTCAGGAATTCGGGGTCGGGTCGGTGAAGCGCTCACACCGGAAATCGTGGGCACCTTCGCCGCCGGGTTCGGCGTCTGGGCACTCCGCAACTCCAACGGGGCGAACCGAGATCCTTCCGGTGCATCGGGAGCGGTCGTCGTGGGCCGCGACAGCCGTGTCTCAGGCCCGATGTTTCACCGGGCTGTTGTGGCGGCACTGCAATCCGTGGGATGTCGCGTCATCGATGTCGGTCTCGCCCCCACCCCGACGATTCAGCTTGCCGTCGAGGCACATCATGCGGCCGGCGGGCTCGCCATCACGGCGAGCCACAATCCCGTCGAATGGAACGCCCTCAAGTTCATCGGACCCTCGGGCCTGTTCCTCGAGGCTCACGAAGGGGCTGCCATGCGGGCCGTGGCCGAGGGAACGATCCCTCGAGCCACCTGGGAGCGGCTGGGCGTCGTCGAGGTGGATGAGGACGCAATCCGACGCCACCTCGACGCAGTGCTCGCCATCCCCTATCTCGACGTCGATGCGATCCGCCGCCGGCGGCTGCGAGTCGCCCTCGACTGCGTGCACGGGGCGGGCGCCACGATCATGCCGCCGCTACTCGAGCGGCTGGGGTGCGTGGTGACGGCCATCGGCCTGCCGACCGATGGACGCTTTCCGCATCCGCCCGAGCCGGTTGCCGAAAACCTGAAGGATCTCGAGCGACTGGTCCGGGAGTCGGGCGCCGACGTCGGATTCGCCGTGGATCCCGACGTGGACCGGCTGGCGCTCGTCGACGAGACGGGACGCGCGATCGGGGAAGACTATACGCTCGCGCTCGCGGCGCGCGTCGTGCTCCGGCGACGGGCAGGGGTAGTGGTCACCAACCTCTCGACCAGCCGGATCGTCGACGATGTTGCGCAAGGCGCCGGCGGGCGTGTCATCAGGGCACCGGTCGGTGAAGTCAACGTCGCGACGCGGATGCGCGACGAGGGAGCACAGATCGGAGGCGAGGGCAACGGGGGTGTGATTCTCACCGAGTTGCACCTGGGTCGAGACGCCCCGGTGGGTGCAGCACTCATCCTGCAACTGTTGACGGCGGCCGACATTCCGCTCTCGGCGATCGTGGCCGAGTATCCGCGGTATGCCATCGTCAAGGACAAGCTGGATCGCCCTGCGGGGAGCCTCGACTCGGTGTATCGGGCCTTGACTGACGCGTTCGCCGACGCGGAGGTCGATCGGCAGGACGGTCTCCGACTGTCCTGGCCCGACCGATGGGTCCACGTTCGGCCCTCGGGAACGGAACCGATTGTGCGAGTGATCGCCGAGGCGCGGACCGAAGCCGATGCGCGGGCGCTGATCGCACAGTCCCGCGCGCCGCTCGACGCCTTGGCGCATTGACGAACCTTTCGAGGCACCCTTTATGTGTGGAATTGTCGGATACGTCGGCTCGCGGGTCGCGGGCCCGCTGCTGCTCGAGGGCCTGAAGCGACTCGAATACCGCGGGTACGACTCGGCCGGAGTCGCGATCATGAACGGCCGGGGCGTGGAAACGCGCAAGGCGGCGGGGAAGATCTCGATGCTCGAGACGATCATGCTGGGCAGCCCGATCGCCGGGACGCTGGGCATCGCGCACACTCGCTGGGCGACCCACGGCGCGCCGACCACCGGCAACGCCCATCCTCACATCGACTGCAAGGGGAATATCGCGGTCGTGCACAATGGCATCATCGAAAATGCGACCGCCCTCCGGCGCTGGCTGGAGGACAACGGTCACGTGTTCAGGTCCGAGACCGATACCGAAGTGCTCGCCCACCTGATCGAGTCCTCGTGGGACGGGAACCTCGAGCAGGCAGTGACGGAGGCGCTCCACATGGTGCACGGCACCTATGGCATCGCCGTCATCTCGAGCGCTGATCCGGACAAGATCGTCGCGGCGCGGAAGGGCAGCCCGCTGATCGTCGGCCTCGGGGAGCACGAGTACTACATCGCCAGCGACGTGTCTGCGATCCTCGAGCACACGAGGCAGGTCGTGTACCTCGATGACGGTGACCTCGCGGTGCTCGACCGGGGGGGCTACCGCGTGATCGACCTCGACGCCCAAGAGATGACGCGAACCGTGAGCAAGATCGACTGGGATCTCGGGCAGATCGAACGGGGCGGCTTCGAGCATTTCATGCTGAAGGAGATCTTCGAGCAGCCGGCGACCATCGAGAACACCATGCGCGGGCGCATGCTCCCGGCCGAGGGCACTGCGAAGCTCTCGGGCCTGAACATGACGGATGACGACCTGCTCCACATCGACAACATCATCATCACGGCCTGCGGGACGAGCTGGCACTCCGCCCTCATCGGCGAGCACATGCTCGAGGAGATGACCCGAATCCCCGTCGAGGTGGAGTACGCGTCGGAATTCAGGTACCGAAACCCCATCGTCACGCCGCGAACCCTGTGCGTGGTGATCTCGCAGTCGGGAGAGACGGCCGATACGCTCGCCGCGATGCGAGAGGCGAAGCGCCGTGGCGCGCGAACGATCGGCCTGGTGAACGTCGTCGGCTCGACGATTGCCCGCGAGTCCGACGGTGGCGTGTACCTGCACGCCGGGCCGGAGATCGGCGTCGCGTCCACGAAGGCGTTCACCAGCCAGGTGGTCGCCCTCGCGCTGCTGACGCTCCGCATGGGCCGGCTGCGCGCACTGTCGACCGTTCGCGGCGTGGAGATCATTCAGGCGCTTGCGCTGCTGCCGAGCCAGATCCAGGAGATTCTCGACCAGGCGCCACTCATTGAGGCGATCGCGGACGAGTACGCCGGCTCCTCCAACTTTCTGTATCTCGGCCGCGGCTTCAACTTCCCGGTGGCGCTCGAGGGTGCCCTCAAGCTCAAGGAGATCAGCTACATCCACGCCGAGGGATACCCGGCAGCGGAGATGAAGCACGGTCCGATTGCACTGATCGACTCCGAGATGCCGGTCGTGTTCATTGCCCCGCACGACTCGGTGTTCGACAAGGTCGTGTCGAACGTCCAGGAGGTGAAGGCCCGCGGAGGACGCGTGGTCGCCATCACGAGTCGGGCCGAGCCCCAGCTCGCGGGCCTGCTGGCCCACGAGATCCGCATCCCGCAAACGATCGACATGCTGACTCCGGTGCTGGCCGCCGTCCCGCTCCAGTTGCTGGCGTATTACATCGCCGTGAAACGCGGGTGCAACGTCGACCAGCCGCGCAATCTCGCCAAGTCGGTCACCGTGGAGTGAGGCGGTCGGTCCGCGATGCGTGTGGCTCTACAGCGCGTTTCGCGGGCCGAGGTACGTGTCCGCGAGGGTGACCAGTCGAGAGTCAGCGGTCGCATCGACCGGGGCCTGCTCGCTCTCGTCGGATTCACCGACGGTGACGGCGAAGTGCAGCTCGAGTGGATGGCGGACAAGATTCTCGGGCTCCGGATCTTTCCGGATGCCGAGGACAAGATGAACCTGGCGCTGGCCGACATCGGGGGCGCACTGCTCGTCGTCTCCCAGTTCACGCTCTACGGCGACGCCTCGCGCGGTCGCCGACCGAGCTTCATCGCCGCCGCGCGACCGGAGCTCGCGATCCCGCTCTACGAACGATTCGTCGCCTTGCTCCGGGCGCGGGGAGCGGTGGTCCAGACCGGCGAGTTCGGTGCGATGATGGACGTCGAGCTCGTGAACGATGGGCCGGTCACCCTCTGGCTGGAGCGGTGATGGGCGTTCGCGTCGTTCTCGCATCCGCTTCTCCGCGGCGGCGCGAGCTCCTGACCCTTATCGGAGTCGCGCACGAGGTTCGCCCCGCGGACGTCGACGAGCGCATCCACGACGGTGAAGCCCCTGCCGTCTATGCCGAGCGACTCGCGCGGACGAAGGCATCGTCGGTGGAGCCCGATGAGATGACGCTCGCAATCGGGTCGGATACGATCGTCGTGATCGACGACGTGGTGCTCGGCAAGCCGCGTCACCCGGACGATGCCGCACGAATGCTCCGGATGCTCAGTGGGAGAACGCACACCGTGTACACGGCTGTCGCCGTGCGCCGCGGTGATCGGCTG
>JANOCW010000291.1:0-3544 GCA_031412375.1 Gemmatimonadaceae bacterium | reverse complement strand
GGTTCGTCGCGCTGCGGAAGCAGGGAGTGCCGGCAGAGCTGGTGCGCTACCCGCGCTCGACGCACGAGCTGTCGCGCTCCGGCGAGCCGTGGCTGCTCGTCGATCGGCTCGGACGCCTCCGCCAGTGGTTCTCCTACTGGCTCCTGAACGTGAAGCCCGCCGAGTCCCGCGTCGCGACGCCGGCCGGGGACGCCGCCAGGGAACCGCACCTCCCGCCCTGATACTGAGGCCTGAAACAGCAGACCCGCCCCCGGGTTTGATCCCGTGGGCGGGACCGCCACCCTGCCAGCCGTGTATCATTCGCTGTGACGGTGTGGGGTGACCCCCCGTCCTCATTCAACAACCACCCACTCAGACAGTTGTCACGACCGCCCCACGATAATCCATACGCCGACGCTCCGACGCCCAAAGGCTCGCCGTCGCGCGACACACCGTCCCGTTCAGCGCGCAAGTCCCGCTCATCGCGCAAGTCGCGCTCGTCGCGGCCAGCTCGGCCGACGGCAGCCGCGGTGCCTCCTCCGCCGGTCGCCCCGTCCCGTCGCCGCCCCTCTCGCCGAAAGCGCGGCTCCGGCAGCTCGACTCCACGGGTGCAGCTCACGTCGCAGCCGACGAGCCGCAACGCCTACCTCGATACGAAGGTGTGGCTCCTGGCCGAGCACGGCCCGGTCTGCGCGTACTGCGACCGCAAGTTCACGGCGAAGGTGATGACGCTCGACCACGTTGCGCCGCGGCGCGGGCAGACCGCGTATGACCGCCGCGACAACCTCGTCCTCGCCTGTCCGGGATGCAACGCGCTCAAGCGCGACCAGGCGCCGCTGGCATTCCTCCTCGCGGTCCGCACGCGCGCCGCGAGCCTGCTCCGATACGGTGCACACCTGAGCCCCATGCTGCTCGACCTCGCGCGGTCACTCGCGCCGGTCGGTGCGCTGTCCCCGGTGGATGAGACCGTGCGCAGGCTGCGTGCATCCTTCGGGAAGCATCCTTCCGACGATGGGGAGTCGCCGTACGCGGACTAATTGACGGCGGGACTGCTCCCCGCGATTCCTCCATGTCGCTTCATGGACCCTTCATGCTCTTCATGAGGAAGCTCTTGCAACGGCCGCGAAATGCCGAGGATGCTAGGCACTCGCGCCGGAACCATCACTGCGGCGCGTCGCGTGGTCGAGCATGGTGATCTTCTGCCAGAGCTTCCCGGAAATGCCCGTCGCGAGAGTCTCGATCTCGTCGACCGCCGACAGGACGACCGGATCGTTGAAGTGCTGGACGAAGAGGGCGGCGACCTTGCTGGACAGGGACACGAGCTCACTGCAGTAGTCGAGGTATCGCCCGATCTGCGCCGCCGTCATCGTGCGCGCCGGTGAGGATGCCGTATCGAGATGCGGCGTGAGCAGGCGTTCCGGGTCCTTCGTCAGCTGGTGCATGTCGACGATGTGGACGACGCTGCGGATCTGATGCAGCGCCTCGAGGGCGCGGCGCCGCTTGATGCGCGTCTCGGTCGTCAGGAGGAAGTACACGCCGATGCCCAGAAATATCAGGTCGTTGATGCCGGACTCGATCGCCTGCACGAATTCGGTCAGTCCATCGACGCGGGCGGGCAGCCGGACCGTCGCGGCGATCGCGAGGAGCACGGCCGCCATGATGGTGATGGCGATGCCGACGCCGATGCGGATCGGCCAGTGCGGGCGCCGGAGATAGGCGACACACCCGGCGGCCTCGTGCGCGAGCGCGAGGAGCTCCTCGCTCACTCCGACCAGGCCCGCGCCGGGAAATCGCTCGGCGATACGGTCGCAGAGCCGCGACAGCGTTTGCACGATGTGCGCGTCATCGAGCTGCCGATAGCGCGCTTTGGGAGCAGGCCGCGTGCGGCCCGGCGTCGAGGGGGTCGAATCGGTCATGTCGGATGAACGATGTGCTGCCGGCGTCCGCTGCGCATCAGCGGTATCCCGCGGCCTGCATGGCGAAGAGCTCGCCGTACAGCCCGCCCCGCAGCACCAGCGCGCCGTGCGTTCCCTCTTCGATGACCTCCCCGTCCTTGAGCACGACGATGCGCTCGGCCATCCGCACCGTCGAGAACCGATGGGAGATGAGCACGGCGGTGCGTCCTGCCATCAACTCCGTGAATCGCACGAACACTTCGTACTCCGCCCTCGCATCGAGTGCGGCCGTCGGCTCATCGAGGATCAGCACCTGCGCGTCGCGCATATAAGCACGCGCGAGCGCGATCTTCTGCCATTCGCCGCCGCTGAGGTCGATGCCTTCCTCGAACCGGCGGCCGAGCATCTGCCGGTAGCCCGCCGGGAGACGCGGGAGGAGCGACGTGGCGAGCGATTGCTCCGCCGCGAGCTGGAGTGCGGGCGGAAGGTCGGCGAGAGCGGAGCGTACCGGTACCCGTGGTGCGCCCCCGTTCGCCTCCGCGCCAGCAGGTCCCTCCTCTTCGGCGCCGGTTACATCGGATGCGGTATCGAGGTACGCCTGCGCGGTGGCGATCTCGCCGACGCCGATGTTCTCGTCGAAACGCATGTCGAAGCGAACGAAGTCCTGGAAGATGACGCCGATCGCTTGGCGGAGCGACGCCAGGTCATACTCACGCAGGTCGACGCCATCAAGGGTGATGCGGCCCTCGGTCGGGTCGTAGAGGCGCCCGAGCAGCTTCGTGAGCGTCGTCTTGCCAGCCCCGTTCTCGCCGACGAGCGCGACGCGCTCCCCTGGGCGAAGCGCGAGGTGGACGTGACGCACGGCCCACCGGTCGCTTCCCGGATACCGGAAACCGACATCCTCGAACACGAAGCCTGTCGCCAGCGGGCGGGCGACCGCGGGCGCTCCCGGGCTTGAGGCGATCGTCGGCTTCATCTCGAAGAAGATGAACAGATCGCGCAGGTAGAGCGCCTGTTCGTGAATGCCGCTCGCGCCGAGCAGGAGGCGCTGGATCAGATCGCGGCTCCGGGCGAACGACCCGGCGAGAAACGTGAGCGAGCCGATCGTGATCTGCCCCTCGACAGCCTGCACGAGGATGAGCGCATATGCCCCGTAGTAGCCGAGCGTGCCGACCACCGAGAGGCCCGTCCCGACAACCGCCTTGCGGATCGAGAGATCCTTGTTCTCGTCGTAGAATCGGTCGGCGAGCGTGCGGTAGCGCTCCGTCAGCCAGGGCGCGAGGCCGAACATCTGGACCTCTTTCGCCGTGTCGTCGCTTGCGCCGACGAAGCGCAGGTAATCGAGCAGCCGCCGCTCCGGCGTCCGGCGAAAAAGCAGGGAGTATCCCAGCGCCGCGTAGTGGGTCTCGCCGACGAAGCTCGGCACGACCGCCACGACGAGCAACAGCATCAGCCACGGACTGTAGACGAGCAGTGCGGCACCGAGGGTCATGAGCGTCAGGGCATCCTGCGCCATGCCGAGCAGTCCTGTCAGCAGGCCGATGCGCCCCACCGTCTGACGGCGCGCGCGCTCGAGGTGATCGTAGAATTCAGGATCCTCGAACTGCGCCAGGTCGAGCGTTGCGGCATGCTGCATCAGCCGGACGCTGACGACGTTGGAAAAGAGGTCG
>JANOCW010000290.1:0-3572 GCA_031412375.1 Gemmatimonadaceae bacterium | reverse complement strand
TTCGGGAGCATCGAGGCGCTGATGGGCGCGACCGAGGATGAGATCCTCGAGGTTCGTGGTATAGGAGGCACGATCGCCACCGCGGTGACGGGGTTCTTCGCGAACCCTGCCGGCCGCGAGCTGGTGCAGCGCATGGCGGCGCTCGGCGTGAACATGATGGAGGCCCAACCCGCCGCCGTCGGCGGTGCCCTCGCCGGTGCGACGGTCGTCCTCACCGGCACCCTCCCCACGCTCTCGCGGCCCGCTGCCACCGAACGGATCGAGCGGGCAGGCGGGCGTGTGACGAGCTCCGTGTCGAAGAGTACGACCTTCGTCGTCGCCGGGGAGAGCGCGGGCGGCAAGCTGGAAAAGGCGCGTTCGTTGGGCGTCGCGATCATTGACGAGGCAGAGCTCTTGCGCAGACTCGGACCCGGGAAATAGTTACCGCCATGCCTGACCGTATCGATCTCGCCGATCACCAGATGGTGGCGCTGACGCGCGCGTCGCTCGCCGCATTGCGCGCGGCCCTGATGCGCGACGCGGGTCCGTCGGCGGCGACCTACCTGCAGGAGGCCGGATACGCCGGCGGGGACGCCCTGTTCGGCTCGTTCAGCGAATGGTTGCGTGGTCGCGGTACTGTCGATCCCGCGGAGCTGGACCTCCCCGCATTCGAGGCAGCAGCAACCGAATACTTTCGCGCCGCGGGCTGGGGGTCGCTCGCGATCGGGCCGCTGGGAGAAGCGGTCGCCGCGCTGGATTCGGATGACTGGGGCGAAGCCGATCCAGCGAGCGCACTGACGCAGCCCGGCTGTCACCTCACCACCGGCATGTTCGCGAGCTTCTTCGGCAGGATCGCGGAAGCGCCGCTCGCCGTGCTCGAGGTGGAATGCCGCTCCATGGGTGACGGCCGCTGCCGGTTCCTCGTCGGCAACGCCCAGGTCATGGAGCATGTCTATCTGAAGCTCGAGAGCGGCGTCGCCTACAACGAGGCGGTCTCGCAGATGGGCTGAGGTCAGCCGTCGGCGTACAGGCCGGCGTCGCGGTACAGCGGGTTCGGCACGAGATCGCCGTTGATGAGCACTTCGCGATCCCACGGCAGGATGATCGTGCTTTCGGTGGCGAGTGCGTGGAAGTCCGGCTCGTAGGTGCCCGTTCGGAAGCTCACGGCCGTGCGCACATCGCTCGCACCTGCGTTCACGAGCGCGCTCACGGCGAGGCGCATGGTGTCACCCGAATCGCACGTCTCATCGACGATGAGCACGCGACGCCCGCGTGCCTCTGCCGGTGCTGCGCCCATCACCGACGGCGTTTCACGAACCGCCGCTGCACGATAGCGGCGGCTGACCGTGATCGAGTGGAACTCGCGGTCGAGAATGGCCGCGATGACGGCGCCCGGGACGACACCCGCCGTCGCGATGCCGATGACGACCTCTGGGTCGTAAGCACGCGCGACCTTCAGTGCGAGCGCCCGCGAGAGCTCGCCGAACAGCGGCCATTCCACGTTGAGAACGCCCTTGCTTGGATCGACGGTGTAACGACGTGGCATTGATCTCCCCTGGAGAGCGCGCGCGATCGATGAGTCGCAAGCTACCCGGTGGCGGAGAGCCGGGGAAGCGCGTGCACGATGCCCGCCGACGTCAACGCTGCGCTGTTGCTCGGATACGTGCCAGCCCCTAGCTTTGCGGCGACCCCTCGTGCGAAATGGTGCACTCGACACCGCGCACACGGGGCGTCGGCCGCCCGCGCCGTGGGCCCTCCTTTGACCCGATTCGCGACTCATGTCCTGGTGGAGCCGCCTCGTTGGTGGCAAGTCGGAGAGCGAGCTCAAGCCGCAGCGCCTGGACTACCTGAGTGAGGCGCTCGCGCTCGAGCGGCAGGGCGACTATGACGCGGCCCTGACGTCGTATCGCCTCGCGCTGCGCGACCAGCCTGACGATCCGAAGGTGCTCCAGAACATGGCGATCGCGTTCTCGAAGACCGGTCGCCTCGACGAGGCGGTGCGGTGCTACCGCCGCGCGCTCGACCTCGAGCCTCGTCTCTCCGGCGCCCACTACGGGCTCGCGTTTCTCCTGCTCAAGCGAGGCGATATCCCCGGAGCCCAGGATCATCTCGAGCGTTTTCTCAACCAGCCGCCGAAAGGCGCGGAAGCCGACCGGTGGGTGCGTCACGCCCGGCAAACGCTCGAGGCGCTGCGCGCCGGTCGCGCCGAGCCGGTGACCGACACTGACCTCTAGGCCTGGCCGAGTCCTCGCCGTCGTCAGCCAGAAAGGGGGCGTCGGGAAGACGACGACCGCCGTCAATCTCGCGGCGTCGTTTGCGCGTCGTGGCTTGAAGACTCTGATCGTCGATGCAGATCCGCAGGGATCGGTTCGATTCGGAGTCGGCCTGCGCCCCGGACACGAGATTCATGGACTGTCCGATTACCTCAGCGGTGCGCGCCCGATTCGGGACGTCATCCTCCCCACCGCGCTTCCGCTCATGCGCGTCATCCTCGCGGGTTCGGTGAGCGATGAAGCCGATCATGCGTTCTACCAGGAGCTCGTCACCCAAACGACGCTGTTCCGCGACCTCCTCACTGCTGCCCGCGCGCGGTGCGATGTCGTGGTGGTCGATACGCCCCCGGGCCTTGGCGGCGTGGTCCGGCGTGTGCTCGAGTCGAGCCAGCATGTCGTCGTCCCACTCCAGTGCGAGCCACTCGCGATGCAGACCACGCCGCAGATCCTCCGCGGCATTCAGGACATCGTGAGCGGTAATGAGGAACTGACGCTCGATGGACTCCTCCTGACGATGTTCGAGGCGTCCAGCCCGGGCTGCGTCATGATCGCGGACTACGTGCGGTCGCACCTCCCCACGAACATGGTCTTCGACATCACGATTCCGCGCACACCCGCCGCAGCCGACGGATTCGCGGCGGGACAGCCGGTCGTGCTCCGCGATCCAGCCGACGCGGCCGCCGTCGCCTACATGCGCATTGCTGCGCTCCTCGCCGAGCGGTTCGCGTGGGACCCGGCAGTCGCGCGATGATGTGGCGCCGGCGGCGACCGCTGGGACCGACGCTTGCCCTGGCGCTGGCGCTCGGGCTGCCTTGGCTTGGTTGCACGGACACGACGGGTCCCGACGAACCGTTTTCCCTCGAGTTCGAGGCGCTGCCATTCCCGTCGATCGTGAGTGGGGACACGCTTCGTGACATCGAAGGAAACGTGGTTCCGTTGCGCGCCGTCGCCTACAACCTGCGCAGGAGCCCGATCGAGAATGCCGAGGTGTCGTTCATCGTCGTCGACACGTCCGGTTCGGTCACCCTCGATCCGTCGACGGGCTACCTCGTGGCAACGGGCACCGGCCGCGGGACCGTTCGGGTCGTCGCGTCGATCGGGGACCTTCAGTCGGCGCCGCTCACGCTCGAGATCGTCGCCCCGCCGACGGCGGTCGCCCGGTTCGGGACGATCGACACGCTGCGATACTCGTTCAGCAACCCGGCGCTCAACACCTCGCCTCCGCTCGAAGTGCGGGTGATAGGTGACTCGGCCAGCGCGCCCATTCCGTTCTATGTCGTCCGGTTCCGGCTGGCGACTGTTGCGGACACCGTCGTCGCG